>JBQGDO010000083.1:0-20830 GCA_052039105.1 Methyloceanibacter sp.
TGTATTTCTATCTGCTCAATCTCGCCTCCCCGCTGGTGACGCGCGCCGGGGGTTGGGGGTTGTGACGCCTTAACGCTGTGGTGGCGGCCCGTCCTTCGCGGCGCGCTGCGCTCGCGCCTCTGTATGCGGGCCGGCCCTCGAAGGAGGACGGCCGGGCCTCTCACATCACGGATGCGTGGGCTCTGGACGCTACTCGTTAAGGCGGGACTGCCAGTCCGCAGGGACCAGCCCGGCAGGCCCTGGCGTCGGCTGATCGTCCGGATGCCAGCGCGGCGCGGCGAGCTCGGGCCCGGCGAACACCTGCTCCGTGCGATAGTCCCAGAACCAGCGCTCGCCGGGCTCGAAGCTGGCAATCACCGGATGCCCGGTCGCATGGTGATGTTTCGTGGCGTGCTGGTTCGGCGAAGAGTCGCAGCAGCCGATATGGCCGCATAGCGCGCATCTTCGCAGATGAAACCACCAAGTGCCCGCCGCCAGACATTCCGCGCAGCCCGTGCCGCTCGGCACGGCCTCAGGATCGATGCCGTCTCTCTGGGCTTTCATGGCGAGCTGGCTTTCACTCGTTCCGCCAAGGACTACTATCGGCGTTCCCTCCTCGCGGAACACTTCGATCAACTAACTTTTGGTTTTCGGCAAAGGACCGTCACCTATGACCGCGCCGATTCTAGCCTCTAGCGCACGACGAAGCTCCTCTGGCTCTTTCCAGACAATATGATTGTATTGCCGGGTATCGAAATGAAGGTCCTCAAGAGACCCTTCTGCACAGGACCAGATCACCGGTATGCCCAAGCCGAGCGCGAATCCAGCCTCGTAGTAGACGCCGCCTCTAACCCGATTCTTTGCGCAGGTGAAATCGGCAACAACAAATCGCGACCTGCGAATCTCGGCAATAATCTCATCATCGATCTTGTTGGAGTGCTCTTTGCTGTCGATTCGAACAGGCTCATAGCCGCAATTGCGAATTGCCGGTGCGATTCCAAGATCGTAGGCGTCCTTTGTTGCGTCATTGAACCACATCGCCACAAACGCTTGCTTTCCAGATGTCGTCGTTCGGCTTAGCTCCTCAAGCTTAATCCAGCCCCTTGCAGTAGGCGAAAATTCGCTTCGGCCTATTACCTTGCATGTGTCCCTCACGAGGTCCAACTCCTGCAAGAGACCCAGGAGAGCGCGCAGGTCTTTATGATCTACAGATTCGGTCAACGCAGCGAATTTGCTCGCTCCAGCAGTAAATTCTCTGTGCAGGACGATCAGTTTGTCGTCAAAGCGCATGCCGCTAAAGAAAAGTAGAGCCCGCTCTATCCGCTGAGAGGTCACGAGGGGGCGCCGTGCTTTGATCTCTTCCAATGTGCGAGTCGTGATTAGCGGACTGGGCGTCCCTAACGACCGCTGCTGGCATAGCCAAGTTGTCAGAAGTAACTTTTGCTCGTTCGACAGCTTGTGGACGCCAGGCACTGCTGACCCAGTTATTCCATACGTGCCCCCCCGCCCTCGGTGAGTCCACCCACACATTATCGCCGTCAGAAACCCGAGTTTCCGTGGCGGGAGTATTCCAAATTAGACACTGCATCGTTGTCATTTTTGCCATCTGGCTGCACGCGCTTTGCGCGAATCACGGCAGAGTTCTACCATCCGTGGGCAAGCGACACGACTCGTGGCTAGAACCCTAGGAAGAAGAGATGTGGCCGACAATACGACGCTGGTTGACGGCGACCGTGCGAAAGGTCCGCAACTGGTTTTATCTGAACGCGCTTCTTTTGGCTGCGTTGCTAACTGTCGAGCTTTGTCTGCCTCGCCCGATGGAAGGGTGGCAGAGAGAGCTTCTTTCCTTTTCCATCAACTTTCTAACGGGCGGGCTTATCTCATTCCTATTCTATTTCTTGGTTGTGTACCTGCCGGCAAAGCGCAGACGAGATATCATAAAGCACAACCTCAAGCGAATTTACCGGGATATCAAGAAGGACATTCTTTGGCAGGTTGTCTTTTCCAGTATCGCGGGCGGACGACACGACCTAACCACCGACACCAAGGAGGTAGAAAGATTGATGGAGGTGGACGCTTTCAAAGCGGCGTTCGCACACGGTCGCGAGGCGGACGAGGGCTTCTATGCTTTCGAAAACCAAATGATGGAAGAGACATATGAGTTTCGCCAGATAATTCTGAGTCTTAGCGTGCTCTCCAAGCAAATAGAGTACGTGCTCCATAACTATGCAATCGAAGACCAAAAGGTCTTCGATTTTTTCAAGAGACTGGAGGCGTTCCTGTTGAGGATGCAACATCTCCAGCCTGGCTACGACGAGTCAAAAGCCCTGACTGGATTCATTTGGGAGATATTTGCCGGATTCAATTTCATTGAAGGCTATCGAGGATATGATTTCATTGAGAAAATGATTGACGACATCTGATCACTCTTCAACCGTCCTCCTCAACATAGATTGCATGCCCGGAACAAGTCCGGGCATGACGAATGAGAGTGTATTGAGGCGCCCTGGTCTCACGCCTCCTCCACATACACTTCGCCGCCAAGCGCGCGGAACTTGGCGCTCATCTCCGCCATGCCTTTTTCAATCTCATCCTTCGAGACGGGCGCTGGCGCGCCCTCCTCAGGATGAGGGCCGGAGGGATCCGCCAGCTTGGCCGCGTAGTCGCGCACCTGCTGCGTGATCTCCATCGAGCAGAATTTCGGCCCGCACATCGAGCAGAAATGGGCGAGCTTGTGCGTCTCCTTGGGCAGGGTCTCGTCGTGGAAGGCCCGCGCCGTGTCCGGGTCGAGCGACAGGTTGAACTGGTCCTCCCAGCGGAAATTGAATCGCGCGTCGGACAGCGCGTTGTCGCGCGCCACCGCCGCCGGGTGACCTTTGGCGAGGTCGGCGGCGTGCGCGGCGATCCTGTAGGCGATCACTCCGGCCTTGACGTCGTCGCGGTCGGGCAGGCCGAGATGCTCCTTCGGCGTGACATAGCAAAGCATCGCCGTGCCGAACCAGCCGATCATCGCTGCGCCGATCGCGCTCGTGATGTGGTCGTAGGCCGGCGCGATGTCGGTGACCAGCGGGCCCAGTGTATAAAAGGGAGCCTCGCCGCACAGTTCGAGCTGTTTCTCGACATTCACCTTGATCTTGTGCAGCGGAATGTGGCCCGGCCCCTCGATCATCACCTGGCAGCCATGCTCCCAAGCCACCTTGGTCAACTCGCCCAAGGTCTCGAGCTCGGCGAATTGCGCGCGATCGTTGGCGTCGGCGATCGAGCCGGGGCGCAGGCCGTCGCCGAGCGAAAACGACACGTCGTAGCGGCGCATGATCTCGCAGATCTCGGCGAAGCGCTCATAGAGGAAGCTCTCTCTGTGATGCGCCAGGCACCATTTGGCCATGATCGACCCGCCGCGCGAGACGATGCCGGTGACGCGGTCGGCGGTGAGATGGATGTAGCCGAGCCTGACCCCGGCATGGATGGTGAAATAATCCACGCCCTGCTCCGCCTGCTCGATCAGCGTATCGCGATAGACCTCCCAGTCGAGCTTGACCGGGTCGCCCTTCACCTTCTCCAGCGCCTGATAGATCGGCACCGTGCCGATCGGCACCGGCGCATTGCGGATGATCCATTCGCGCGTGGCGTGGATGTTCTTGCCGGTGGAGAGGTCCATCACCGTGTCGGCGCCCCAGCGGATCGCCCACACCATCTTCTCCACCTCTTCCTCGATCGAGGAGGTCACCGCCGAGTTGCCGATATTGGCGTTGATCTTGGTAAGGAAGTTGCGGCCGATGATCATCGGCTCGGATTCGGGATGATTGATATTGGCGGGGATGATGGCACGGCCGCGCGCCACTTCTTGACGCACGAATTCCGGCGTGACGAAGGCGGGGATCGATGCGCCGAAACTCATCCCGTCCGCGAGCCGCGCTTCCGCCTCCTCGGCGGCCCGTTCGCGGCCGAGATTTTCGCGGTGGGCGATATAGACCATCTCTGGCGTGACGATCCCCGCCCGCGCCAGCTCCAACTGCGTCACGGGTTGTCTGGCGTCCCTGCGCGCTTCGACCCAACGCGCGCGCAGCGGCGGGAGCCCGCGCTGCACGTCGATTGCTGCGTCAGCATCGGTGTAAGGCCCGGACGTGTCGTAGACGCGGAAAGACTTTTTTTGATGGCCTGCCGCTGCGCTACTTGAGGCCGGTGCGCCGTCCGTCAGCGCGATCTCGCGCAACGGCACACGCAAGTCGGCGTGCCCCTCCGGCGACGAATAGATTTTGCGGCTGCCGGGCAATGGCCCGCTTGTCACCTTCGGCTGCGCCATGTCTTGCGGCGAGAGCGGCTTGTTCATCGCGATACTCCCTAGGCGAAGGGAGATACCGGAGAAGCGGATGCGGCAAGTTCCCGTCCCTTCGCCGGCATGACCCGGATCAGGTTCGAAGGGTCTCCGCGCGGGCCTTCGCTCGAAGGCAGCGGACTCTCAGCCCCTTGCCTGGGCTCCCCTCGGAACGGCCTCAGTCTAAACCCGGCAACGCGCGAGTCAAATGCGCGCGGCTAGGCGCGCTTGCGGCGCGGCCGCTTGGCGCCGGCGCTGCGTGCGCGGCTTCGGCCGCGCGAAGCTGGCGCCGCCCGGCGCTGCGGCTTCGCCTCCCATAAATCCTCGTAGCCGTTATAGGCGAGTACGCCGCCGACCGCCAAGACGCCGAGGCCGCCGAGGACGATGGCGGCGGTGTTGCTGGCAAGCCCGGTGCCGATGGTCTGCACCTGGCCCGTCAGCAGAATTCTGAACAGGCCGCCGGCGATCCCCAGCCATCCCATGATGGTGATGATGACGCGCCAATCGGGCACCCAAAGATTATGCGCGTTGACGATGGCGAGACCCGCCAGCAGGGTCAGGATCCCCGAGAGGTAGATCAAACCTCGATTGGTCAGGAACTCCTGCGCCAGCGCGCGCATGGTCTCGTTCTCGACGATCATGCCGAGACCCATTGTCAGCAGCACCGGCCCCATCAGCCGCGCGATATATTTCGATGTCGTCATTTGCGCCTCTCCTCCCGGTTCGAGCTTGCGAGCTTTATCCAGGCCTCCGGCCGGCTGCCACGGCAGCGTGCTCGGAACTGAGACGTGGTCCCAACGCCGCATCACCAGGAATTGACCAAAGACGCGAAGCGAAGGCGCCCAACCCCTCTTTGAACACCTCCAATGCGCCTTCGAACGCCTCGCATGTTAGTCCGAACAAGGTGGAACGCAATAAGCCGCAAAACTCCGCAAAACGTGCGCTAACGAACGCATTTGCTGCGGCGGGCGTGCGGCGGCAAAAATCGCGGCTTTCCGCCAGCCGGGCATGGCTTGCGGCGATTTGCCTGGGAACCGCCGGGGCCATGGACTTCTTGCCCCTCAAGCCGTTCCAGTCTAAGCCTCGTCATCATTCTGCCGTGCTTCACCTTGATTTGCGGGCCCTAAGGCCTAGGACGAGGCCGGCTGCCCCCCAGCCGCAACCGAGGTAACGACGTGAATCAGGAAGCTCCGACCGAGACCCCTACGCGCACCAAGAACAAGGCCGCGACCTATCGCTGGATTGCGCTGCTCGTCCTCCTGATTGGCACCGTGGGCGGCGTGCTACTCTATTGGCATTACGCCGCGATCTACCCCTCGACCGATAATGCCTATACCGGCGCCAATGTGGTGCGCGTGGCTCCGCAGGTCTCGGGCCCTGTCGCGCGAGTCTATATAGGGGAAGACGACCAGGTATCGGCCGGCGACCCCCTGTTCGACATCGATCCCACGCTTTACGACGCCGCGCTGCGCAATGCCCGCGCGCAATTCGATGCGGCGGCCGACGCCGCAGGCACCGCGGCCGATGGGCTGAAAGCGGCAGCCACCAAGCTCGAGGAGAAGCGCGTGGCGCTCGAGGACGCGCTCACCAAGTTCCGCGCGGCAAAGGACGCGCAGAAGGAAGGCGAGGCCCCCTCGCCCGCGCTGACCGACGCCTTGAAGACCTGGCACGAGGCCATGCAGGCCTATGACGACGCTCAGGCCGAATTCGACACCGAGCAGGACAAGAAGCTGACCGTCACCACGCCGACGGTGCAGCTCCGCGGCGCTGCCGCTCAGCTCGACAAGGCCACCCATGAGCGGGTGCGCACTCATGTCACCGCACCGGCAACCGGCTGGCTCAGCAATGCAACGCTCCGCCCTGGCACCGTCGTACAGGCCGGCACCCCTGTGTTCGCCATCGTCGAAGAGGGCAATTGGTGGGTGGACGCCAATTTCAAGGAGACCGATCTCGGCCGCATCAAACCGGGCCAGCCCGCGACCATCCGCATCGACATGTACCCCGGCAGCGTGCTCGAGGGGGTGGTCGAGAGCATCAGCGCGGGCTCCGGCGCGACCTTCTCGGTGCTGCCGCCGGAGAACGCCACGGGCAACTGGGTGAAGGTGACCCAGCGCTTCCCCGTCAGGGTCAAGATCACGAGCACCCCCAACCCAGACAAGCCGCTGCGCCTGGGAGCGAGCGCTGAGGTCCGGGTCGACACCACCGGCGCCGAACAAGGCAAGCAATGACCCGCGCCAAGCGTAGCGGCGGGGGATCGAAGCGCAAGCCGCCGGCCGAGCCGCCGCGGCCGGCTCCGCCCGCACCGCCAGATCACGTCCCGATCGCGCTCGTCGTGGCCGTGGTCATGACCGCGGTGCTCGAAGTGCTCGACATGACGATCGTCAACGTGTCGATCCCGCACATGCTCGGCACGTTTGCCGCCACGCCAGATCAGATCACTTGGGTGCTGACCTCGTATATCGTCGCGGCCGCCGTGGTGATGCCACTCACCGGCTATCTCTCCAATTGGCTTGGGCGGCGGCGCCTCTTGCTGCTCTCCATCACCGGCTTCGTGGTCTCCTCGGCCCTGTGCGGCATGGCCTGGAGCCTCGAGACCATGGTGTTTTTCCGCTTGGCCCAGGGCGTATTCGGCGCACCGCTGGTTCCCTTGAGCCAAGCCATCCTGCTCGACGCCTTCCCGCGCGAACGCCACGGCCAGGCGCTCGCCATTTTCGGGCTTGGCATCATGGTGGCGCCGGTGATCGGACCCGCGCTCGGCGGCTATCTCACCGAGACCTATTCCTGGCGCATGGTCTTCTACATCAACATCCCCCTCGGCCTTTTCGCGCTGCTGATGGCGCTCGGCCATTTGCCGAGGCGGCCGATCCGAGACGTCAAGACCGACTGGGTAGGCATGGGCCTTCTGGTACTTGCCGTGGGTGCGATCCAGTATGTGCTCGATCAGGGCCAGACCCGCGACTGGTTCAACTCCAAGGTCATCGTCGCCGGCACCATCATCGCCATCTTCGCCAGCGCCGCCTTCTTCCTCAGAGGCTGGAGCAAGTCCGACAACATCATCGATTTGTCGCTGCTCAAGGACCGCAATTTCGTTGCGGGCACTCTTGCCATCACCGCCTACGGCATCAGCCTGTTCGGCTGGATGGCGATCATGCCGCTCTTCAGTCAGCGGCTGCTCGGCTATCCGCCCGACGTCGCGGGAACTTTGTTCATCCCGCGCGGCCTCGTCAGCGCCATCACTCTGGCCATCACTGGCAGCATTCTCATCAAGGTCTTCGACGCGCGCTGGCTGGTGATCGGCGGGCTGGTGATGACCGCGCTCGGTACCCTGCCGATGGCCTATTTCTCGCTCTATGTGGACTTCTGGGGCATCGCCACGCCGGGCATGCTGGCCGGCGTCGGCACCGGCCTGTTCTTCGTGCCGCTGACGGCGGTTGCCTTCGCCAGTATCGACAAGGACAAATACGACGAAGCCTCAGGCATCTACGCGCTGATGCGCGGGATCGGCGGGTCGGCCGGCATCGCGGTCGTGAGCTGGCTGTTCGTGCGTCAGACGCAAATTCACTTCAACGAGCTCACCGCGCATATCACGCCGTTCAACCGCGACGTCGTTCCCTATCTCGGCCAATACGGGCTCACGCCTTACTCGCCGCAATCGGCACCGCTGATGGTCCACGAGATCGACCGTCAGGCCCAGATGCTCGCCTTCAACGACATCTTCTGGTTCATCGCCATGGTTACCCTGGCGATCATTCCGCTCATCTTCCTGATGAAAAAGACGGAGAAGGTGTCGCTGGTGCCGCCGATACCGCTCAAGACGGACGCGGAGGCCGCCCGATAAAAAAATGGGGATCGGCCCCGGGAGGCTCGCCCCGGGGCACGATGCAGGGTCTTTCGAACTACCAGCAGGCCTTGGCGCCCGACGTGCAAACATAGGGCGAGATCACGCCCGACCAGCAAATCGTGTAGGAATTGGCGTTGACGATATCGGGCTTGTGGTAGAGGTCCGCGCTCACGCTGTCGCGCCAATAAGGCTGCGGATTTGCGCGCATTGGCGTGATGGTGCCCGCCGCGAGCCGCTTCTGTTTCCGGTAGTCGACGATCGCCTGGGCCACGGCAGCTTGCGCGCGGGTGACAGCGGTCGGCTTGTCGAACCCGTCGGCCGTGCCGGAGAAGCCGAGGCAGCCTGCACTGGCGGGCGCGCTTTGGGCCAGGCTCAAGCCCCCCGCGACCAGCGCCAGCCCAAGAACGCGCATATACAACCTCATCGGAACGCCTCCCTCGCATCGATTGAGGCGCTAAGATTATCGCGGCGGCTCGCGCTTGCCAGTATGTTTGAAAGTCGCAGCAATGGGTTCCGGCCTTGCTGTAGCCTTTGTGCCACAGTCTTGGCCCCATCGCCCGAGAGCCCGAAATCTCGCCTTGTGACAAGCACTTGCAACTTCGGAGCGCAATTTAGGAGGAGCCTCTGATGGGTTCGAAGCTTGTGCTCGTGACCGGCGCATCGAGCGGAATCGGCGAAGCGACCGCCAAGCTCTACGCGGACAAAGGCGCCCAGGTAATTCTCCTCGCCCGCAACACGACGCGGCTCGAAGCTGTCGCCGAAGCAATTCGGCGCAGCGGCGGGACGGCGACGGCCTATGCGGTCGACCTTGCCGATGCCGCCGCCACGGCCGACGCGGCCGCCCGAATCCAGCGTGAGGTAGGCATTCCCGACATTCTGATCAACAATGCCGGGGCCGGCCGCTGGCTCCCCCTGCTCGAAACGACGCCCGAGGATGCCCGCACCATGATGGCCGTTCCTTATCTTGCGGCCTTCGACCTCACCCGTGCGTTCGCCCCAGGCATGATCGCGCGCGGGTCGGGCGGTATCGTCTTCATCTCATCGCCCGCCGCCTATATTGCCTGGCCCCGCGCCTCGGCCTATATCGCCGCGCGCCGGGCTGTCGCCGGGTTTGCCGACTCGCTCAGGCCGGAACTCAAGGGCAAAGGCATCAAGGTGACGCTCGTCATTCTCGGCACGGTGAAGACGCCTTATTGGCAGCACAATCCGGGCAGCCGCGAGAACATGCCGAACTCCGATCCTCGCCTCGTGCCGGTGCTCACGCCCGAACAGGCGGCGGAAGCCATTGTTGCCGGGGCGGAAGCTGGGAAGCCGCTCGTGGTGAAACCCGGGATCTACCGGCTGTTCTTCGTGCTGAATGCGCTTTTCCCGCGGCTGGTGGAAAGCCAGCTCCGCCGCTCCATGCCCAAGCCGCAGGGCTGAATATTAAGACGCGAGCTTGAGCTTCGTGTCGCCGCCCGCTTCGCCCTCGGTCTGCATCGTGCGGGGCTCGACCTTGTCGCCGGACTTCACGCCGAATCTCCGCAGCAATCGCTTCATGTACATGCGGAAGCGGTAGTGCTGAATCTCGAAGCGATGCCACGGCGTGTCCTGCCACTTGATGCCGTGACCGATATCCGGCTGAGCGTGCGCCTTCAGTGACCGGAACCAGTCTGCCCGCTTCGGATCGTTCTCCTGCGCCTTGATGAAGGCCGCGATCAGCCGCCCCTGAAAATCGGCGATCTGCCACACGCCGCCTTCCGCCGGCTCGAACAACCCGGCCACGAAGAGATCGTCGAGCTCACGATGGAAGGTGTGGATGAAGAGCTTCGACCGGCCCTGCTCGTCGAGGATGTAGGACGGGTCGACGAAGGGAAAGCTGACGCGGAAGCCCGTGGCCCAAATGAGAAGGTCGATCTGTTCCGTGCTGCCGTCGGTAAACACGACGCGCTTGCCGTCGAGTCTCTCGATGCCGGGCTTTACCGCGATGCGCCCATGGATCAGGTGATCGAGATAGGTGTTGCACGCGGTCGGATGGGCCTCGAAGAGATTATGGTCGGGGCGTTCGAGGCCGTAGCGATGATGCGGTCCCACCAGCACACGCATGCCGAAGCGGTAGAACAACCGCATCACCGACCGGGGCAAGGGAATGCGGCTGGTGACGTCGACGAACCAGTCGGTCGGCTTGCCGAACACCATTTTGGGGAAGAAATAATATGTGCGGCGCATCGAATGCACCACGCGCCCATTCTCGATCGCGGCATCCGACAGAATGTCGACGGCGGAATTGCCGGCGCCGACCACCAGCACGCGCTTGCCCTTGAGCTGTTCCTTCGACTTCACGTCGTGGGAGTGCAGTGCCTCGCCGTCGAAATGGCCGGGATAGGCGGGCAGGTGCGGCGACCAATGATGGCCGTTGGCGATGACCAGCCCTTGGTAAAGTCGCGGCGCGCTCTCGCCCTCGATCTGGATGCGCCAGCCTTGGGGAGTGTGCTCGGCGCGCGTCACGCGCTTGTTGAAGCTGATCAGCGGGTAGAGCCCGAACTCCTTCGCATAGGCCTGCAAATAGCTCTGCGCCTGCGCCCGGCTCGCATAGGGCGCCCAGTCCTCGGGAAAATGAAAATCCGGGTAGCGCGACAGCTTCTTCGACGAATTGAGCCAGGTCGAGCCGTAGACGACATCCGGGCTCTCTGGATTCCAGATCCCGCCGACATCGGACAGCGCCTCGAAGCAGTCGAATTGAATGCCTTGCTCGGCGAAAGCTTTGGCCACGGCGAGGCCGCAGGCCCCCGCCCCAATGATGCAGAAACGTCGCACGGTTCCTCGATTCCTTTTGCCGCCCCGGACGGGCGCTTCTTGGCCAGACCTAACCATTCCCGCAATAAGGGTTCAACCCCAAGGCAAGCTCTTCCTTACTCTCTTTGACTTGTGTCAAATCCCTGGCCTGGCAAGCGCATCTCTATGGCGGGGCGCGACGCTTTCGAGCCTGGATTCGGCGCAAGTTTGCTTTATGGTCTGTCGCCCGGAAGGGCGCCCCGGGGGAATACATGCAAATCAAACAAGATGTCACCATCAAGACCTGGGACGGGACTTGGACCTATCGTCCCAGGGTGGTGGCGACGCCCGAGAGCGTCGAGGACATCGTCGAGATCCTGACCGACGAGGTGCGCTTCCCCTCGCCCGTGCGGCCGGCCGGCTCCATGCATTCCACCGCGCGGATGAACGGAGACGACGGCGGCACCATGGTCGACATGAAGGCCATGAACCGCATTTTGCATTTCACCGACGACACGGTGACCGTCGAGGCCGGCGTCACTCACCAGACGCTCGCCAATGCGCTGAAGGAGCGGGGCTTGCAGCCCTACATCACCACCGAGATCGGCAATGTCACGCTCGGCGCCATGGCCACCGCCGCCACCAAGGACAGCTCCTTTCCCGGCGGCTTCGGCCAGGTCTCTTCCTATGTGACCGCCATGCGCCTGGTCACCCCGGGCGGCAAGCTGAAAGAGATCAACGAGCGCGACAACCCGGAAGAGATGCAGATCATCCGCTCGAGCTACGGGCTGTTCGGCATCGTCTACGAAGTGACCATCAGGGTGCGGCCCACGACCGCGCTCTCGGTGCGCCACTATTCGCTGAGCCTGGAGAATTTCCGCAAATACTTCCCGATCTACAAGGCGCGCGGCTTTGCCGTGATGTATTACATCTTTCCTTACGTGAAGCGCGCCGTGGTCGAGTTGCGCAAGGACAATCCCGAAGCGCAGCCCACCTCGCGCTATACCTGGGTCTACCGCAACCGCTTCTGGCGCAAATACGGGCCGGCCGCCACGCAGTGGATTCAGCGCACCACCAAGAACCGCGCCTTGCGCACGCTCGCCGACAAGCTGCACTTCTTCTTGTTGCGCCAGGCTCTGGTGCTCTGGGTGCGCAGCGACCGCACCTTGCCGCATGCGCAGATCATCAACTATCCGCGCGACCCCGGCGCGAACAAATATCTGTTCAGCATGTGGGCGTTCCGCGAGGCCGGCTTCTTCGACATTCTCGAGGAATATTGCAATTTCTGCATCCACTATGAGCAGAAGACCGGCTATCGCTGCGACTTGCCGAGCGTGGGTTACGCGATCTGCCGCGACACCGAGGCGCTGCTCTCCTATAGCTGGGAGGCGGCGACCCTGAGCATCGACCCGGCCTCGACCGGCGGTCCCGAATGGGAAGAATTCCTGCGCTACTACAACGAATTCTGTAGCGCGCGGCGCGGCGTGCCGCTGTTCAACCAGACACCGTTCCTGACCCGTGAGCAGGTGCGCAAGGCCTTCGGCGTCAGGCTTCAGCAATTCGCCGCGCGCCGCCAGGCCGCCGACCCCAAGAACCGCATGCTCGATACTTATTTCCGCGAATTGCTGGGCTAGCCCTGCATCGTCTTCGTGAACCAGCGGATCAGCGGAAAAGAGATCGCGCGCGGCAGCGAGCGCATGGTCTTGAGAAAAATCGAGACCTGCGGCGGGAAGGCGATCTCGTAAGGCTTGCGCGGCAGTTTCTGCAAAATCTTCCGCGCGCAGCGCTCCTTGCTCATCACGAACAGCTTCTTCTTGGGATCGTATGACGCATTGAGCGGTGTGTCGACGAAGCCCGGGTTGATCAAGGTAAGGTCGACCCCGGTTCCATAGAGCTCGAGCTTGAGGCTCTCCGCGAGATTGATCACCGCCGCCTTGCTCGCCCCGTAGGAGCCGTTCTCCGGCCAGCCGGCATAACCGAACAGCGATCCCATGATGGCGATGTGTCCGGATTTGCGCGTGAGCATCGCCGGCAGCACCGCCGCAATCCCGTTGATCACGCCGTCCACGTTCAGCGCCATGGATTTGTGGAAGCCGTCGAGATCGATATTGCGAAAATCGAAAGGCGCGTACATGCCGGCGCCGAACAGCGCAAGATCGATGGGACCGAGCGCGCTTTCGATCTTACCTGCGGCTTGTCTCAGTGCGTCGGGGTTGAGCACGTCGGCTGGGACCGCAGCGATGCGCTCATTTTCGGCGGCGAGTGCAAAGAGCCGATCGCCCGGCCGGGCCGTCGCCGCTACGGTCACGCCGGCGGTGGCGAGCCGCCGCGCGATCTCGCCGCAGATCGCGCCCGATGCGCCGGTGATCCACGCCACTTTCCAAGGATACTTGGCCTCGGCCACGGCCGCCTCAATCCACGAATGGGTCGTGCACGAGGATGGTGTCCTCGCGCTTGGGGCTGGTCGAGAGCAGCGCCACCGGCGCGCCGATCAGCTCCTCCAGTCGCCGCACATATTTGATGCATTGCGCCGGGAGCTCGGCCCAGCTGCGTGCCCCGCGCGTCGATTGCGTCCAGCCTTCCATCGTCTCGTAGATCGGCTCCACGCGGGCCTGCGCCCCTTGCGCCGCCGGCAGATGGTCTAGCGGCAGCCCGTCGAGCCTATAGCCGATGCAAATCTTGAGTTCAGGCAACTGGTCGAGAACGTCGAGCTTGGTGAGTGCGATGCCGTTGATGCCGGCGACTTTGCGCGTCTGCCGCACGAGGCAAGCATCGAACCAGCCGCAGCGGCGCGGCCGTCCCGTCACCGTGCCGAACTCCGCCCCGCGCTCGCCGAGGAGCTTCCCGGTCTCGTCCTTGAGCTCGGTGGGGAACGGCCCCTCCCCCACCCGCGTGGTGTACGCCTTGGTGATGCCGAGCACATAGCTGATAGCACCCGGCCCGATGCCAGACCCTGTCGCCGCCTGCGCCGCCACCGTGTTCGAGGAGGTGACGAATGGATAGGTGCCGTGGTCGATGTCGAGCAACGTCCCTTGCGCGCCCTCGAACAGGATGCGCTTGCCCTGACGCCGCTTCTGGTCGAGCAGCGCCCACACCGTATCGACGTAGGGTAGGATCTTCGGTGCGATCTCCGAGAGCTGGCGGCACAACTCGTCGGCGGAAATCTCCTTCTGGCCGAGGCCGCGCCTGAGCGGATTGTGATGCGCGAGGATGCGTTCGATCTTCGGCTTGAGCGACGGCAGATCCTGAAGGTCCATCACCCGGATCGCGCGGCGTCCCACCTTGTCTTCATAGGCCGGGCCGATGCCGCGCCTGGTGGTACCGATCTTCCCGTCGCCTGCTTCCGCCTCGCGCAGCGCATCGAGTTCGCGGTGCAGCGGCAGGATCAGGGTCGCGTTCTCGGCGATGCGCAAGTTTTCGCGGCCGATTGAGACGCCAAGTTTCTCGATGTTGGCGATCTCCTCGGCCAGCGCCCAAGGGTCGATCACGACGCCGTTGCCGATCACGGAAAGCTTGCCCTTGCGCACCACGCCGGACGGCAGGAGCGACAGCTTGTAGGTGGTGCCGTCGATCACCAAGGTGTGGCCGGCATTATGGCCGCCCTGGAAGCGCACCACGATATCGGCGCGCTCGGAGAGCCAGTCGACGATCTTGCCCTTGCCTTCGTCGCCCCACTGGGAGCCGACGACCACGACATTAGCCACTATGCTAATCCTTTGAATCTAAGGCCGGACGCAGAAACGGCCCCGGGAACGCCCGGGGCCGTGGGCTCTTATAGCGCGGGGCCTCTTGAGATGCGAGAGCGTTGATGCCCGGCTTTTCGAGGCCCGCGGGTTTCAAGTCCGGTGCGACAAGTGTCGCGCGTGACAAATCGCTGCGCGACATAAGCGGTGTGCGGCACGTACCCCGAGAACCGCGGGAGCGCGAGCGGGTTTGATGGACGATTGGCGCCACCGTCCGTGACGGCCATGCCTCACAAGTAAGGAGAATCCCATGCTTAGATCTGCTGCGATTGGCTTTGCTGCCGCCGGGATGCTGATTTTCGGCGCGCTGACGCCGGCTCTTGCCGACGTGCCGAATTGCATGAAGTATCCTAACGCCGAAACCTGTCCGACCATGGGCCAGCCGACGGCGACGAAGGTGGGACAAGGAACGCCAAGATATCTCAGGCATTCCCACTACCGTTCGCCGCAAGCCCCCCATAAGAGCTAGGGTGAGTTACCTGAGCTTATCGGCCTCTAACAAAATTGGAGGCCGAAGCTCAGGCGGCCTTGGCCACGCTGCGTTTCACCTCGGCGAAGGCCCAGTCGAGCCACGGCATCAGCGCTTCGACGTCGCTTTTATCGACCGTCGCTCCGGTCCAGATGCGCAAGCCAGGCGGCGAGGCGCGATGGGACGCGATGTCCTTGGCGACGTTTTCGACGTCGAGCAAACTTGCCATCAGCCGCGGGAAGGCATCGCGCATCTCCGGCGGCAGCGCCAGCACCTCCGGATCGACGATCTTCAGACACACCGAGGTGTTTGAACGCGTCTCAGGCACGCGCGCCAAGAAATCGACCCAAGCGGTGTGCGCCACCCACTCGGCGATCACAGCAGCATTCCTTTCCGAGCGCGCAATCGTCCCCGCCTGCCCGCCCACGCTCTCCACCCAATCGAGCGCATCGAGATAATCCTGCAGGCAAAGCATCGACGGCGTATTGATGGTCGAGCCCTCGAACAGCTCGCTGTTGAGCTTGCCGTTCTGCGTCATGCGGAACAGCTTG
Organism: Methyloceanibacter sp.; assembly: GCA_052039105.1. Classification (GTDB taxonomy): domain Bacteria; phylum Pseudomonadota; class Alphaproteobacteria; order Rhizobiales; family Methyloligellaceae; genus Methyloceanibacter. The sequence continues at coordinate 15,653 of JBQGDO010000083.1, forward strand.
GGCAGCGGCCAGGGCGGCGTGTAGCTCTCAAGCCGTTCGACGGCGCGGGGGGAAAGGATCAGCATGCCGTGCTGCGCCTCCCCGCCGAGAACCTTCTGCCAGGAGAAGGTTGCGACATCGAGCTTCGTCCAATCGATCGCTTGCGCGAAAACGGCGGAGGTTGCGTCGCAGATCGTGAGCCCTTTGCGGTCGCTTCTAATCCAGTCGGCATTCGGCACCCGCACGCCTGACGTCGTGCCGTTCCAGGCGAACACGAGGTCGCGATCGCAATCGACTTGGCTGAGGTCGGGCAATTCGCCATAAGGTGCGATCAGCGCGCGGACGTCTTTGAGCTTGAGTTGCTGCGTGATGTCGGTCACCCAGTCCAGACTGAAGGCCTCCCAGGCAAGCACGTCGACGCCGCGCGGACCGAGCAGCGACCAAAGCGCCATCTCCACCGCGCCCGTGTCCGACGCCGGAACGAGGCCCACGCGATAGTCCGGCGGCAAATCGAGCAACTCCCGCGTTCGCTTCAACGCCAGCTCGATGCGCGCCAAGGTCTCTGGCTGACGGTGATTGCGGCCGAGCAGGGCGCCCTTCAGCGCCTCGACCGACCAGCCGGGCCGCTTGGTGCACGGCCCGGAGGAAAAGCGTGGATTTTTCGGCCGCAACGGCGGTTTCTTGCTCACTGTCACCAGAGTTGTTCCTTCGCTCCCCGCCCGCGTCTGGCCTACTGAATCAGCGGGAGGAACGTCAAGTCCGCAACACACCCCTCCGGTGCGCGCAAAAAAACCGCCCGTCAAAGTGACGGGCGGGCGAGTGCTGCAGTCTGGGTATTGAGGGGCTTTTCTTATTTGAAAGCGACCGGCATAGGCGCGGGCTGCTTGCCCAACGCCCAGCGCACGCTGAGCATGACGTCGTGCGAGGTGATGTCTTCGATTTCGAAGCTCCCGGCAGTGACTGCGTTGTCATAGGTGAAGGTTTTGCCCGTCTTGGCATCGCCGAGATCGGTATACCGATAGGCGAGGTCGATGGTGAATCCAGGCGTCACTTCATAGGCCAAGCCGCCATAAAGCGCCCAGGCGAAATTCGTCTCGGTGTGATCCTTTCCGTAGGCGACACTTCCACCTGGGACATTGACATTCACGTCCGTGTAGCCAAGCACCGAGATCGAGGCGAAGCCGATGCCGCCACCCACATAGGGCGTCACGCAGTGCCAGGTGCCCAGATCGATATAGGTGTTGAACAGCCCGACCCAGCTCTCGATGTCCGCCTGATAGTCGTTGGTGGCGATGAAGACGTTCCCGTCGGTATATCTGTCCTGCGCGACGAACAGTCCCTTGCCGCGATACTCGCCGGTGATGTCGAAGCGGAAATAATGGCCGGTGTCGTAGCCGAAGCCCAAGCCGAACAGCGGCGTGCTCTTGAGGTCCTTGTGCACGATCTCAAAGAACTCGGGCGTGATCAGTTCGTAGTCGATGCTGCCAACATCGGGATTGGCCATGCCGACGAAGCCCTTGAGATACCAAGGCCCGACGCAACCGACGCAAGGCTCGGGCGGCGGAGGCGGTGGCAGGCCGAGATCGGCGGCGTAGGCGACGGTCGCCTGGCTTAGAAGCAGGGCGAGTCCGATGCAAAGTGAGCGTGTCTGTCCCATGTTTGTCCCCTCTCGACGCAGCCTCACGCCTCGGCAGCGAAGGTCGCTTTGCCCGCGTGGGCTGTGTTCTTTCGGGACTATGGGAGGCGAATGGTTAACGAATTCCTAACCCGCGTGCCACGGCGACACGCCCTGTGGCGGATGCGCCACGGGGGCAATAACGCACTGAAAATGCTGATGCTTCCCCGAAGACAGCGCTCCGCTAGGCGGCCGCGTCGGTCAGCGCGTGGACGATGTCGGAGACCACCGTCTTAACCAATTTCTCGTCATCCCCCTCGGCCATGACCCGAATCACAGGTTCGGTGCCTGAAGGCCGGATGACGAGCCGGCCCCGCTTGCCGAGCTTCGACTTGCCGTCGTTGATGGCTCGCTGCACGCCCACATTGTCGAGCGGCTGGCCGCCATTCTTGTAGCGGACATTCTTCAGCACTTGCGGCAGCGGCTCGAACCGGTTGCAAATCTCGCTCACCGGCTTGCCGCTCTGTGCGACCACCGAGAGGAGCTGGAGCGCGGTGACCAAGCCATCGCCGGTGGTGGAGAAGTCCGACAGCACGATATGGCCCGACTGTTCCCCGCCGACATTGTAGCCGTGCTGGCGCATATGCTCGACGACGTAGCGGTCGCCGACCGGCGTGCGGGCAAGCCCAAGCCCGAGCTCTTCAAGGTAGCGTTCGAGACCGAGATTGGACATCACCGTAGCGACGATGCCGCCGCCGGCGAGACGCCCGCGCATCAGCCAGGATTCGGCGATCACCGCCATGAGCTGATCGCCGTCGATGATGTGGCCCTTCTCGTCGACGATGACCACGCGGTCGGCGTCGCCGTCGAGCGCGATGCCGATATCGGCGCGGACTTCATTGACCTTGCGGATCAAGTCATCGGGCGAGGTCGAGCCGCAATCCTTGTTGATGTTCAAGCCATTAGGCTCGACCCCGATCTTGATGACCTCGGCGCCGAGTTCCCACAGGGCCTCGGGCGCCACCTTGTAGGCGGCACCGTTGGCGCAATCGATCACCGCCCTGATGCCGTCGAAGCGGATGTTCTTCGGCAGGGTACGCTTGGCGAATTCGATATAGCGCTCGCGCGCGCTGTCGATGCGTGTCGCCCGGCCGATCAACTCGGAGGCGGCCAACAGCTCGACGCTGTCGCCCTCCATCAGCCGCTCGATCTCCTCCTCCTTCTCGTCGGAGAGCTTGTAGCCGTCGGGGCCGAACAGCTTGATGCCGTTGTCGCAGAACGGATTCTGCGAAGCGGAGATCATCACGCCGAGATCGGCGCGGAGCGAGCGGGTCAGCATGGCGACGGCAGGTGTCGGCATCGGTCCGAGCTGGAACACGTCCATGCCCACGGCGGTGAAGCCCGAGACGAGCGCGGATTCGATCATGTAGCCGGAGAGGCGCGTGTCCTTACCGATCACAACACGATGGCGATAGGAGCCGTTGGTAAATAGATTGCCCGCAGCCATACCCACCTTGAGCGCCACTTCGTAGGTCATGGGATAGGCGTTCGCGCTGCCACGGATACCATCCGTGCCGAAATATTTGCGAGGCATGGTGAGGCCCCCCCGTCTAGTCCCCGTAGACGCCTGCCTGCTCTTATTTTCTGACTGGCGCCGCATAGAGATTATGCTCCTGGCTTACCACCTGCACGTTCAAAAAATGTAAGCAAAAATTACACCAGATCGGGGCCCAAGCATGCAAGATTTGCCTTAATTTTCAGTGCCAAACCAGGCGGCCCGCCATACGCCGAGCGCTTGGCTTGTGCCGGCCACGTCATGCACCCGCAAGATCTGCGCCCCTTGTGCCGCAGCGGCGATGGCCGCGGCGTGCGAGCCCGGCTCCCTGGCTCTTGGCTGGGCGCCCCCCGAGACCCCCTGAATGAACCTCTTGCGCGAAGCGCCGATCAGGAGTGGCACGCCAAGCCCGTGGAACAGGCTGGTATGGGCGAGAAGAGCGAGATTGTGCGCAAGAGTCTTGCCGAAACCGAGCCCGGGATCGGCGGCGATGCGCGAGCGGTCGACGCCTCCCGCCTCCGCAGCGGCGATGCGTTCCGCCAGATGGTCGAACACTTCCAGCACGACGTCGGCATAGCGCGGGTCGTCCTGCATGGTCTTCGGTTCGCCCTGCGCATGCATGAGCACGAGGCTCATGCCGCTCTCGATAGCCGCGTGCAGACATCCGGGGTCGTAGGTGAGCGCCGATACGTCGTTGAGGATCCTTGCGCCCGCCTTTGCCGCAGCACGCGCCACACTTGCCTTCCGCGTATCGATCGAAATGACCGCGTTGAGTCCCTTCAGCCCCGCGATCACCGGAAGCACGCGGGTGCCCTCCTGTCCGGCTTCGACCGGGTCCGATCCTGGCCGCGTCGACTCCCCGCCGATATCGACGATGGCCGCACCGGCAGCGGCAAGCTCGGCCGCGTGCGCGATCGCATCTTCCTTGGTGTCGTAAAGACCGCCGTCGGAAAACGAGTCCGGCGTCACATTGACGATACCCATCAGCACGGGGCGATCGAGCCGAAGCCCCGCGAAAGGCGGTCGCTCCGCAATGACGCGTTCCAGCACTGCCGCAAGGTCGGGGTCCTTCGATTGGACGAGCGCAGGCGCGCTGAACAGCCGGCGCTTGGCCTCACCGGGCGCGCCCTCGATCAACTCCGCGGCAGCGAACGCGATCGGGCCGCCCGCGAGCGGTAGCGCCAGACCGTCGGCCATCGCCGCCTCGGCCGCCGCACCGTAGAGAAACCCAACTGGCCTAAGATAGAGCGTTGGCATGCCCGAGCCTTAGCACGAAGCGCCATCGCCCAAAACGAAGATGCCCGGCGAAGGCCGGGCATCTGAGTCCATTCGTGGGCGCTTAGGTCGGTTGGGGCTCTAGCCCGCCGGTATCCGGCTCGGGCTCAGGCGGGCGCTTGCCGCGGCCGGCCGACGGCACCGCCGAAGCGGGTGCGGGCCGGGTCGGCACTTCCGCCGCGAATTCGCGCACCGGCGGCTTGCCCTTGAGCAGGTCCTTGATCTCGTCGCCCGACAAGGTCTCGTATTCGAGTAGGCCCCGGGCAATCGTATGCAGATCGTCGATCTGCTCCGACAGGATCTTGCGCGCGTGCTCGAAGCCCTCGTCGACCAAGCGATGAATCTCTTCATCGACGCGCGTCTGCGTCTCGTCGGAGAGGTTCTGCTGCCGCGCGATCGAGTGGCCGAGGAACACTTCTTCCTCGTTGTCACCGTAAGCCAGCGGCCCGAGCTTGTCGGACATGCCGAATTGCGTGACCATGGCGCGAGCGAGCTGCGTCGCCATCTTGATGTCGGCGGCGGCGCCGGACGTCACCTTGTCGTGCCCGAACACCAGCTCCTCCGCGACGCGTCCGCCCATGGCGACGGCGATGTCCGCCTTCAGCTTGGCGCGCGTGTGCGAGAGCTGGTCCCGCTCCGGCAGGCGCATGACCATGCCGAGCGCGCGACCGCGTGGAATGATGGTCGCCTTGTGCACCGGATCGGACGCCGGCAGATGCAGCGCCACCAGCGCATGCCCGCCCTCGTGATAGGC
>JBQGDO010000084.1:0-11065 GCA_052039105.1 Methyloceanibacter sp.
ACCTTGGTCGCGCCGAGCCGGTTCTGGCCGGTGCCGGTGTCGAAGAAATCGATATATTGCACGCCGGCGCCGACATAAGGCTTCCAGGCGCCCATGGCGGTGAAGTGATATTGCAGGGTCAGCGCCGGAGGGAAGATCCAGGTATCGGCGATCTCGCCGAGCGGAGCGATGGTCCCCTTCCCATCGATCTCGTGCTTGGCAAAACAGCAGAACAACTCGACCGCGAGATTCTTGTTGAAGAAATAGCTCAGGGTCAGCGCGGGGATCACCTCGGTGCTGACATCGGCGTCAGCGCCGGGAATAACGACCCCACCCGCTTTCACGGTGGCATCCGTCTCAGGGTCGACTACCGTGCCGAGCACGCGGACCATGACATTGCCGTCGTCGCTCCCCGCCGCGGCCGGATGTAGACTGCCAGCCAGGCCAAGCCCCAGGCCGAGGACGGTCAATAGACCGCGCGTCGTTCGTATCATGGTCCAGTCCCCCGTGCCCTGCGCGCTTCCGCAATACGCGAGTCTCATCGACATTCATGGGACGGGGCTTGCGCGCATCAAAGCGTCGATTGGGGTTTGACGCTGACGGAAGTCAGAGCCCGACTTATCGCCGTGCGTCTGTTGCCTCCGCGCCACAGAGTTTTCTTGATCCAGGTCAAAACCTTCGGCTCGCGCGGCGACCGGGCATGGGATCGAGTTGATCGAGATCAAGGCCCCGGGGGTCTCCCTGACGGACAGCTAGGGCTTGGCCATTCTTTGAGCGGGGGCAAGCCTTGATAGCCACACCGGACATGCAAAAGCGCGAACACGCAAAGGCGGCGAGCGTACCTTGTGCCGCCTGCAAGGCGGCCGGCGTTCCTTGCGCCGTCGAATCCCAAGCCACCAGCTTGCGCACCCGCAGAGGGCAGCGCTTCACCTTCGGCCGCGACGGCGCCGACGCGGCCTTTATCGTCCGCTCGGGCGTGCTGATGCTCGAGGTCGGACTACCCGGCGGCCCTAGGCAGATCGCAGATTTGTTCTTTCCGGGCGATCTGTTGCGGCCTTGCTTTCTGCCACCCGCCACCGAGTCTGCGCTGATTGCGGCCAATAGCGGCGAGCTTTGGCGCCTGCGCGATGCCGCGCTCGACAAGCTTGCCGCCTCCGATCCGGCGGTCGGGGACTATCTCGACCGCGCGGTGGCGCGCCGCATCGCGCGCCAGGCGATCCATGCCCTCACGCTTGGGCAATTCGACGCGGAGCAGAAGGTGGCGACGCTGCTCACCGAGCTTGCTTTGCGCTTGGGGGGCCCGACCGCGGCCGGCGCGCTTGCCTTCGGGATGCCGTTCGACCGCAAGGAGATCGCGTTCTATCTCGGCCTCAATCCCGATACGCTGTCGCGCATCATGTCGCGCTTCAAGAGGGCGGGCCTGATCAGTCAGCCGGAGCGCAGCCGGGCCCTAGTACGCGACCTTTCGGCGCTCGCCGCCCGCTCGCCCGCGGCGCGCTCGCTCACGGAGATCGGCAGAGATCGCCGGCAGGACGAGGCGCTCGGCTCGGCGCTCTGAGCGCCTCACTCAGTCTTGTCCCGCGCCGGCTTCGGCGCCGTCCTCCTCGCCGCCATTCTCGTCGGGAATATGCTCGACCGAGACTACGTGCTCTCCCTCGGCGGTCGAGAACACGATCACGCCCTGTGTCGAACGGCCGGTGATGCTGATGCCAACGACCGGCACGCGGATCAGCTGACCGCCGTCGGTCACCAGCATGATCTGGTCGGTCTCCTCCACGGGGAACGAGGCGACCAGCTTGCCGTTCCGCTGATTAACGACCATGGCAATGATGCCTTTGCCGCCGCGGCCTGAAATGCGGTACTCAAAGGCAGAGGTGCGCTTGCCGTAGCCGTTCTCCGACACGGTCAGCACGAACTCCTCGTGCGCGCTGAGCTCCGCATAGCGTTCAGGGGTCAGCACCACGGTCTCGCCGCTCTCCTCGGCGTCGATCTCCGGCTCCTGCACGTCCGCGCCGCCGCGGCGGATCATATTGGCTTGGCGGATATAGGCGGCGCGCTCGGCCGCGGAGGCCTCAACATGGCCGAGAATGGTCATCGAGATCACCTCGTCGCCCTTGCCAAGCTTGATGCCGCGCACGCCCGGAGATTCGCGGCCTTTGAACACGCGCACGTCGACGACCGGAAAACGGATCGCCTGGCCGTCGCGCGAGGTGAGCAGCACGTCCTGCTGCTCGTTGCAGACCTGCACCCCGACAATGCGATCGCCGGCATCGAGCTTCATGGCGATCTTGCCGTTCTGCCGGACTTCGATGAAATCGGACAGCTTGTTGCGGCGCACGCTGCCGTAATTGGTGGCGAACATCACGTCGAGCTGCGCCCAGCTCTTTTCGTCCTCGGGCAGCGGCAGAATGGTGGTGATGGTCTCGTCCTTGTCGAGCGGCAGCAGATTGACCAGCGCCTTGCCGCGGGCTTGCGGCGCTGCCAGCGGCAGCCGCCAGACCGTCATCTTGTAGGCCATGCCGCGGGAGGAGAAGAACAGCACCGGCGTGTGCGTGTTGGCGATGAAGATGCGGGTGACGAAATCCTCCTCGCGGGTGGCCATGCCGGCCCGGCCCTTGCCGCCGCGCCGCTGGGCGCGATAGGCGGAAAGCGGCACGCGCTTGATGTAGCCCTTGTGCGAGACGGTAACGACCATGTCCTCGCGCTGGATCAGGTCCTCGTCCTCGACTTCGCCCTCCATCTCGGTGATTTCGGTGCGGCGCGGCGTGCCGAACTCGGCTTTGATGGCGGTGAGCTCGTCCTTGACGATGCCGACGATGCGCGCGCGCGAGCGCAGAATGTCGAGATAGTCGCCGATCTGCTCGCCGAGCTTCTTCAACTCGTCGCCGACCTCGTCGCGGCCGAGCGCGGTCAGTCTCTGTAGGCGCAGATCGAGGATGGCGCGCGCCTGTTCCTCGGAGAGGCGGTACGTGCCCTTGGGGGAGACCTTGTGGCGCGGGTCGGCGATCAGCTCGACCAGGGCCACCACGTCGCGCGCCGGCCAGTCGCGCGCCATCAATTGCTCGCGCGCAGTGGCAGGATCCGGCGCCTTGCGGATCACGGCAATCACCTCGTCGATATTGGCGACGGCGATGGCAAGACCGACCAGCACATGGGCGCGATCGCGCGCCTTGCGCAGCAGAAACTTGGTGCGGCGCCCGACCACCTCCTCGCGGAATTCGGTGAAGGCGCGGATCATGTCCTTGAGGCTGAGCAGCTCCGGCCTGCCGCCGACCAAGGCCACCATGTTGCAACCGAACGAAGATTGCAGTGGCGAGAAGCGGTAAAGCTGGTTCAGCACCACGTCGGCCATGGCGTCGCGCTTCAACTCGACGACCACACGCATGCCCTGCCGATCGGATTCGTCGCGTATATCGGCGATGCCTTCGATCTTCTTCTCGCGCACCAGTTCGGCGATCTTCTCGATCATCGCCGCCTTGTTCACCTGATAGGGGATCTCGGTGACGATGAGCGCTTCGCGCTCCTTGCGGATGGTCTCGGTGGTGACACGTCCGCGCATGAGGACCGAGCCGCGGCCCTTGTGATAGGCCGAGCGGATGCCGGTGCGGCCGAGGATCAGCCCGCCAGTCGGGAAATCCGGGCCAGGAACGATCTCGATCAGTTCGTCGAGAGTGATGGCGGGATTGTCGAGATAGGCGATGCAAGCGTCCACCACCTCGCCGAGATTATGCGGCGGGATGTTGGTGGCCATGCCGACGGCGATGCCGCCCGCGCCATTGACGAGCAGATTGGGGAATTTGGCCGGCAGCACCACCGGCTCGCGCTCGCGCCCATCATAGTTCGGCTGGAAGTCGACCGTGTCGTTCTCGAGGTCGTCGAGCAAGGTCATCGCCGGGCGCGCGAGCCGCACCTCCGTATAGCGCTCGGCCGCGGGCGGGTCGCCGTCGACCGAGCCGAAATTGCCCTGCCCGTCGATCAAGGGAAGCCGCATGGAGAACTCTTGCGCGAGACGCACCAGCGCGTCGTAGATCGCCTGGTTGCCGTGCGGATGGTACTTACCCATCGTGTCGCCGGTGACGCGCGCGGATTTGTTGTAGGCGCGGTCCGGTGTGTAGTTGTTCTCATGCATCGAGTAGAGGATGCGGCGATGCACGGGCTTCAACCCGTCGCGCACGTCCGGCAGCGCGCGCGACACGATCACGCTCATGGCGTAATCGAGATAGGACCGCTTCATCTCGTCGATCAGCGAGATGGGCCTGATGTCGGAGGGCACCGGGCCCTCGGCCTCTGGAGTGTCGTTGTCAGCCAAGGTTGGAGAAAAACCTATTTCGAGACGTGCATGAGGCCCACGCTGCCGGCCGGGTCGCGATCGAAAAACCGCCGCGCACGAAACCGAAGCGAGGGCCGCTGGATGTCCTTTCTATAGCTGATTTGGCGGCAGATTCGCAACCCTGAAGACGCGTCATGCTCGGCGCATTTATCCTTTTTCTTCAATGCGTTATGGCATAGCGAAACGCTCCTCGCCGGCACGGCCCGAAACCGCATTTGTCAGTCATCGGATGATCCCGCCGCGCGGCGATGCGGGAACGAAGCAATAGGGCAAACGTTGTTCAAACAAGCGATCGCGGGGCGGCCCGCCGGCGGCTCCCGACCGCAACAATACCCCCTGTGAACAACCTACGGAGCGAAACGATGAATCGACTTCTGACATGCACGGCCCTCGGTCTGGTGCTCGGCTTGTCGCCGGCGCTCGCCCAGGACCCAAACCCGGCAGACGAGACCCAGATGCCGCCTGCCGTACAGGAGCCCGCGCAGCCTGAGGCGGTCCCATCCGATCCGGCACAGCCTTCCGATCCGGCAGCGCCGATCCCCGGCGACACGTCGGAAATGTCCCCGTCGCAGCCGGATGCGGCATTACCGCAATCGTCTGAGGCGCCGAAGACCATTGAGCCCGCCGCGCCGAAATCGGCCGAAGCCGACTCCGGCGGCGCGCAGTTCCTCACCCAGCAGGAGAGCGGCGACTACCTCGCCTCTAATCTGATCGGCGAGTCGGTCTACAACAGCCAGGATGAAGTCATCGGCAGCATCAACGATCTCGTCACCGACAACAGCGGCAAGATCGTCGCCGTGTTGCTCGGCCATGGCGGCTTCCTAGGCATGGGCGAGAAGGACGTGGCGATCCGTTTCGAGGATCTCAAAATTGCCCGCGAGGACAATAACGACATCAAGGTCGTGGCCAATATGAGCTCGGATACGCTCGCCGCCGCGCCCGACTACGAGAAGCTCTCGGAGCAGAACGTGACGGTCGGCGCTGATACCGACCGTGGCGATGCGGCCGATCGCGGAGCATCCCAGAGCTACTAGCTTTTTCGCCCCTGTAAGTCGTAAGCGTTAGGGGTTCGAGCCCGGTCCACTGAGCCATCGGTGGTCCGGGCTTCCTTTTGCTCGCCCCTATTGACCGCCTTGCGTCTCTTGCGGCTTCGGCGCAGCGCCGAGTCCCAGCCAAGAGGTGAGGCGCTGCTGTCCGGCGCTCAACAGGCTGCCGACGTTGTCGCCGGCCCAAGCCTTTTGTCTGAGCGCGGGATGCTCGACGAAATGCCAAGATAGGATGGCGAGTGCGAGCACCGCGGGAAAGGCGCTCACGAACAGCCAGAATGGGGTAATACCCGGATTCAGCATCACCATGGTCTGTTGGATCGGGAAGCAGAGGATGTAAATGCCGTAGGAATAGTCGCCCATCAGATTGAAGCGGCGGATTGCCCCGCTTGGGACCAGCGCAAACCACAGCGTGGAATAGGCAAGCGCCACGCGAAATGCGGGCTCGAATAGAGGCGTGCGGAAACTCACCACTGCGATGACGCCGAGCACGATCGCCATGCGGAAGTCGAGCCGGATCTTGTCGGCAAAAATATAGAATGCGCCGCCGAGGAAGAAGTCGAAGGCGAAGCGGCTCATGCTGTCGACCGCTGCGCTCTGATCGCGTAGCCCCGTCGCGTAGGTCACAACGAGATAGAAACCGAGGATCGTAGCGAGGGTCAGGCCGGCGCGAAATCGTGTGGCCAGCAAGCCAGCCAGGGCGAACAGCCCAAGCGCCACATAGCAGATGGCTTCATAGCGCAGGGTCCAAAGCGGAGTGTTGATGATCCCGCTGGCCGGCACGGTGTCGAACACGCCGGGCAAGGTCATGGTGTAGCTGAGAAGCGACGCCGTCACCGGCACGTAGAGCCAAGTGCGGGGATCGGCGAAATAGCTGGCCCAGGAGGCAAGCGTGACCACCGGCCCGAGCAGGAAAGCGGTGAAGATGCAGACCACGATCAGCGCCGGGAAAAGGCGAAGCACGCGCGCCGCCGCGTAGTTGACCAAAGTCGGTTGGGTCAGCACGCTGCGGGTGACAAGAAAGCCGGACACGACGAAGAACACGTCGACGGCATAGCGGCCGATCTCCAGCGCTTCGAAATCGATCGGCGCAGCCGCCGCCTTCTCCGGCGCCACCAGCGCAAAGCAATGATCGACCAGCACCGCGGATGCCGCGATGAAGCGAATGAGATTAAAATTGTTGTCTCTGCCGCCTAGCAGAGCGGCGATTGTATGCGCCATCGACGAGTCCTGAGATCGGGCGGCAATAAGCGCGTCTCGCCGCGCTCAGCGTTCTCCTGCAAGGACCATACCGGGGGGCGAGAAAACCCCAATAGGCAGGCTTCCCAACACCGTTAAGCATCGTGCTTAACGGCCGGGCATTCATAGACGCTAGAAGGGGATCTCGTCATCAAGCTCTTTGTCGAAAGAGCCCCCACCCTTGTTGGCGCCCCCGCCGAAAGGCCCTGAACGGCCAAAATCGCTGCCACGCTGCTCGCCCTCGCCCATGCCGTCGCGCTGCCGCCCGTCAAGCATGGTGAGCTGCGAATTGAAGCCTTGGAGCACGACCTCGGTGGTGTAGCGCTCCTGGCCCTGCTGATCTTCCCATTTGCGGGTCTGGAGCGAGCCCTCGAGATAAACCTTGGAGCCCTTCTTTAGATATTGCTCGGCGATCCGGGCGAGCCCCTCGTTGAAGATGACGACGCGGTGCCATTCGGTTTTTTCGCGCCGCTCGCCGGTCGCCTTGTCGCGCCAGCTTTCGCTGGTGGCCACGCGGAGATTAGCGATAGGCCGGCCGTCCTGGGTATGACGGATTTCAGGGTCGGCACCCAGATTGCCGATGAGAATGACTTTATTGACCGATCCGGCCATGTGCGAAGACCTCCACGCGCGCTCATGACGCCGGGTGTGACGCCGAGCGTCAATCTAATGCCGGTATGACGCCGCCCGCCATATGACAGGTGCCCTGTCCACAGCCGAGGGGCGCAGACAAGCAATGTACCCTTTTTGTTCTCTTTCGTCCAGTCCGGCATCTTGAGATTTTCGGGACTGCACCCTATTCCCTAAGATTACAAGGCATGCCCGGGTCGCCCCTTATGGGGTCCGGCGCTTAGCCACATCGGGGGACAAGGAAAGCGCATGCAAAGACCCGTCGAGCAGCGGCAGCTATCCAAGCGCCGTATCGCCGCGAGACATCGCGAGCAGACTCTCGGTTTCACTCCGCGACAATGGCCCTTCATATACGTGCTGATCGGCAACTGGCTGGCGGCCGCTGCCTTCTTCGCCATCGCCAAGCTGGTATGGCACTGGGTGCCGGTCGATTGGACGCTCGGCGACCGCATCGCACTGGTGATCAAAAACGCGGTGATCGCCGCCGCGCCGGCGGTGCTGGCCATTTGCATCGTTGCGGCACAACGTCTCGATCCGAGCATGTTCGTCGGGCGCGTGCCGAAGCCCAATTCACCGGTCGACATCAACAACCGGTTCATCCTCAACACGGTCGAGCAGTTCATTCTCTATTTCATCGGCAATGCAGGCTTGGCGCTCTACTGTCCGCCGGAGGAAGCCCGCACCCTGATCATTCTCACCACGCTGTTCGTGACCGGGCGGGTGCTGTTCTGGCTCGGCTATCACTATAACCCCTATGTGCGGGCCTTCGGCTTCGGGCTCACCTTCTACCCGACCGTTGCGGTCTATCTCTGGCTGATCCTGTTCATGGTGTTCGGCATTCGCGTCGATCTCTGACGCGGGAAGGCTGCGCTATCGTCCCTGCTGCCAGTGCAGCACGCTGTCGAGCGGCCAGAGGAACATCAGCACGTTCAGAGTCAGGTTGTCCCTGATCATGGCGCCGACGAAAAGCTCGAGCGCGACGCCGACCAGCACGGTGAGCCAGACCGGCCACCACGCGGCCAGGAAGAAGCCCTGGATCATGAACAGAATATCCATCACCGAATTGATGACGCTGTCGCCGTAATAGTCGAGCGAGATGGTCATCTCGCGATAATGGTTGATCACCCAGTCGGTGTTCTCGATCACCTCCCAGGAGGCCTCGATCGCCACGGCGAGCACGAGCCGCAAGCCGAACGACATCGGCACGACGTACCGCGATGCGAGCCAGAGCAGCCAATAGAACAGAAAGCCGTGGATGATGTGCGAGGGCGTGTACCAGTCGATCAGATGCTGCGAGTTCTCGGCGCTCTGCACTTCGAAATGCCAGAGGCTGACATAGCCGCATTTGCAGATGAGCGGATGCCCCATGAGGTAAAGCGCGGCACCGGCGGCAAGGATGATGCCGGCGACAAGGATTGTGGTCTGCGCGCGGGACAGAGTCATGGCCGCGCATCTATGCCGAGATTCGGCCCGCCGTCCCCTATTTTGTGGTTCTAGGCTTGGCTTGCCGGGCCCCTCCCCTTGCCCCACAAGCGCCTGGGGACTAAGCCTTTGCCAGGCTTGCCGAACGCCCCGCGAGCCCCGACATTGGCCTTCAGAATGACCTCCAAATTCATCTCAATTCGCGGCGCGCGGGAGCACAACCTCAAGAATATCTCGCTCGAGCTGCCCCGCGAAAAGCTCGTGGTGCTGACCGGGCTGTCCGGCTCCGGCAAGTCCTCGCTCGCCTTCGACACGATCTATGCCGAGGGGCAGCGGCGCTATGTCGAGTCGCTGTCGGCCTATGCGCGGCAGTTCCTCGACATGATGCAGAAGCCGGACGTCGATCATATCGACGGGCTGTCGCCGGCCATCTCCATCGAGCAGAAAACGACTTCGCGCAATCCGCGCTCGACGGTCGGCACGGTCACCGAGATTTACGATTATATGCGGTTGCTGTTCGCGCGGGTGGGCGTGCCCTATTCGCCGGAGACCGGGCTTCCCATTGAAAGTCAGACGGTTAGCCAGATGGTCGACCGGGTGCTGGCGCTGCCGGAAGGCACGCGGTTTTATCTGCTGGCGCCGATCGCCCGCGGCCGCAAGTGCGAGTACAAGAAGGAGCTCGCCGAGCTGCAGAAGAAGGGATTTCAACGGGTTAAGATCGACGGCACGTTCTACGAGATCGCCGAGGCGCCCGCGCTCGACAAGAAATTCAAGCACGATATCGACGTCGTGGTGGACCGTCTCGTCGTGCGATCCGACATGTCCGCAAGGCTTGCGGACAGCTTCGAAACCGCGCTCGGCCTGTCCGATGACGGCATCGCCGTTGTCGAGCTCGCCGACCATGGCGAGCGGATCATCTTCTCGGCGAAATTCGCCTGCCCGGTGTCGGGCTTCACCATCGAGGAGATCGAGCCGCGGCTGTTCTCGTTCAACAATCCGTATGGCGCCTGCCCGGAATGCGACGGGCTCGGCACCGAATTGTTCTTCGAACCCGACCTGATCGTGCCGGACGAAAATCTGTCGCTGGCGCGCGGCGCGATCGCGCCCTGGGCGCGCACCTCGGCCACCTCGCCCTATTACCTGCAGACCCTGGAGTCGCTGGCGAAGCATTACCGCCAGCCGATGAGCAGACCGTGGAAGGACCTGCCGAAGAAATTCCGCGACGTGGTGCTGTACGGCTCGGGCGACGAGGAGATCGCCTTCACCTATGACGACGGCGTGCGCCGCTACACCACCTCGAAGCCGTTCGAAGGCGTGATCAACAATATCGAGCGGCGCTGGCGCGAGACCGAATCGGCCTGGGTCAGCGAGGAATTGTCGCGCTACCAGTCGGAGCAATATTGCGAGGCCTGCAAGGGCTATCGCCTCAAGCCGCAGGCGCTGGCGGTGAAGATCGCCGGCCTGCATATCGGCCAGGTCACCGAAATGTCGATCAAGGAGGCGGCGCGCTGGTTCGCCGAACTGCCCGAGAAGCTCACGCCGAAGCAGAACGAGATCGCCCAGCGCATCCTCAAAGAGATCCGCGAGCGGCTCGCCTTCCTCAACGATGTCGGCCTCGATTACCTGACCTTGTCGCGCGCGTCAGGCTCGCTGTCCGGCGGCGAGAGCCAGCGCATCAGGCTCGCCTCACAGATCGGCTCCGGGCTCACGGGCGTGCTCTATGTGCTGGACGAGCCTTCCATCGGACTGCATCAGCGCGACAATGCGCGGCTGCTCGACACCCTCAAATCTTTGCGCGACATGGGCAACTCGGTGCTGGTGGTCGAGCATGACGAGGAGGCGATCCTCACCGCAGACCATGTGGTGGATATGGGCCCCGGCGCCGGCATCCATGGCGGCGAGGTGGTGGCGCAAGGCACGCCCGACGACATCATGCGCGCGCCCGAGAGCCTCACCGGGCAATATCTCACCGGCTTCAAGCAGATCCCCGCGCCCGCGCAGCGGCGCAAACCCACGCGAGGCCGCCGCCTCACCGTGCATGGCGCCCGCGCCAACAATCTCAAAAATATCACCATCGACATTCCGCTCGGCCTGTTCACCGCCGTCACCGGCGTCTCCGGCGGCGGCAAGTCCACCTTCCTGATCGAAACCCTCTACCGCGCCGTGGCGCGCAAATTAAACGGCGCGCGCGAGCTGCCCGGCGAGCACGATCAGATCGAAGGCCTGGAGCATCTCGACAAGGTGATCGACATCGACCAGAGCCCGATCGGGCGCACGCCGCGCTCAAACCCCGCAACCTATACCGGCGCCTTCACCCCGATCCGCGAATGGTTCGCCGAGCTGCCAGAGGCCAAGACCCGCGGCTACAAGCCCGGCCGCTTTTCCTTCAACGTCAAAGGCGGGCGCTGCGAGGCCTGCC
>JBQGDO010000085.1:0-36387 GCA_052039105.1 Methyloceanibacter sp.
CGGCTGGCCCGCGCGGGAAGGCGAAAGGTGATCGGCCTTGGATTCCAATCGGACCGCTGCTTCGCTGCGTCAAGCTGACAACGCCACTTTGGCCGGCGAACCGATCTTGGACCTGTTGGAAAAGCGCCTCGGCCGGCGCTACGCGCGCCAGCGCCTCGGCATCGAGAAGGACCATGAGGCGCAAATCTTCGGGCAGGGGATCAACTTCTTCCACATCGAGAACCTCAAGCCCTCGCATGCGCTGATCCGCGCCGTGTTGATGGCGACGGGCATGTATTGGCGTGGCGCCGGCAATGCGGGCAAGGTCGAGCTGAGGCACAATCGCATCGTCTCGGAGCATCTGCCGCGGGCCTTTGACGGCTACACTATCCTTCAGCTCAGCGACCTGCATGTCGAGATGAGCCAAGCGGCAATGCGCCGGGTGACCATGCTGGTGAAGGGTCTCAACTACGATCTGTGCGTGCTCACCGGCGATTATCGCGGCGATACCTACGGCCGCTACGACACGACGCTGGCCGGCATGGCGCAGGTTCGCGCCGCACTGAACGGAGCTGTGTACGGTGTGCTCGGCAATCACGACACGATCTGTCTCGTGCCGGGATTGGAGGCGATGGGCATCAAGATTCTGCTCAATGAGAGCGAGACCATCGAGCGGGAAGGCCAGCGGATCCATCTCGCCGGCATCGACGACGCGCATTTCTACCGGGTCGACAATATCGAAAAGGCCTCAAGCAACGTCCCGCACGATGAGTTCTCGATCCTCATCTCGCACACGCCGGAAATCTACCGGCAGGCGGCGCACGCCGATTTCAACGTGCTGTTGAGCGGGCATACCCATGGCGGCCAGATTTGTCTGCCCGGCCGCGTCCCTATTACCCTCGATTCGGTCTTGCCGCGGTCGATGGGCGCCGGCCCTTGGCGCTATCACGACATGCTCGGTTATACCTCGGTCGGCGCCGGCGTCTGCATCGTGCCCGTGCGCTTCAACTGTCCTCCCGAGATCACCTTGCATCATCTCTCGCGGCCGCGTTAGCAACTCAATAGGGCTGGTCGCGCAAGCCCAGGCGGAAAAACACGCGCGAGAGAAGCGGCGCCGCCACCAGAAAAATTGCCACACCAACGACGACATCGATAAGGCTCACCGGCAGCAGCCAACGGCTGGCCAGCAGCGGAAACAGCGATTCCGGAATTTGGTCGAGTCCGAAGGCCTGGCTGCTCGGTGCAAGTCCCATGCGTCGCTTGATGAAACTTGAGAGGAGATCGCCGGCCATCACGGCGCCGGCGATCAGCGCCCCAAGCTCCCATTGCAGCCCAAGCAGCACGGCAAAAAGCGGCGTGATTAGCAGCGACAGCACAAGCCCGCGCACCGTCTTGGACGGTCCGAAGATCGGACGCTCATCGAAGAATCGTGCGCCCCCGTCGAGCGGATACGCAAAGCTTTCCCCGAACAGCTTCTTGGCTAGGACGGGCATGCCGTTGGCAACCGCGATCAGGATCAGCAGTTCGACGATGAGAGTAGGCTGCATGGCCTCCGTCCAATGAGCGCAGTTTGGCCGCGCGCAGAAATGACCCCTTGCGGGACAGGTGCGGTTTGGCGCAATTCTGCCCGCTCGATTGCAATGCGCCCAGGCTCTTAGCATGGTGATGGATAAAAATCGTCCCGCGGCGGGGTCTGCGGCGCAGAAGACCGCGGTCGCGGTGCTCGCCGCTATCAGCATCTGCCATTTGCTGAACGACGTGATTCAGTCTCTGATCGTGGCGCTCTATCCCATGATCAAGGAGACCCTTTCGCTCGATTTCCGTCAGATCGGCCTGATCACCTTTACCTTCACCTTCACCGCATCGCTCCTTCAGCCAGTGGTCGGCTATGTCACCGATCGCTATCCGACGCCCTATTCGCTTGTCGCGGGCATGGGCTGCTCGCTGCTCGGCCTGCTCATCGCCGCCTTCGCCTCAACCTACGGATTGATCCTGGTCGCCGTTGGGCTGATCGGCATGGGGTCCTCGGTCTTTCATCCCGAGTCCTCGCGCGTGGCGCGGCTTGCCTCAGGCGGCGCACACGGGCTCGCACAATCGGTCTTTCAAGTTGGCGGCAATTTCGGCACCGCGCTCGGACCGCTGCTCGCGGCCTTTGTCGTGCTGCCTTTCGGGCAGGGGAGCATCGCCTGGTTCTCTCTCGTGGCGCTGCTCGGCATGATCATGCTTGCCGCCATCGGCTCCTGGTACGGCAAGACGCTGAAACTCAATAATGGCGCCCCGCATCCGAGCGAGCTCGAAGCGATTCACGAACTGACGCACGGGAAGGTGCGACGGTCGGTTGCCATACTGATGGCGCTCACCTTCTCCAAGGACTTCTATCTCGTCAGCATCACCAGCTTTTACACCTTCTACCTGATCCATACTTTCGGGCTTTCGGTGCAAAACGCGCAGCTTTACCTGTTCCTGTTTCTGTTCGCGGTCGCCGCCGGGACGGTGATCGGCGGTCCGATCGGCGACCGCATCGGCACGCGCCGCGTGATCTGGTGGTCGATCTTCGGCGTGCTGCCTTTCACCTTGGCGCTTCCCTATGTCGGTCTGTTTTGGACTGCGATCCTCAGCGTCATCATCGGGCTGATCCTCGCCTCGGCCCATCCAGCGATCATCGTCTATGCACAGAGCCTGATCCCCGGCCGGGTCGGCATGGTGGCGGGACTTTTCTTCGGCCTTGCCTTCGGCGTGGCCGGCATCGGCGCGGCATTCTTGGGATGGCTGGCCGACCAGACCTCGATCACCTTCGTCTATCACGTCTGTGCTTTCCTGCCGGCGATCGGCCTGCTCGCAGCGTTTTTGCCCGAGATGGCAAAGCCGAGAGCGCGCCACGCAAGACGAACGAAGTAAGGGACGCTCGAAGCCCGGCATCATTCGCCAAGTTGATACGCGCCGATCCGGGGACTGAGGTTCCTTTTCTTCATCAAAGTGCTTGGCCTCGTCTTTGCCAAAGATAGGGGTTCGGCAAGATAAGACCCCCCGATGACCGCCAATCGCTCGCGTCAATGCTCAGGATTTCTGCTAAAAATTTCCAGCCGAGACAGAGCGTTTGGCAGTGGCTAATATCCCTGTGGGGAGACCGGCCGACGAGGCTCAGCCGGACGCCTTTAGCGTAACAGCGTTTCTTCAGCGTACAGCGTATAGAAGTGACATGCCGGGCGCGGTGGCCGGCAGAGTTCGTCTGGTCTTGCGTGAACCTGCCAGCCGCTCGGTCGTTGGAACAACACCAATAAACGAGGGGCAAGCAAATGCGTGATATTCGCGGGGACCTGCAAGACCGGGCTGCTCTGCTTGAAGAGCAGATCAACGCCCATGAGGCTCAATTCGACAAGCTGATCGATCAGCTCAAGCGGGAGCACGACCAGCGGCTCGAGGATCTCAAGACCGAACTCGAAGCGGTGAATAGGCTCTTGGAGCTCGAGCTTCGCCGACTCGAAACCGCACCTAGCGCGGCGATGCGCGAGCAAGTGCATCACGCACCGCGCCAGGACGTCACCCGCCACGCACCTCAACACGCGCCGCAACACCCAGCGCAGCATGTGCCGCATCAGGCGCAAGCTCCGGCTCAGCCCCAGCTACCGCTTGCCGATTTCCTCATCCGCAAGCTCAACGAGGCCGGCGCCATGTCGCGCGACGATCTCAGGCGCTTCTCGCTGCAAGAGGGCTATTTCGCTGACGCCGAGTCCGCCGATCGCGGCGTGCACTCGACCTTGCTCAACGTCGTGAAGGCGGGGCTTATCCGGCAGCTGCCGAACGGCAATTTCGCGCCAGCCACGGTGCTCGACACCATCCGTCTTCGCCGGGCAATGTAGGTTTGTGGGAGCTGCGCTAGAGCGCCGTCGTGTCTCCAGCCGCGACGGCGCTCTAGTCGCTACTGCGCCGGCTGCCCGCGCAGCAGCTCGACTACGTCGTTGCGAACCTTGTCTTCGGCATAACGGGCGAGCGCCTTGCGGTCGGAGAAGGCGTCGAGCGGCACCGGCGGACCGATGCGGATATGCGCATCGATCGGCCCAAGTCCGAGCAGGCGCCAAGCATGGCTCGCCATATCCATGTCGCCATACCAGGCGATCACATGCCGCCCGCGGCGGCAAAGCGGCAGCCCGTAGATTTTGGGATAGGTCAGCGCCAGGGTCTGCGCCGAGACTTTGGCTCCCATCGCTGCGCCACCGGTGGGTTTGGCCGCCGCGAACAGCGCCGTCTTGAAGGGCACCACGCTGTTCCCCTCGCTCGAGGTCCCCTCGGCGAACAGCACGATATGGTCGCCGCCTGCCAGGCGGTCCAGGATTTCGTTCGCCTTCTCGCCCACCTCGTTGCGCCGGTTGCGGTCGACGAACACCGAGCGTTGCAGCTTGGCGAGCCACTTCACGAAGGGCCAGGTCGAGACCTCTTGCTTGGCCACGAAGGACACCGGCGCCACCGCCGACAAGACGGTGATGTCAAGCCAGGACACGTGATTGCAGATGAGGAGCACGCCTTGCTCCTCGGCCACCTCGCCCTCCACGTTGAGACGGATGCCGACGATCTTGCAGACCTGCCGGTGGTACCAATGCGGGAAGCTGCGGGCAAAACGCGAGC
Organism: Methyloceanibacter sp.; assembly: GCA_052039105.1. Taxonomy (GTDB): domain Bacteria; phylum Pseudomonadota; class Alphaproteobacteria; order Rhizobiales; family Methyloligellaceae; genus Methyloceanibacter. The sequence goes on from JBQGDO010000085.1 coordinate 4,603, forward strand.
CCGTTTTCAGGAACAGGAGCTGCAGCGGCATCAAGGGAAGGGTGAAGGCGAAGAACGCCGCCAGCACCAGAAACGCGCGCAAGCTTCTCATTCGTCATGAAGTCCGAAAGGCCGCGGGCACCGCTCAGTGGCAGGTCCTGCGCCCATAATAGGTGGTGCAAAGGCCTTTCAGCGCCGGATTTGGCGCCTCTGCGGCGAGGACCTTGAACCGGCAATCGGTGCGCACGCCGTCATAACCCCAAGAAATTTCGGTGCAGACCTCGCGCGTCGCAGCCGCAACCGCACCGGCTTCGCATGCTCGGCCTGCGCGGTCAGGCTCACCAAAACCACCATAGCCGCAAGACTTGCCCGTACCATCATTTGCGCCATCCCCCTTGTTTTTTGACGCCAAAGCAAGACCCTAACGTTGGCGCGGCACGCGGCGAGAGTCAAACGTGTCGCTTTGCGGTGCAATGCCGTGAATTTGCGGACTTTTGCGGTGCTTTGCAGGCTATTTGCCGCCCTTCAGCGGCATGCCGAACAAATCGAGCCGGTGCCCGATCAGCTTGAAGCCGAGCTCGCGCGCGACCGCCTCCTGCAGCTTCTCGATCTGCTCGTTGGAGAATTCGATCACCTCGCCGGTCTTGACGTTGATGAGGTGGTCGTGATGGCGGTGGCCGGCCGGCTCGTAGCGGGCGCGCCCGTCGCCGAATTCATGCCGGTCGAGAATCCCCGCGCTCTCGAACAGGCGCACCGTGCGATACACCGTGGACAGCGAGATGCGCGGGTCGCGCGCGCTCGCCCGCCTATAGACCTCCTCGACGTCGGGATGGTCCTCGGCTTCGGACAGCACCTGGGCGATGGTGCGCCGCTGGCCGGTCATGCGCATGCCCCGCTCGGCGCAGAGGCGTTCGAGCCTGCTTTCCGCCTTGGCCGTCTTGGGCATGATCTGATGCCTTGCGGTTCCGGTCCCTCGCCCAGCGCGGCGCCATCATCGGCGGGCAAGCCTCAAAGGGCAAGGCTGAAGATCGCTGCGTCCGCGCCGCTCTCGTAATAGCGCCGGCGCTTGCCGACCGGCACCGCGCCGAGCGCGCGATAGAGCTTGAGCGCAGCGTCATTGCCCTCCTCGACTTCGAGAAACAGCTGCTTGACGCCGGCGCTGCGCAGTTCCTGCACCGCCGTCTCGAGCAGCGCGCGGCCGAGGCCCGCATTGCGGCAGGCCGGCGCCACGCAGACGGTGAGGATCTCCGCTTCATCGGCGGCTTTGCGCGCGATCAGCAGGCCGCCCAGCGTGCCGCCTGAGGAATCGGCGGTCGAGCCGACCAGGCAGAGCGTTTCGGGCGACGCGAGGAACCGCGTCATCGCCGCTTCGTCCCAGGGCTTGGCGAAACATGCCCGGTGAATCGCCGCCATTGAGATTGGATCATACGGGCCCGCGCGGGTGACGATGACCTCGACCGGCATCACCGCCTCGCCACCTGTTGCGCCTGCGGCTTGGCATCCGGCGGGCGCAGGTAAAGCGGCCGCAACACCGGCACGCTCTCGCCGCGCTCCGCCGCGATCTCGGCCAGCGCCGCGGCGCTCGGCTGCAATTCCGGCAGCGTCGCTGCGATGTTCTGCCCACGCCGCCGCGCGGCCTCGGCAAGTAGACCCGCGCCGCTGCCGACGACGATGCGAAGCTCGCGCGGCAGCAGCGCAGCCGCGTCCTCGGGCGCGATCAGCACCGGGCCTTGCAGCTTTCGCCGGTCTGCGTCGTAAAGTCCGAAATAGAGCATGCCGCGCCGCGCATCGACCGCCACGGCGAGCGGCGCCTCTGCGACGACGTCATTTTCGCGCGCGCCGCGCGCCAGCACGGTGAGACTGTCGGTGCCGAACAATTTGGCGGGCGTCACCAGCGCAAGCCCGCGCGCCGCGGCAATGGCGATGCGCACGCCGGTGAAACTGCCGGGCCCAGTGGTCGCCGCGATCAGGTCGAGATCGGAGAAACCGAGTCCGGCCTCCGCCATCACCTCGGCTACCATCGGCATCAGCGCCTCGGCATGGCCGCGGTCCATCGCCTCTTGCCGGGCGAACAGTTTGCGCGCATCGCCTTCGCCACGCAGCGCCGCGGCCGAGCAGGCGCCCATGCTGGTCTCGAGCGCGAGGATATTCATGCGGCGAGGTCTTAGAGGATTTTCGCCGTCTCGTCGAAGGCGAAGCGCGGCGAACGCAGAAACAGTACGCTCGGATCGCCGTAGCCGAGACTGCACAGAAAATTCGACCTGATGTTGGTGCCGGCGAAAAACTCGGCATCGACGCCTTGATTGTCGAAGCCCGACATCGGCCCGGTATCAAGACCGAGCGCGCGCGCGGCAATAATAAGATAGGCGCCCTGCAAGGTGCCATTGCGGAAGGCGGTCTCCTCGATCTTCTTCGGCTTGCCGGCGAACCAGCTCTTCGCGTCGGTGTGCGGGAAGAGCTTGGGCAGATGCTCATAGAAATCGAGATCGTAGCCGATGATGGTGCAGACCGGCGCCTTCATCGTCTTGTCGCGATTGCCCTCGGAGAGATGCGGCTTCAGCCGCTCCTTTGCCGCGCGCGACTTTACAAACAGGAAGCGCGCCGGGCTGCAATTCGCACTTGTCGGTCCCAGTTTGACGAGATCGACCAGCTCATGCAGCAGCGCGTCCGGAATGTCTTGATCCCGCCAGGCGTTATGCGTGCGCGCATCGCGGAAGATCTGGTCGAGGCAGCGATCGGGAAGCTTGCCCGTCAAACCGGCCGCACCTCTTGCACTTCGGGGATGAAGTGTCTGAGCAGGTTCTCGATGCCGTGGCGCAAAGTCGCCGTCGAGCTCGGGCAGCCGGAACAGGCGCCGCGCATATGCAGGAACACCACGCCGTCGCGATAGCCCTGGAAGGTGATGTCACCGCCGTCCTGCGCCACGGCCGGCCGCACCCGCGTCTCGAGCAGCTCTTTGATGGTCTTGACGATCTCCTCGTCCTCGGCGGCATAGAATTCGTCGGTCTCGCCGCCTTCGGCCGGAGGCTGCTCCGAAGTCACCGGCTGGCCGGACAGATAGTGCTCCATGATGACGCCGAGGATGGCCGGCTTCATATGCTGCCACTCGCCGTCGCCCTTGGTCACGCTGATGAAGTCGCTGCCGAAGAACACGCCCTTGACGCCTTCGATCTCGAACAGGCGCGCGGCGAGAGGAGAGACCTTGCTCTCCGCCGCATCGCGGAATTCAAGCGTGCCCTGATCGAGCACCGGCCGCCCCGGAATGAATTTCAGGGTAGCGGGGTTCGGCGTGGCCTCGGTCTGGATGAACATGATCTGCCTCGTTGGGGGAAACGCGCGATCCCTGGCGTCGGTCGCGAGTAGCTTAGAATTATTCTAGTCCATACTTGGCCCCCGCCCGCCCAAAGTCAAGGCGCGGCATCGCTCACCGAAGGGCCGTCAGATATTCGGAATAGATCCAGCCGGCCTTGGACGATGCCGGGTCGGTGACCTGCACCCAACCGCGCTTCCGCTCCAGCGCGCGAAGCTTTACCCCCTTCGCCACCACGCCGACGACCGAAGCCGTTGCCGAAGGTGCTTGCCGCAAATTGACATAGGCCGAAGGGCTGACCCAATCCGCTGAGCTTCTATCGCTTGCCGGCGGCTCGGGGCGCCGGTCCGGCAATGGCGGGGTCTCGGCATCGGCCGGCATGGCCGCGGGCAGGGCACCCGTCTCGTGCGGGTCGACGGCAAGCGCCGCGAGCTGCTCCGCGACCGTAGGCTCGTCCGTCATGGTCTCGATGGCAGATTCGGGAGGCGGCGTCGGCGCCACTCTGAGCAGGGTGGAGGCGTCAGCCACGACACGGCCGCCGGGCGCCACGAGCTGGATGATGAGAATGTTGTCACCGCCCGCGCCATCGGGGACCGCAAGCGTGAGATCGCCGATCTCGCCGGGAGCGAGCCTCCAGGCCGAGTCGCTTTGCGCCGCGCCGTTTGACAGGCGCGCCCCCGGCGGCAGGCCCTTCACCAGGATGGTGCTGTCGGGCGGAACGCCGTCCGTGCCGTCGAGCGCGAGGGGGAAGCCGATCTCGTCGCCGGTTTCGGCTTCGAGCGCCGCAGGCGCCGACAGCACCGGCAGGGGGATCGCAGGCTCCGCCAGGGAAAGGGTAGCCTCGCTTGCCGGCTCCAGCGCCGGCTTCGACCAGGGCGGCGCGATCAGGCCGAGCCAGAGCGCCGCTACGGTGAGGTTCGGCAGCAACGCGGCGACGACGATCAGCATCGCGAGCTTGCGCGTCGCCGCGCCAAGTGCCGGAAGCGTCGCGGCCGGCGGCGGTTGCGCCACGACTTGGCGCGCACGTGGCACGCCCCGCTGCGGCGGCACATGCGGAACGAAACGTTCGGCCATCCGCGTGGCGGCGAGCTCGTCGGCGCTGCGCAGGCAATTCTCAGCGCAAGCCGTGACCAGAGCGGCGGGTTCCGGCTTTCGCGCTAGGGGTGCGTCCATTTTGCCGGGGCCGCGTTTGCCGGCCGGGGCCTGGGCGCCGTTCCCGGCGACCCGCCTGGCGACGCGCAGGTCTCGGGGCAACATGATTGCCGGAGGACTGACCCCGATGAGACCCATGAAATCCCCCGCACTTCGCCAAGGCGCAAAGCGCCCGGGTGCGAAACTCCACCGAGCACGGAGACAGGGTTGTCTCCGTGCCCCAGACGGATTGTCGGATACGCGATCGACTGAAACGCCGGGGGAAGGCAGCGCGCCAATCGGAGCCTGTTACCCGAGGCCGACCCGACCGAAACGCCAGGCACAAGCGCTGGAACCCCTCGATTGCGAGAAACGCGCGAAGTGGCAAACTGTTCCGCGGCTTGATGATCGCGCGTCAGGCGAGCGCCAAAATCTCCTCGGTGGAGAGATGACCGGGCACCACGGTAAGAGGGACCGGGAAGGTGCCGGCCAGCCTGCCGCCGGCGAGGCTCGCGACCAGCGGTCCCGGGCCGGAGGGATCCTTCGAGGCGCCGAGCACCAGCACGCCGATATCCTCGTCTTCCTCGATCAGTTTGGTGATCGCCTCGGCCTTGATCCCCTCGCGCACGATCTCTTCGGGCACGAGCTCCTCGAAACCCATCGCCTTCAGCTTGCGCCCGAACAGGCGGAACACCGCCTTGGCCTTGTTGAGACCCTCCTCGCGCGCCACCTCCTCGACCCCGAGCCAGATATCGGTGCCGGGCTCGATCACGTAGAGCAGCGCCAGCTGACCCGCCGTGCGCTGCGCGCGGCTTGCGGCGAAGGCAAGCGCGCTCTCGCATTCCGGCGTCTCGTCGACCACCACCAGGAATTTGCGCTTATGCCCCTCGGCGAAAATCTTGCGCAGCTTGCGCGTGCGGGTCGCGGCCGCCGCCGCCGCCTTCTTCGCCTTGGTCTCGGCAGCTTTCTTCTTCGCCATCAGGCCATGCTTCCTTGAGCCGGTGGAATGTAAAGGAAAGTCTCGCGCTCAGGCGAGATCGATCGCGTAGCGCTTCAGGTCGCTGAGCGCCACGACTTCGAGCGTCGCCTCATGCGTGGCGGCCAGAATAACACGCGGCGCGGCACCCTCTTCCAGCGCCTCGCGCCAGCGCGTGGCGCATAGACACCAGCGATCGCCGGGCTGCAGCCCCGGAAAACCGAAATCGGGTTGCGGGGTCGAGAGATCGTTGCCGCGCGATTTGGAGAAGGCGAGAAACTCGGCCGTCACCTCGACGCAAACCGTGTGCAGCCCCAGATCCTCCGGCCCGGTGTGACAGCACCCGGTGCGGAAAAAGCCGGTCAGCGGCCGCTCCGAGCAGCTCTTGAGCGGCTCGCCGTAGACATTGCGCTGCGCCTCGACCGGCTCGTGCCGCCGTTCCTGCATGTGCGTCATACTGCCCGATGCGGCGCCCAAGGTGAAGTCACCTCGCAAAGCGGGATGGCGCGCCAAGCCTAGACCGCGCAGCCAGTGCCGTTGCGATATTGCGACGGGGCGGCCCCGAATCTGCGGCGGAAGCAGCGGTTGAAATAGGAGATTTCGCTGAAGCCGCAAGCGTAAGCGATATCGCTGACCTTCATGCTGTCGTAGCCCGGGTTCGCCAGCATGGTGCGCACCTTCTGGAGGCGCAGCTCGAGCACGCGCTCGGAGAAATTCTGTCCGGTTTCGCCGAGCAGATTCTGCACGTAATGCGGCTTGAGGCCGAGACGCTGCGCCACGTCGCGCGCCGAGAAGGCGGGATCGGCGAAGCCGGCCCTGATCTCGGCGAGGATCGCCTGGATACGCGCCGCGCGCAGACCCCGGCGCTCTGCCATCTCCTTGCCGTCATCGCGCACGCCGAGCACCAAGGTCATGAGATCGATCAGCGTGTTTTCGATATGGCCCGTCACCGACGGATCGCTGCCCGTCCAATCCGTGCCGAGCGCCGACACGACGTAGCGACGCAAGAATTGCAGCGCCTCGCAAGGCGCGCCCGGCGGCGGCGCCAGAAGGTCCTCGGCATTGGCCAAGCGCTCGACCAGCCGTGTGCGCGGCATGTTGAGCGTAACCCATCGATTGGAAGCTGCCGCGCGCACTTCGAACGGCTCGGTGTGCAGCATCAGGCACGCGTGGCCTTCCTCGAGCAGGTAGTCTTGCCCCGCTTGGGAGACCTTGACCGGTGCTGGCGCCAAATTGATGCCGAAGCAGAGATCGTCATTGGCGTCGGCGGCGATGTCCCGCGCCGAGCGCTCCACCCTTGTGATCGTGCCGTCGAAATGCCCGAGCCCCACGGCGCCAATCGCGAGATATTCGAGGGTCACATCGAACGGCCGGTCCTCGGCCCGCTCGAAGCCCATGCGGCAAAAGACGTCGTTACAAAGCTCGCCCCAAAGCTTGAACCGCGCCTGGTCGCCGAGCTCGTCGGGGAGGCTCTTGGAGGCAAAGCTGACCTTCGGCATCGGCACCTCGCGCGGGTGAGTCGTTCCTTTTTGCGACGACCTATCTTGCCCATGGCCGCCGCGGAATGGCAAACGCCGTATACGGAATTTTCGCGCTCGAATTCAACGATTTAGTGGCTTTCAGACAACTGTGGCGCGATTACCACAGCCTGCGGACAATCACTGATAGTGTGATGGGGTCAATCTGAGGGGAATCTGCACCAAGACAGCCCGCGCCGATGCAGTGAAATTGGGATTCGAATCCATTTGGAGTTCCCCTTAGGGGCGCTCCTCCTTCCGGGGGATGGGGGAAGCATGCACATACTGTATCGCGGGCGCAGGGTCCGCTGCGTCGGCAGGCGCAAGGCACGCCGTGCCGGCCCGCCGCGCCCTGCCACGCGGCCAGCGTGCCTCGTCCGGGTCAAGCCGCAGCGCTCCTCGCTGCTTTTGGGCACCGCGCTCGTCTCGACCTTGCTGCTCGGCAGCCTGATCGCGCCGTCGCCGGCGCTCGCCGTCGACTGCCCGCAAGATCCGTCGCCGGCGCCGATCCACTACAGTTCCAACACGGCCGAGATCACCTGCGTCAACACTGAGACCCGCAGAGGTAACGCCACCTATGTCGACGCCATCCAGCTCGACACGACGGGCGACGGCTTCTTCATCAACCTCGACAATAGCGGGTTGCTCTACGCCTACACAGCCGGCGATGGTATCAACACCGCGACGGACGGCGTCGGCAGCTACATCTATATCGTCAACAGCGCCGCGATCGTCGGCGACAGCGATGGGATTCAAGCCCTCACCCAAGGCGACGCCAGCGAGATCTTCATCTTCAATGACGCCCGCGTCGAGGGCGGTTCGGGCTTCAACGCGCTGACCAACGGACAAGATAGCGAAATCCAAGTTTCCAACAGCGGCGAGATCCTCGCCAATGTTGACGGCATGGTTCTGAGCACGCTCGGCGATTTCAGCACCATCTCCGTGTTCAACTATGCCGCCGGAACCATCACCACCGCGGTCGGTGACGCAATCGACGCCGTCACGCTCGGCGAGGGCAGCACCATCTTCATCTACAACTACGCAGAGCTGCGGGCCGGTAACCGGGGCATCAATGCCGAAACCACCGGGGACAACGCCGATATCCGCATCGACAATGAGGGCGACATTTTTTCCACCCTGGGCATTCGGGCGGTGACCTATGGCGCTGACGACGCGACCATCGAGATCACCAATCGGGGCGACATCACGGCTGTCAGTTACGGCATCTTCGCCGAGACCAACGGCACCGACAGTGGGATCATGGCCTTCAACACCGGAACCGTACGCTCCTCGGACAGCCGGGGTATCGCTCTCCAAATCAACAACGCAAACAGCCGCATCACTCTCCGCAATTTCGGCGACGTCACCGGCGACGAGCAGGGCATTTGGCTCTATTCCAGGGTAGAGAACTACACTGGCAACACCGATATCAGCACGCTGGCCTACAATTTCGGGGACGTGGTCTCCGGCGATAATTTCGACGGCATCTACAGCACCACCAGCGCCAATACGATTGACGGCAACAATATCAGCCGGATCTCATTGAGCAATTACGGCGGGATCGATGCCGGGCGGCATGGCGTCTATCTGAGGACGGGCGCGTTCACCGTCACCGGGAACAATAACAGCTCGATGGGCTTCGCCAGCTTCAGCGGCGATATTCGGGCGGAGGAGAACGGCATCTTCGCCATTACCGACGTTGGCGGGATCGACGGCTCCAACAACAGTCTCATTTCGATCTTAAATCTCAGCGACATCAACGCCGGGATCGACGGAATAAGCGCATCGACTCGGGTCGAAAACGTCGGGCTCGGCAATGTCAGCTCAATCGGCATCGACAATCGCGGCGATATCGTTTCCAGCTATAACGGCATCACTGCCATCACCTATGTTAATGGCGTCAACGGCACCAGCAGCGGAAGCACCATCAACATAACCAATAACGGCGCAATCGCCGCGGGCTACGACGGCATCTACGCCGTTACCGATGCTCTCAACGTTCCCGCTAACGCCACCAGCGGCATATTCATAACCAATATCGGTGACGTTAACGCTGCACGCCGCGGCATCGTGGCCGTCTCATCTCAGGACCAGGTCAATATCACGAATTTCGGCACGGTATTCGGCGGCTATACCGGCGTCGTGGTCGCCGGCGTCGTTACCAACACCATCACCAATTACGGTTCGATCGGGGCTGCAAACGACGCCGCCATCTTTGCCCAAAACGCGCCTACGAGCATCGTCAATCAGGCCAACGCCCTCATCACCGGCTTCGTCGAACTCCACACGTTCGACGACGTGATGCAGAACCGCGGCACGTTCAATGCCCGGCTCGACAGCAATTTTGGCGCCGGCGACGATCGTTTCACCAATTACGCCGGCGGCATCGTGCGCACGGCGCACAATGGCGGCGCCATGGAGATTACGCGGTTCAATGGTCTGGAGAACTTCTACAACTCCGGCTTGGTGACTTTGATCGATGGCGGGGAGGGGGATCGGTTCTTCCTGTCCGGCAATTTCCACGCCTCTGGAGGCGTGCTCGGAGTGGACGCCTTCCTCGGGCCTCCAGGCTCGATCGCCGACGTGTTCCAGGTCGAGAATGACGTTACGGGTGAGACCGCGCTGAGGGTCAACAACACCAGCCCGTTCGGCGGTGCGCTCAACCAAGACGGCATCGTCGTGGTCGAGGTGCTCGGCAACGTGCAGCCCAATGCCTTCTTCCTGGAGAACGGGCCGATCGACGCCGGCTTCTTCGTCTATGAGCTGTTCTTCGAGCCTGGCGCCACCAATATTTTCGAGCTGCGGAGCGGCGCGCCGGGCTCGAGCGCCTTCATCCTGCCGCAGCTGATCACCGCCAGCCAGGACATCTGGCATGCCACCGCCGGCACCTGGTTCGACCGCAGCGCCGATCTGCGCGTGTTGCTGAATGGCGGCGGCCCCGGCATGGGCGCCGGCGGCTATGGCATGCAGCCGATGCGGGCGGCGCCGCCCATCGACCAGGCCGGCTACAGCGCCTTCGGCCAGAGCGTGCTCAATACGCCTGCGGTGTGGGCCAAGGGCTCGGGCACCTGGCTCGACCGCGACGGCAGCGCCACGAGCTCGGCCTTCGGCAGCACTTTCAACTTCAACCTCAACCGCGACCTCGACGTGTTCCAATTGGAGTCGGGCATCGACATGGGCATGCAAGGCCTCTTCTCCGAGCGCGACACCTTGGTGTTCGGCATTCTCGGCGGCTTCATCGCCTCCGGTCTCGACTACGACAAGCTCGCTGCCAGGTTCGACTATCGCGGCGGCGAGGTTGGCGGCTACGCCACCTATCTCAATGGCGGCTGGTTCGTCGACACTCTGGTCAAGGTCGATCTGCTGGAGGTCGACACCGAACAAGCGCCGGGCTTCCCCAGCTCCTTCGATTCCACCACCTGGGGATTGCGCACCGATACCGGCTACCGCTTCGGCGGTTGGCGCGGAGGGGCCTTCCTCGAGCCGCTCGCCACCATCGAAGTGATCTGGGCCGATATCGACGACTTCACCGCCGGCCCCAACCGCATCGCCTTCGACGACGAGGCCAATGTCAGAGGCAGACTTGGCTTGCGCGCCGGCCTGTCGCAGGCGCTCTGGTCCGGCATCACCATGGAGCCGTTCGTGATCGGCAGCGTGTGGGGCAATCTCGACGGCGACAATCAGGCAAGCCTCAATTCGTTCGGTACGCCGTTCCTGTTCACCGACGACATTCCCGACGTGTGGGGCGAGGCCTCGCTCGGTGTCAACTTCTTCGCGCCCGGCGTGCTCACCGCCCTCTACGCCAAGGCCGACGTCACCTTCGGCGACGAGATCGACGGCTTCGCCGGCAAAGGCGGCATGCGCATCGCCTGGTAGGCTAGCTTAAATCAACGGATGGGATTGCGGTCCGGCAGCGGCATGCCGGTGGCGGCAGGATCGGCGCCACCGACCAAGGCCTTGAGTTGCGCCGCAGTGAGGATCGGCACCGGCGGCCCGGCATCCTGGCTCGCCAACGCCGCAAGTGCCGCAGGCGGAAGCACCGTTCCCTCTTCGGTCTTCGGCGGCGGCTCGAAGCCGCCAGCGGCGAGCACGGTGCCGCACTCTTTCGGCAGATCGGCCATTCGCAACGGCGCTTTGCTCGGCGTCGGCTTGGTCTCCGGCCTGACCTGTTGCTCCGCCTGCCAAATCGCCGACTTCTTGAGCATGTCGTACCAGTTCTTGAGCTCCTGGCCGCAGCCGTCATCGCCCGAGACGGGCTTCTGACCATCGCATCCCTCCGCGCCCGGTGGGCAAGCGAGCCGCACGTGGAAATGATAGTGATGGTTCCACCAGGGCCGCACCTTGCCGAGCCAGGCACGATCCTTGCCGACCAGCGGCGCCTGCTCACACAGCGCCTTCTTGATGGCCGGATGCACGAAGATGCGCGCCAGTTGCGGATAGGACGCCGCGCGCTTGATCAGCTTCACCTGCATGAGCGTGAAGACGGCAGGATCCACGCTGAACGGATCCTTGAGCATCGACACCGCGGTCATGTCTTCCCGCTCCTGCGGCGTCAGAGTGCGGTCCGGCATCGGCGTAAGCCAGATATCGGCGTCTAGGCCGATTTGATGGCTGGAATGGCCGTTGAGCATCGGGCCGCCGCGCGGCTGCGACATGTCGCCGACGAGCAGCCCGGGCCAGCCGTCGAAGGCGCGCGCGTCGCTCGCCAGCCGCTCCATATAATCGATGAGACGCGGATTGCCCCAATTGCGGTTGCGCGAGAGGCGCATGACCTGCCAGTTGGGCCCGTTGATCGGAAGCGCGATACCGCCGGCGAGGCAGCCTTTGGCATAGCCGCCGATGGAACGGGCGGCCAGCGGCGCCGGCGTAGCCGCGGCTCCGAACATTTCCTTGGCAACCGGGCTCGGCGGGGCCTTCTTGGCGACAGGCTTTTTCGCCGGCTTCGGCGCCGGCTTCTTTACCGGTGTGTCCGGCGGCGCGGCTTGCATCTGCGAACGCGCCGGCTGCTGTGCCGCGAACGCCCCAAATAGCAAAACCAGCGTGAGGCTCAAAGCCAGCCTTCGCATGATGCCTGACTTCCCGAAAGGCCCCCGGTTTGCAAACCCTAGCACAAATGATGGCGGGATTTGGAGCGCTACCGCGCTCCGTTTTGCGCCTGGACTGTGGGAAGCGGCAGCTTGTTCAGGGTGCATTCAACCGCCTGCGCTAAACTCCTTATTATTTGATTCGGGGAGCTTTTCCGGTTTTTGCACAAGCGGCGTCTTGGGGGCCGCTGCAAAACGCCGGATCACGGGGAGACCATCGATGCGGCGCATGCTTGCTACGGCCATCTTGCTCGGCCTGACCGTCCTCTATCCGGCGATCGCCGAGGCGCAGATCCTTGCCAAGATCACCTTGTCGAGCCAACGCATGGACGTCTTCGTCAACGGCGCCCCGGTCTATAACTGGCCGGTCTCGACCGCGCGGGCCGGCTACCGCACGCCGACCGGCACCTTCAGGCCCACCGCGCTCGTGCGATACCACCGCTCGACGATCTATGACGGCTCGCCGATGCCGTATTCGATCTTCTTCTTGCGCGGCTACGCCATCCACGGCTCATACGAGATCAAGCATCTCGGCCGGCCGGCCTCGCATGGCTGCGTCAGGCTGCACCCGAAGAATGCCGCAGCGCTCTATTCGCTGGTGCAGAGATACGGTCCCGCCAATACGACAATTCAGATCGGCAATTGACCTTCCTCAGCAACTCGACGGCGCCCGCGCGCCGCGGAAGCGGTCGCCGATCCACCTGAGAGTCTGGCTGGCGCTCGCCTTCGCGGCAAAGGTGTGACTCACTCCTTGCAGCCAAACGAACGTGACGCGCGCGCCCTGCTTGCACAGGGCTTCACCAAACCGCTTGGTGATTTGCGGCCGCACCGTGGTGTCCGCCGTCCCTTGCGCGATGAATATGGGAGCGCCGGCCGGCGCCTGACCCGGCGTGTTCTTCTGCATGATCGAGCGCCAGGGCTCCGTCTCGGTGGGATCGACCTTCAGGAACTTGAGATGTTCGAGCGGCTTCTCCGCATCGGAAATGGCTTTGAACTCCGCCACCGACTCGATGCAGTCATGCGCCATCCTCTCGAACGGCCGCATGGCCGCGGGCTCGACCAAGGTTGTCGCCGGGATGTTGTAAAGTACGGACCAGGAATAGAGCGCCATAGCGGTGAGCTCTTTGCCGGTCGCCGTGTCGGCATCGGCGTCGAACAGCTCGACCAGATAGGTGGCAGGCGCGGCCGCAGCGACACCGACCAGTTTCAGTTCCGGCGCGTAGCTCGCGGCAAGTTGACCGGTGAACAGCGCCGCATGGCCGCCCTGGCTGTGGCCCCACACCGCGAAGCGGTCGGAGGCGCCGGTATGCGGCAGATTGCGCGCCGCGCGCACTGAATCGAGCACCGCGCGGGCCTCGCTGACGCCGATCAGATAAGGATGGATGCCGGGCGTGCCGAGGCCGGGATAGTCGGTCGCCACAACGATATAGCCCTGCGCCAGGATGTCGGCCAAACCCCAAATCATGCCGGCATTGTCCGGCATGAGGGAAGGCGCGCAGGCCCGCACCACGCCGCTCGTCGGATGCGCCCAGGCGACAACGTTGCGCCCGCCCGCTGGCGCCGCGCCCGGATTCCAATAGATCGCGCCCGACACCTCGATCGGCTCGCCGTTCAGCCCGGTCGAACGATAGAGGATACGGAACGCCTGGCTGTTGCCGGGACCGCCGCCCTCGAGCGGCCAGACATTGAGGATCGATCCAGGTCCCGTGGCCTCGGCTGGGGCGGCGCCAAGCGATATGCCGAGCAGAACGCCAACGGCCACGAGAACCGCCCGCGCGGCACGGCATACGCAATTCCCTCTTACGTTCATCTCAACCCCCCGATTGTGGCGCGGCGCATGATAGCCTTGCAGGCCGGTTCGGCAAGCGTGGGCGCCCCCTTTCGGCCTTGATATCGGCCATTTCATTAGACCTTCATCCAGGGCAATATCGCCGCGAACGCGAAACATTGCCGGTCCGCGAGCCACGCGGGCGATAAGCCGGGGAACCAAAATCAATGTCATCAGCCGCAACGACGCTTGACGCCCTGATCGCCCGCGTGGGCGAGGTCGCCACGCCGTTTACCGTCGAATTGCCCGACGGCGAGAAGCGCAATGTCGGCGAGGGCGAGGCCGCGTTTCGCGTGGGCTTGCGCAACGAGCGGGCCTTGCGCGCGTTGCGCAGCCTCGATGAGGGCAATATCGCCGAAGCCTATCTTGCCGGTGACATCGACCTCGACGGCGATATGCTGAAGCCCTTCGCGCTGCGCGCCTCGCTCGACGATCGCCATCCGCTGGTTGCCGCCTGGCGTTTCATCGAGCCGCTGCTGTTCGGGCAGGTCTATACCAACAAGCAGGCGATCGCTTCGCACTACAATGCCGACCCGAAGCTATTCCTGAGCTTCCTCGATCCGATCTTCCCCGCCTACAGCCAGGGCGTCTATGAGCATGACGACGAGCCGCTTTCGAAGGCGCTCGAGCGCAAATTCGACTGGGCGATCGAGCAATGCGAACTCTCGCCCGGCAAGACCGTGCTGGAAATCGGTCCAGGCTGGGGCGCCTTTGCCAGCCACGCGCTGCAGACCGGCATACGCTTCACCGGCATCACCAATTCCGAGGTCTCGCAGTCCTACCTGAAGGGCAAGCTTGCCAATTTCGGCGACAATTTCGATATCCTGCTCACCGACTTCTACGACTACGAGCCCAAGCAGCCGTTCGACGCCATCGTCATCATGGGCGTGATCGAGCATCTGCCGAACTACGAGCGCGTGCTGAAGAAATTCTACCGCCTGCTCAAGCCAGGCGGCCGCGTGTTTCTCGACGGCAGCGCCGCCAAGAAGAAATATGAATTGTCGACTTTCATGGTGCGCCACATCTATCCCGGCAACCACTCCTTCCTCGTGCTCGACGATCTCCTCAATAAGCTCGCCAAGACTGACATGGAACTGATGGAGGTGCAGAACGACCGCTGGAGCTATTTCCTTACCTTCCGGCAGTGGGCACGCAATCTCGACGCCAACGAGGATTATGTGCGGTCCACCTTCGGCGATTTCGAATATCGCAAGTTCCGGCTCTATCTCTGGGGCGCGGCTTACGAATTCCTCGCCCGCAACCTCGATTGCTACCGGCTGATCCTCTACAAGCCCCTCGACGCGCGCTAAAGCGATGGCGGCCATCCGCATCCGGCCCGGCTGCAACGGTATCTTCACTTCATCGTCAAATCGTTCCGGGCGGGCTTGACCGCACCCTCCTCTTGCAGGGACTTTGTAGTCCCGAACAGAGGAGGTCCCCCATGTGCGACCATTGTCGGTCCCAGCGTCCCGCTGCGTCACGACGGAACGTTTTAGCGGGAGGCGCGGCCTTGCTGGCGGCAACCGCGCTGCCTTTGTCTTTCGCCCGCGCCGAGCAACCGGCCGGCACCGAACCGCCGTCGAACGCGATCCCTCCGGCGGAGGCGCTTGATCGCCTGATGCAGGGTAATGCCCGCTACGCTGCAGGCGAATGCGAATGCAAGGACTACTCGGTGGGCCGTGCCGAGCGCGCGGAAGCGCAACACCCGATAGCAGCGATCCTTAGCTGTTCAGACAGCCGCGTTTCACCCGAGCTTCTCTTCGACCAGAACCCCGGCGACATTTTCGTCGTGCGTTTGGCCGGAAATTTCCTCGACGACGACGGTTTCGCCAGCCTCGAATATGGGGTGAAATTCCTCGGTGCGCCGCTGGTCATGATCCTCGGCCATACCAATTGCGGCGCTATTGCCGCAGCCGTCAAAGTGGTGAAGGAGCGCGTAGAGCTGCCCGGTCACTTGCCTGAGCTGATCAGGTCGATCGAACCCGCAGTGATCGCAGCTCACGGAAAGCATCCGAGCGATCTCGTCGCGCAGGCGACTGAGGAAAATGTGCGCCTCAATGTGAAGCGGCTGATTGGCGATTCCCCGATCATGTCCGAGGCTCTCGCCGCAAAGACGATCGCCGTCTCCGGCGGGATCTACGATATCGCCGCCGGCAAGGTGAAACTCATCTGAGCGGCTCAGTCGATGGAGGAAACTCTCGAACGCTGGCGGTCGGAGAAGACCGCCGCCTATCTCTCAGGCGCGGTTGCCGGTGCCGAATCCGATCCGGCGAGGGCGAAGCTGTTCCGCCAGATGGCCGATGCCGCGGAGGAGCAGGCCGCGATCCTTGCCAAGGATCTGCCGCAGACGCCGGCGTTTGCCCCCTCGCTCCGCGCGCGCATCACCGTGTTCCTCATCGGCATTTTCGGACCGCGCGCGATGCGGCATGTGCTCTCCGCCTCGAAAGTGCGGGGCGTCTCGGTCTATCGCGGCAAAGCCGAGCCCGAGGGCCATCCCATGCCCACCTCGGTGGAGGAGGTCGGCCGGCGCCACAAGACCTATGGCAGCGGCACCTTGAGGGCAGGGGTGTTCGGCGTCAATGACGGGCTCGTTTCCAATACCTGCCTTGTCATGGGCGTGGCCGGCGCCGCGGTCGAGCCTTCGGTGCTCGTCCTCACCGGCGTCGCGGGTCTTCTCGCCGGTGCGTTCTCCATGGCTGCCGGGGAGTACATCTCCATGCTGTCGCAGAAGGAGATGTTCCAGCATCAGATCGCCCAGGAGAAGGACGAGCTCGAACGCTACCCCGAAGCGGAGGCCGAGGAGCTTGCCCTCATCTATGCCGCGCGCGGCGTTCCGCTCGCGGAGG
Source organism: Methyloceanibacter sp. (assembly GCA_052039105.1). Taxonomy (GTDB): domain Bacteria; phylum Pseudomonadota; class Alphaproteobacteria; order Rhizobiales; family Methyloligellaceae; genus Methyloceanibacter. Next base: position 21,274 of record JBQGDO010000085.1, read on the forward strand.
CGCGCGACGTCGCCAAGAAGCTGATCGCCAATCCTGTGCAGGCGCTCGATACGCTTGCCCGCGAGGAACTCGGTCTCAATCCCGACGACCTCGGTTCGCCGACCGGCGCCGCTATCTCCTCCTTCATCGCCTTCTCCATCGGCGCCAGCCTGCCGATCATTCCCTTCTTGCTCGGACTCCCGCACGGCGTCGCCATCGCCGCGGTCATCTCCGGAACGGCGCTGTTCATCGTCGGCGCGATGCTGAGCCTGTTTTCCGGACGGAGCGCGCTGATTGGCGGCTTGCGCATGCTCCTGATCGGCAGCGCCGCGGCAGCCGCGACTTATTTCATCGGATCGCTGTTCAACGTGTCAGGACTCTGAACGCCGATGCCGCTCGCCGCGCTTCTCGAACGTCTTGGACTTCGCCGGCCTGTCTCGCTCGAAGCCCCCGGGCCGATCTCAGAGGCACGTGGCATAGGCATGCCGCGGGGCCCGGCGCCGGGCTCGATACTCGCGCCAAACTTCGTCCGCGAGGTGGGCCGCGCCGCCTATCTCTGGGCCTGGCCCTTGGTGAACGTCTATTGCCGCTACTGGACGCAAGGCTGGGTTAAGACGCAGACCTTCCTAGTCGGCGGGGTTGCTCCCGTGGCGCCGATCAACCGGATCGGCATGCTCACCGGGTCCAAGGACCCGGGCCAGCGCTACATCACCTGCCCGAGTCAGGATCTGATCTACGGTTTCGGCGTGCTCGATCTCGGGCGCGATGCGGTCATCGTTCAGGTGCCGGATTTCGGCAAGCGCTTCTTCGTCTTCCAGGCTACCGACCAGCGCACCGATGCCTTCTCCAGGATCGGCGCGATGTACGGGACGAAGTCGGGTTTCTATCTGCTGGTCGGTCCTGATTGGCAAGGCAAGGTGCCATCCGGGATCGCGGCCACGTTCCGCAGCAAGACCGCTCTCGGCTGCATCATCCCGCGCATTTTCCAGACTGAAGACCCGGCAGACAACGCGGCGATCCAGCCGCTCCTGCGCCAGGTCATGGCCTATCCGCTCGCCGAGTTCGACGGAAGGATGAAGGAGAAGGATTGGAACAGCGCCATTTATCTCCCGTGGCAGAAACTCAGCAACGAGGAATGGCGCTGGGTCAATCCGGCGAGCTTCTTCGACACCCTACCCAAAGCGCTCGAGCGCTGTCCGCCGCTTCCAGGCGAGGAGGCGATCTATGCCTGGGTGCGTGCGGTGCTTGCCGCTGCGGAAGACGACCGCGCCTTGCGCGATGTCTTGCGCGAGGCTGCCGAGGAGGCGGACGAGACGCTGGTGCGACCCTTGCTCGAGTTCCGCAATTTCGGGGTCAAGCTGCCGCACAATTGGACCACGGTGGTCAACAGCGCCGAGTTCGGCACCGACTATTACACGCGTACCGCGGTGGCGAAGTCCAACATCTTCATCAATCGCCCGGCTGAGACGCGCTATTTCTACCAGGACCTCGACGCCAAAGGCGAAAGGCTGAACGGCGCGACCGCCCGCTACACCGTTACCTTCAAGCAAATTCCGCCGGTGAAAGGCTTTTGGTCGATCACCCTCTACGACAAGTACCATTTCCTTGCACCGAACGCGCTCGATCGCTTCGCGCTCGGCACGCGAAGCAAGCATCTGCGCTACGAGCCGGACGGTTCGCTCATCATCTATGTGCAGAAGGACCGGCCCGATGCCGACAAGGTGTCGAACTGGCTGCCCGCGCCCGCCGACGCGTTCTCTCTTTATATTCGCGCCTATTGGCCGCTTCCGGCGATCGAGCAAGGCAGCTGGACCCCGCCGCCGGTGGTCCCGCTGTAGATTGCAGCAAATTGCATCGAACGCGGCCACTCGATCTTAAGCAACGCCACGCCGAGTGGCCTGATGCTTAATGCGGCTTTCAGAGTTTGGCGCGAGACTCCCCGGCAAATGTTCCGGAGGAGATCGCCCATGTTGCGCAAAGTCTTTGTCGCCTCGCTTAGCGCCGCGCTCGTCTTCGCCACCAGCCCTGGCTTCGCCTGCACCGGCATCAGCCTCAAAGCCGAGGACGGCGCCGCGATCCGCGCCCGCACCCTCGAATTCGGCTTCCCCATGCAGTCGAATGTGCTCATCGTTCCGCCGGGACAGGAATTCAGCGGCACCTTGCCCGACGGCGGCAAGGGCCTGACCTATACCTCGAAATATGCCGTGGTCGGCGCCAACGCGCTCAACCTGCCGGTCATTCTCGATGGGCTGAACGATCAGGGCCTCTCGGTCGGCCTGTTCTACTTCCCCGGCTACGCGTCCTACACTCCAGTTACGAGCGAGAACGCCAAGCGTGCCATCGCTCCGCACGAATTCGGTCTCTGGGTGCTCGCCAATTTCGCCACCGTCGACGAGGTGAAGGAGGGCGTGAAGACTATCGCAGTCGTGCCGACACCTGCGCCCGGGCTCGGCAGCCCGCAAGGCATGGTCGCCGGCGCCCATTTCTTCATTCAGGACAAAAGCGGCAAGTCGATTGCCGTCGAGCCTGTGGACGGCACCTTGAAGGTGCATGACGCGCCGCTTGGGGTGATGACCAATGCGCCGACCTATGATTGGCACATGACCAATCTCGCCAACTACATCAACCTCTCGCCCAAGGATGTCGAGCAGGAGAAACTGGGCGCGACCACCATCGCGGCCTTCGGCTCGGGCGCCGGCATGCTTGGCCTTCCCGGCGACTTCACGCCGCCCTCCCGCTTCGTGCGCGCCGTAATGTTCAGCCAGGCGGCGACACCGAACAAGACGGCCGAGGATGCCGTGCTCTCCGCCTTCCACATCCTCAATCAGTTCGACATCCCCAAGGGCTCGGTGGTCAATGCGGCGATCGGCGATCCGACGCCGGAGATCACCGAATGGACCTCCGTCAACGACCTGAAGAATCTGCGCTGGTATTTCCGCAGCTTTGAGGATCAGTCCATCCGCATGGTCGATCTGAAGGAGGCGGTGGCCGCCGCCAAAGGCAAGATCGCCACAATCCCCATGGAAAAGAGCGAGCAGCCGATCGCCAACGTCTCCGCCAATGTCACGAGCCTGGCCGCCGACTAGACCAACGGTCACGCATGGAATCAGGCCGCGGGCGCCGGGCAGTAGCCTTGTACGGCGTCAAGCAGCCTGACGAAGGCCCCGGGGAGCGCAACTCCGGGGCCTTTTCCTTTATGCACGGAACGACTGGGACCGCCGCTTGTTAAGACCTCGCTCAGCCTGTATGTGCTGAATCGCCAAGGCGCGAGCCAAGCGCCGGCCGGGCCCCGCTTCCGGGCCTCGGGCGACTTGGTGTGCCGGGAGACCCGACATGCCGCCCCGATCGCCTTTTCCCCTGCTGTCGACCCCGTCCGACGCGCGCACGGCCACCTTGCAAGGCCTGTTGATCGCCGCCCTCGTCGTCACGGCGCTCTATTTCGCCCGCGAAGTTTTGCTGCCGCTCGCGCTAGCGATTCTGCTGAGCTTCGTGCTCACCCCGCCGCTGCTCTTCCTGCGCCGGCTCAAAGTACCGCGCATCTTGGCGGTGGGGCTGGTCGTCGCCACCGCCTTTGCCATCATCGGGGCACTCGGCTGGATGATGTCGCGCGAAGCCACCAATCTCGCCGCCGATCTGCCGAGCTACCAAACCACCTTGTCGAAGAAGATCGAATCGTTCCGCGAAAGCACCAGCGAGTCGGGCGTGCTGAAAAAAGCGGGCGAGGTGCTGAGCAACCTGCAACAGCAGCTCAGCGCGCCAACCGAAGCGCCGCCAGCGCCTTCGGTCGGCACGCAAGCGAAGCGTCCCGACGACAAGCCGATGCAGGTTGAGATCACCTCGCCTGAGCCGACCGGTTGGGCGCTCTACCAGACCATCTTCACCACCTTGCTGCCGCCGCTTGCCACGGCCGGTATCGTGCTCCTGCTCGTCATCTTCATCCTGCTCCAGCGCGAAGATCTGCGCGACCGGCTGATCCGTCTGTTCGGCGGCAGCGATTTGCAGCGCGCCACATCCACCATGAGCGACGCCGCCACCAGGCTCAGCCACTACTTCCTCAGCCAGGTGCTGATCAACTTCGCCTACGGCACATTGATCGCCGGCGCCTTGTGGCTGATCGGCCTGCCGAGCCCGATCGCCTGGGGCATCCTCGCCATGCTGATGCGCTTCGTGCCCTATGTCGGCTCCTACATCGCCGCCGCGCTGCCGCTCCTGATCGCCGCCGCCGTCGATCCTGGCTGGACCACGTTTCTCCTGGTGCTCGCGCTCTTCGTGCTGGGCGAGCTGTTCATGGGCCAGGTGGTCGAGCCCCAAGTGTTCGGCCGCGGCACCGGCGTCACCCCGATCGCGGTGATCGCTTCGACCATTTTCTGGACCTGGCTGTGGGGCCCGCTCGGCCTGCTGCTCGCCATGCCGATGACGGTGTGCCTCGCCGTGCTGGGCCGCCATGTCGAGGGGCTGGAATTTTTCGAAGTGCTGCTCAGCGACGAGCCGGCGCTCAAGCCGGAGCAGCGCTTCTATCAACGTGCGCTGACCGGCGACGCCGCGGAAGCCACCTATCACGCCGAGCTCAGCCTGAAGGAGCAGACTCTCGCGTCCTATCTCGACTCAGTCGCTCTCGCGGGACTCCGGCTCGCCGAGCGCGATGCCGCCCGCGGCGCCCTTGACGCGGAACAGGCCGAACGCGTCGGCGGGACGGTCAAGGAGATGCTGGAAAACCTCGCCGATTTCGAGCCGCATCGCTGGTTTGCCAAGCTCCGGCGCAAGCCCGACAACGGCAAGAACGGCAAGGAGGACGAAGGCGGCCTCGCCGCGCTCGAGGCGGAAGAAGGCGCCGAGGAGGATTTGCCCAAGGTCGAGCGGCCCGAGCTTGCGCCAGGCTGGGCGGTCGAGGAGCCCCTGCTCGTCATCGGCGGCCGTTCGTCGCTCGACGAGGCGGCCGGCGCGATCCTCGCCGCGATCCTGACCAAGCGTGGGCTCACCGCCAAGGCGCTGCCGCCGGAGACGATCTCCGCCGGCCACATCGCCTCGCTTGCCAAGACCGAGGCGAAGCTCGTCTGCCTGTCCTATCTCGGGCTTGGCGCCGGCCCGGCGCTGATCCGCTACGTGGTGCGGCGTCTGCGGCGCATCCTGCCCAAGGGCACCTTGATCCTCGTCTGCTACTGGAACGAGGAGGGCAACAAGGCCGCGACCAGGGCCATGCTCGAGACGGCTGAGGCGGACGCTTACGCCACGTCGTTGCGCGAAGCGGTCGAGCTTTGCATCAAGGCCGCCAAGGGCGAGTTGCAGCCCGAAGCCGGGACTGAAGCCGCAGCCACGGCGCCGGCCCCCGAGACCGCGCCACCGCCCGAGCCGGCTGCTTCATCTGCGATCGCTGCCAAGCCGAAGCGCGAGCCTAAACGTAAATCGCAGAGCGTCGGCGCGTGAAGTCGTGGGTCTCGACGAGCGTCGAAATGGCGCGGGCGATCTTCTCCCCGCCTTTGACCGAAGGCTCGATGGCGTTGGCGTAGTCTGTGTCGTCGTCAAACATGATCCTGAGGTCGATCACCGGAAGTCCGCGCAAAAGCGCTTCGCGCAGGATGATGTCGTTAAAGATGGCGAGCCCCGCCGCGGCGATCTTGCGTAAGTCCGGGTCCTCGTAGCGCGCCTCGTAGATGGTACAGACCGCCGTCGGCAGCTTCAGCGCGGCGACCGCATCGAGCATCGCGGCGTAGTCCCGCCGGAACGCGGCCCGCACTTTGGCGAGCTTGTCGAGCACGCCGGCCACCGACAACGCCCACTGGCCGAGCATATCCGCGTGCTGGAGCGCATCGTTGCCGCCGGCCGAGACGATGAGATGGGTGGCATCGGGGGGTATGGTCTTGAGCTGCGCCTCCACGTCTGCGATCACCGCGCCATCGATCGCGCAGAGCGTGGCGGCCGCGCCCGAAGGCAATGCTTCACGCAGCTGGACGATCACGTCCGGCCCTGCGCCGACATAGGCCTGATTGTCGAAGATCGAGTCGCCGAGCAGCACGACATGCGTCATGGCCGTTCGCCCCCGCGAGTCATGGCGGGCGAGCCTAATGCGCGGGCCCGCTGCGCATAACCGAACAGAAGCACGATGATTGCGCCGACGAGGAGCGCGCCGGCGAGGAACAGCAGCGCCGCCGTGAAGGACCCGGTCGCCTCCCGGATCACGCCGATCAGCGCCGGACTGACCAGGCCCGAGACGTTGCCCATCGAGTTGATCAGGGCGAGCCCGGCCGCGGCGCCGGTGCCGGTGAGGATCGCCGTCGGCAGCGACCAGAAGGTGCTGACCGCGGCATAGATGCCGAGCGTGGCGAGCGTCAGCGCGACCATGGTGAGGCCGAGCGGGCCCGAGAAGGCGGACCAGGCCAAGGCCGCACCGCCCATCAACAGCGGCAATGCGATATGCCAGATGCGCTCGCCCGTGCGGTCGGAGCGCGCGCCCCACAGCACCATGCCGATGGCCGCGACGAGATAGGGAATGGCGGTGAGGAAGCCGATCTCGAGCGGATCGAGGCCGAAGGTCTGGATCACTTGCGGCATCCAGAAACTGAGGCCGTAGAGCCCGACGACGATGCAGAAATAGAGCAGCCCCAGCATCAGCACGCGCGGCCGCGTCAGCGCCTGGCCGAGTTCGGCGTAGCCAACCTCGCGCGTGGCGTGCGCCTCGGCGGCGAGCGTTGCGTTGAGCGCGTGCCGTTCCTCGGGCGTGAGCCAGCGCGCGTGGTCGGGACGATCGTCGAGGAAGAACAGCACGACCACGCCCAAGATCACCGCCGGCAGGCCCTCGATGATGAACAGCCACTGCCAGCCGGCCAGCCCCCAAATTCCATGCATTTCGAGCAGGGCGCCTGAAACGGGCCCGCCGATCACGGTGGCGAGCGGAATGGCCGCCATGAACAACGAGACGATGCGCGCCAGCTCCCGCGCCGGAAACCAATAGGTGAGGAACAGGATAATGCCCGGAAAGAAGCCGGCCTCGGCGATGCCGAGCAACAGTCTGAGCGCGTAGAAGCTCGCCTCGCTGTGCACCAGCGCCATCGCCGTGGCGACCAGGCCCCAGCTGATCATGATGCGCGCGATCCAGATGCGCGCGCCGAATTTCTGCAGCGCGAGATTACTCGGGACCTCGAACAGGATATAGCCGACGAAGAAGATGCCGGCGCCGAGCCCATAGACCGAGGGGCTGAAGCCGAGATCCTCGTTCATGTGCAGCGCGGCGAAGCCGACATTCACCCGGTCGAGGAAATTGATCATGTAACAGAGGCCGAGGAAGGGCAGGAGGCGCCATGCGGCCTTGCTGATGGCCGATTGTTTCGCCTTATCGTGGTCCATCCCACCTCCGAGCCCCCGCTGCAGACATGATTGGGGGTATGCTCCTTCCGCTAGTCGATTCGGCATGAATCTCTAGGGAGGCAACACATGGCTATATCATTGCAAGAGGCCGCGGCCGTCATGCGCGAAGCCCTGCGCGACACCGTGCGGCGTTATTCGCTGTGGTATTTGGTGCAAGGCGTGCTGATGGTGGCTGCGGGAATCCTCGCCCTGATCTACCCGCTCATCGCCTCGGAAGCCATCGTCTTCCTCTTGGGATGGATCCTGATCATCAGCGGCGCTCTACAAGGCCTTGGCCTGATCGGCGCGCCGAAGGTGCCGCATTTCTGGCTGCAACTCATCTCGGTGGCGCTGTCGATCCTGGTCGGCGTGCTTCTCTTGCGCAATCCGCAAGGCGGCCTCCTGCTGATGACCTTGCTGCTGCTCGTCTTCTTCATGGCCGAGGGCATTTCCAAGGTGGTGTTCGCGCTGTCGATCAGGCCGTTCCCGGCCTGGGGCTGGGTGCTCGCCAGCGGTCTCGTCGGCATCTTCCTGGCGCTCTATCTGTTCGCCAATTTGCCGGTGAGCGCCGAATGGGTGCTCGGATTCCTGCTCGGGATTCTGCTCGTGAGCGAAGGCGCAGCACTCACCTATCTCGCTTGGCGAGTGCGAACGAGTCCGGCTTAGTGCGGAGCGCTACTGCGCGGGCGACTCCGCCGTCTCGATGAAGCGCGAATAGACCCAGCCGGTCTCGGCGGTGCCGGGGTCGGCAACCTGCACCCAATTGCCTTTGCGGCTGATCACGCGAAGTTTGGCGCCCTTCTCAGCTACCCGCAGCGTGTCCGCGGTGGTTGAGGGCTCCGCGCGCAGATTGGCGTAGTTCAACAGCGAGACCCATTCTTCCTTGCCGCCCGGCAGCGGTGCGCTGGTCGCCTCCGGCGCCGGATCGGCGGCCACGATGTCTCCATCGCCTTCCTCGACCTCGGCCAGCATCGGCGCGAGCGTGTCGGGTCTCTCGGTTTCGGTCGCCTGGGTAGGCTGCGTGCCCGGGCCCCAATCCTGCTTGAGTGTCCTGAGCTTCTCCTCGGCACCCTCGACCCCAAGCTGCTTGGCGCGCTCGTACCAGACCCGCGCCTCGTCGGGGTCCGCCTTGACCCCGAGCGCGCCGATCTCGCTGATGAAGTCGGGATCGTAGGTTGCACCGAGCTTGAGCGCGGCCTCGCCGCTGCCGGCCTCCGCCGCGCGCTTGAAGTAGGCGCGCGCGCCGGCAAGATAGCCGACATCGATCATCTTCTGCCCATGCTCGATCAGGTCGGCGATCCGGCCGCTCTCGTCCGATCGCAGGACCAACGCGCTCTTGGGATCGGGCACGACGGCAAGTCGCGTGGTTGAGCTGGCCAGCACAGTCCCGTCAGCCGCCATCAGCTCGATGCGAAGATCTGAAAGACCGTCCAACTCCGGCAGCTTGAGCTTCAGATCGCCGATCTCGTCCGGCCGCAGATTCCATTCCGTGTCCGCATAGGGGCGTCCCTGCGAAAAGCTTGCGCCTTCGGGCATGGCGCGGATCGCGATGACGCTCCGCGCGGGCAGTCCATCGGCCGAATCGATGGCGATGTCGAAATCGACTTCCTCACCCACCTTGGCGTCGAGCCGGGCCGGCGTGGTGAGCGCGATCTCCGGCTTGGCCTTGACCTCCGCCGCCTTCGGCGCCGGCAACGCCGGTACGGCGATCGCCGCGATCTGCTTCATGTCCTGGTGCCGCTCGAGGTCGAGCACGATCGGCATCTCCTGCGCTTGCGGCAGCCTGATCGCGCCTTGCCAGATAAGCGCCAGGATGATCGCCGTCGGCACCAGCGACACCAGGAGCGAGGCGCCCAAAAGCCAGCGTCCGGCCGCGCCAAGGCGAGGCGGCTCGGGGACGATCCTGGTCGCGGCCGGCATCTCTGCCCGCGCGCGGGATGGCGCGTCCGCCCCGACCTTTTGCCCGCCTGGGGCGAAGCGCTCGGCCATGGTGCTGGGCGTCGCCTCCGGCAGCGGGAGCTGACTGGTCTGCATTTCGGCGGTGACCCGTTCCGTCGGGCCTGCGGGCCGCATCACGATTTCGGACGGATTGAGCATGACACCCTCCTACGCATCACCAAAAGAGAGTCACGGCGCCTTGGCCGTCAGTTCTGATTGCGCCCCTTGCTCCATTGCAGAAAAGCGCGAAACAACTCGGCACGTTCGGCCTCGGAGATCGGCGTGGCGCGCTCGCCACCCGCCTGAGCGAGGAAGGCGTCGAAATGGCTGCGCGAAGCCGCGTCGGTCGTCTGCTTGACGCGGTCGATCCACTTCTGTGCCAACGGCGAACGATGCCACGTCTCCAATGTCGCCGCGAAATTCACCTCGCGCCATTTCGGATGCCGCGGCGCGATGAGGAAGCGGTCGAAATTGGCGAAGAAGCGATCGACGAATTTCGCGATCTTGGCGTAGCGGACGGAATCTCCCGACCAGTTGAACGAGATCAGCACGGCGCAGACGGACATCGTGTCGATGCTCTGGCCGGCGGGAACCAGGTTGGGATAATCCTCGTGCGTGAATGTCGCGGGGTAGTATTCGTCCTCAAGTCCTTCGGCATAGGGCACGGCGAGCAGCTTGAGTCCGTTGGCGTCCTTCAGCGAAGCGAGCACGGGCGCGGGCTTGCCGGTCACGGCGATGGTGGCGGCGAGCTCGCCTTTCTTGAGCTGCTCGATCGCGTCGGCGTCGTTGATATGCACCTTTTGCGTCTCGACGCCGAGCGCCTCGAAGATGAGCCGCCCCGTGATTTCCGCGCCGCTGCCCTCAGGCCCGAAATTCACGCGCTTGCCGCTGAGCTCTTTGATGTCGTTGACGTCCTCGCGCACGAGGATGTGCAGCTCCTCGTTGAACAGCTTGGCGATATAGGCGATCTGGCCTTTGAGATTCGGCCCGAGCTCGCCGGTCTTGTCGAAATGCTTGAGCAGATTGGCTTGCGTCACGCCCATGTCGACGCCGCGCAGGAACAACACGTCCTTGATGTTCTGCTCGGGCCCCTTGCCGACCATCGGCAATACCCGGAGCTTGTCGCCGTCGTCGAGGACCGAGGCGATGTCCTGCACGATGGCGAGGTCCGTGCCGCTCGGGCTGCCGGCCATGATCGTCACCACATTCTCGTTGATGCGCGCGCGGAACGTCTCGCGCACATTCTGCGTGGCGGCGGTTACGTCGGCTTCCAGCTTCGGCAGATCCTTGGCGCGGGGGCCGGCAACTGCGGCGGCGGCGATCAGACAAAGTCCGAACGCGAGGGCGATACGCATGACAAGTCCCTCATCCTTTGAGCGCGCTTCCCTCGTTAGACGCCATCACGACCCGCTTGAGCGCGCGCAAGGCGGGGCATGGCTCAGGCCGCGGCTTTTCGAGTGTTTGCGGGGAGACGGAACGCGATGCTTAAGCGCAACGCGACGTTTCCCCCGTACGTGCCGCAATCCCTGTCGCGAAGATGGAAAGTGATATTTCGACTACAGTCAAGTAGTCAATTTGCAGTGACACAACAATATCACTATCTTGCCGCATGTCTGCCCGAAACTACTGGAACGCGATAAGAACAAGGCTACCGCTCTACTGAGCGGTAGCCCACAAAAACTTAGCCGTTGCAGTGGATAAGCTGCAACGTTTGAAGTAAATATTGACAGCCAGTCAGCCCATCGCGCGAGCGCGCTTCCAGGCTGCAGACGCAACGCGCCGTTCATTTCGACGGTTCCCCTCGCTCAGGAAATTTGTCGTCTCGCGTCATGCCGCGGCTGTAGGCCACAATTCGTGCTAGCATCGGTTGTGGTCAGCATGGAGGGCTTTGCGATGCCGAGTCATCCCACGAGACGCGATATCATCATCGGTACAGCCGCGACTACCGCGCTGGTTGCCGGCAGCGCTGTCTTGCCTTCAACCACAATGGCTCAACCTGCCAAGATTAGGCGTGACGTCAACCAGCTGGCGCCGAACGACCCGATCCTTGAGGCCTATCGGCGCGCAGTTACGGAGATGCGGCGGCTGACCACCGAGGAGCCGAACAATCCTCTCGGCTGGACGAAGCAGGCGACGATCCACAATCAGTTCTGCCCCCACGCCAACTGGTTCTTTCTCCCCTGGCATCGCGCCTATCTCGCATATCTCGAGGATGTCTGCCGGAAGCTGTCTGGCGATGATAGTTTCGCGTTGCCCTACTGGGATTGGACGCGGAATCCGCAAATCCCCGCGCCGTTCTGGGGCACGGGCAATTCACTCAATCATCCAAGAACCGCGACACCCCAGTCGACCCTCAGAAGCGAGTTTGTCGGTCCCGAGGTTCTCGACAGGATCATGCGCAAACTCGACTTCGAAGGTTTCGGCAGCCTGCGTTCAACGCTGCCGCGCGGAGGGAGCGGCGGCGGGTCGAGCACGCTGGAAGGCACCCCTCACAACAGAGTCCATGGTTTCGTGGGGCGAGACATGGCGACGTTCATGTCTCCACTCGATCCAATTTTCTGGTTGCATCACTGCAACGTCGATCGCATCTGGGCGAGCTGGAACAAGAATGGCAACGCCAATCCGCCTGACTCAAGCTTCGCGGGGTTTGTGCTGAAGGGAAATTTCGTTGATCGGTCTGGCGCGGCGGTCGATGTGAAGATATCCGACCTTTACGACACCGGCCCCCACGGCTACGTGTATGACCGTCTCGAGCCCAGACCTCCATCGCCAGTCGAGGTGCTTGGGCCTGATATGAGCCTTGGTCCGACAAACAGCTTTTCACAGGCCGTTGCCGTAGATGGCGAACCGGGCATTCCCGTTTCTACGAACGTTGCAGTGAAGCCGGCCCTCCTGAGCAGCTTTGCTGCCGGTTTGGGTGAATTGGCCGTTCAGAACCTTCAACCGAGTAAAGCTCCGGTCGAGACCGCGGTGCTGCGCGTAACCGGGGTCCAACCGCCTGAGGATCCACGTGCTTACGTGCGCGTCTTCCTCAATTGCCCATATCTCACCGAGGAAACACCCATCAACGACCCGCACTACGTGTCCACCTTTGCATTCTTCACCGAACGAGGCGGAGGGCACGGCGCGCATGCCGATGAGGGAGTTGATTTCGCGTTTGACCTTACCGATACGCTGGATGCCCTGCGGCGTAGCCAGCGCTTTCCCGAGGCGGCGCTTGAGCCGCAACTCCTCGCTTTCAATGGCGAAGACCAGCCGATAGCGCTAAGTGTGGAAGGCAAGGCCGAAATCGTATTTCTAAGGGCAGAAAGGACCTTATGAGCCTGCGAGATTCGCGTCGCGTCGTTGCCTTTTGCCTGTGTCTTCCGTGCCTAGCCGGACCTTGCTCCTCCGCCTCCTTGGTGGAATCGCCCGGCGTAGGGGCTTCCGATCGCCACGCGCAAAATGTGGCCAACTCCATGGTTGCCGATCCGCAATATGGCCCGGCCGAAACGTTGATTGTGCCGCTCGACTTCGACGAGGTCGAGGCGCGGTTGTCGGATCCCGCCGTGCTGGCCAACCAAGAACCGGCGGAGCTTCGCCTTCGGCTCATCGACGTGAGAATCTATGATCAGCCCGCCGCCGGCATTCGCGTATTTTTCGATTCGCCCGATGCCGCAAACGAGCCCTATGACGCCGAGCCCGGCTATGTGGAAAGTTTTGCCTTCTTTCCATCGCCAACCGGTACGGCAACGGGCGAAAGCGTTGGCAGCTTTCTGATCGATCTCGACGGCGCCGTGGCGAAGCTTGTCGAAGCTGCGCTGCTCCCGTTGCAGGGCCACAAGCTGACGATCATCCCGATCGACGCCGAAGGCAACCCAAGCGGCCGTGTTGCGGTCGGCTCGCTCGAGCTTGAGGGAGGTTAGCGTGACAGGGAGAGCTTGGCGGAGCCTCTCCGGCTGGTGACGCTGACCGAGAGGCTTCGCCCGTGCTGCACGATGACCACCTTGCCCGTGACGCCTTCGCCCTGGACCAGGCCGAAATAGCGATTGCTGCCCGATGCCACCACGCGCCCAGAGGCCGCGTAGCGGCCCGTCTCCGTGGCGCAGTCCGACGACACGCCGAAGGCCTTGGCGCTCACTCGCGAGAAGTGCACGCGGCACCGTAGCTTGTCGGCGCTGTTCTTATATTTGACGATGCCCGAGCCGCGCCACGACCCTTCGAGCGAGGTGACGGCGGACGCCGGCATCGGCGCAAAGGCCATGGCTGCAACAACCAGCGACAGGATGAGAATAATGCGCATCAGGCCCCTCATTGGTGGCGGACGAAGATGAACGCGCGGGCGGCCATTCTGGCTCCGTCCGCCGGAATGCGCGAGCGTTTTAATCCGCGTCCATCTTCAGCGCGGCGATGAACGCCTCTTGCGGAATTTCCACCTTGCCGAAGCTCCGCATCTTCTTCTTGCCCGCTTTCTGCTTGTCGAGCAGCTTGCGCTTCCGCGTGATATCGCCGCCATAGCATTTGGCGGTGACGTCCTTCCTGAGCGCGCTGATGGTCTCGCGGGCGATCACCTTGCCGCCGATCGCCGCCTGGATCGGAATCTTGAACATGTGCCTCGGGATCAAGTCCTTGAGTTTTTCCACCATGGCGCGGCCGCGCGCCTCCGCACGCGAGCGGTTGACGATGATCGACAGGGCATCCACCGGCTCGTCATTGACCAGCAGCGCCATCTTGACGAGGTCGCCCTCCTCGTAGCCGATGATGTGATAGTCGAAGCTGGCATAGCCGCGGGAGACCGATTTCAGCCGGTCGTAGAAATCGAACACCACTTCGTTTAGCGGCAGCTCGTAAACCACCATGGCGCGCGAGCCGGCATAAGTCAGGTTTTTCTGCCGGCCGCGCCGGTCCTCGCAGAGCTTGAGCACGGCGCCAAGATGCGTATCCGGCACGAGAATGGTCGCCTCGATCCACGGTTCTTCGATCTTGGCGATCTTCTGCGGTTCGGGCATGTCGGCGGGATTGTGCAGCTCGAGCATCGTGCCGTCGGTCCGGTACACGCGATAGATTACCGACGGCGCCGTGGCGATCAGGTCGATATTGAATTCGCGCTCGAGCCGCTCGCGGATGATCTCAAGATGTAGCAGCCCGAGAAAGCCGCAGCGGAAGCCGAAGCCGAGCGCGGCCGAAGTCTCCATCTCATAGGTGAAGCTCGCATCGTTGAGCCGAAGCTTGGCGACCGCCTCGCGCAGATTCTCGAACTCGGAGGCATCGACCGGGAACAGGCCGCAGAACACCACGGGCTGCGCCGGCTTGAAGCCGGCGAGCGCCGCCGCCGCGGCGCGCTTCTCCTCGGTGACCGTATCGCCCACGCGCGTGTCGGCCACTTGGCGGATCGAGGCGGTGAAGAAGCCGATTTCTCCCGGGCCGAGCCGGTCGCGCATTTCCTGCTTCGGGCGGAAAATGCCGACACGATCGACCTGATAGGCGCCACCGGTCGACATCAGGCGGATGCGTTGGCCCTTGGCCAGCACGCCGTCGAAAATGCGCACCAGAACCACCACGCCGAGATAGGCGTCGTACCAGCTGTCGACCAGCAGCGCCTTCAGCGGCGCCGTGGCATCGCCCTTGGGTGGCGGCAGACGATGCACGATCGCTTCGAGCACGTCTTCGACGCCGAGCCCAGTCTTGGCCGAGATCTCCAATGCGTCATGCGCGTCGAGCCCGATCACGTCCTCGATCTGCTGGCGTACGCGGTCGGGCTCAGCCGCCGGCAGGTCGATCTTGTTGAGGACCGGCACCACCTCGTGATTGTTGTCGAGCGCCTGATAGACATTGGCGAGCGTCTGCGCCTCCACGCCTTGGGTGCCGTCCACCACG
>JBQGDO010000086.1:0-4015 GCA_052039105.1 Methyloceanibacter sp.
CGAAGAAGCAGGCGACGAGCGCCGGAATGGCGAGGATGCGGCCATAGGTCAGGATATTGGGCAGGCTGGCAAAACGCGCCGGGAGCCCCGCGCGCCGCGCCGCCGCCAATCCCCGCTCTGCCATGTCGGGCTGCCTGTTCACCGCCTCGGTCCCTTATCCGCGCTCATGGAAATGATCATAGATCACCTTGGCCATTTGTGCGCTGATGCCGCCAACCGCCTCGAGGTCGGCAATACCGGCGCGGCTCACCGCCTTGGCCGAGCCGAAATGCTGCAACAGCGCGCGTTTCCGCGACGGCCCGATGCCCGGCACCTCGTCGAGCGGGGAGGCGGTGATCGCCTTCTTGCGCTTGGCGCGATGTGCGCCGATGGCAAAGCGGTGCGCCTCGTCCCTGAGCTTCTGGATGCAATAGAGCACCGGATCGCGCGGCTCGAGCAGCATAGGCTCCCGTCCGCGCAGATAGATGCGCTCGCGCCCCGCATTGCGGTCGGGCCCCTTGGCCACCGCCGCCACTTTGATGTCGGACAGTCCGAGCTCGTCGAGCACGGCATAGGCCGCGCCGAGCTGACCCGGACCGCCGTCGATCAGCACGAGATCGGGCGCCGCCCATCCATTGACCTCGTCCTTCGATTTGGCGAGCCGCGAGAAGCGGCGCGTCAGCATTTCGCGCATCATGGCGTAATCGTCGCCCGGGGCCAGGTCCTCGCTCTTGATGTTGAATTTGCGGTATTGCCCTTTGATGAAGCCTTCCGGACCCGCGACGATCATCGCGCCCACCGGGTTGGTGCCTGAGATATGGCTGTTGTCGTAAACCTCGATGCGCTCCGGCGTATCGTCGAGATCCAGCAACTCAGCGAGCCGCGCGAGGATCGCGGTCTGCGAGGTTGAGTCGGCGAGCCGCCGCGCCAAAGCCTCGCGCGCATTGATCAGCGCGTGTTCCATCAGCTCGCGCTTCTCGCCGCGCACCGGACGCGTCACCGTAATGTTGCGACCGGCGCGCAAGGACAGAGCTTCGGCGAGCAACCGCCGCGAGGCGATGTCGTGCGACAGCAGCACGAGCTTCGGCGGCGGCTTGTCGTCGTAGAACTGCGCGACGAACGACTCCAGCACCTCTTCCACCGGCAGGCTCTTGTCGGCACGCGGGAAATAGGCGCGGTTACCCCAATTGTTGCCGCTGCGGAAAAAGAACACCGGGATGCAGGTCTGCCCAGCCTCCTGATGCGCGGCGAACACGTCCGCCTCTTTCACCGTCTGCGGGTTGATGCCTTGGCGCGACTGGATGTGCGAGAGCGCGGTCAGCCGGTCGCGGAAGCTCGCCGCCCGCTCGTAGTCCTGTTTGAGGCTCGCCTCGTCCATCAGCGCGTGCAGGCGCCGCTTCACCTCGTCGCTCTCGCCGGTGAGGAAACCAAGCGCCTCGTCGACCAGCTTGCCGTAATCCTCGACAGAGATTTCCCCGGTGCAGGGCGCCGAGCAGCGCTTGATCTGGAACAGCAGGCACGGCCTCAGCCGGCTCTCGAAATAGGCGTCGGAGCAGGAGCGCAACAGGAAGGCGCGCTGCAAGGTGTTGATGGTGCGGCCGACGGCACCGGCCGAGGCGAACGGCCCGAAATAGTCGCCTTTGCGGTTGCGCGCGCCGCGATGCTTGAGGATCTGCGGCACCTTATGGTCGCGCGCGATGAGGATGAAGGGGAAGGACTTGTCGTCCCTGAGCACGACGTTGAAGCGTGGCTTCAGCCGCTTGATCAGATTCGCCTCGAGCAGCAGCGCCTCGATCTCCGTCGCGGTGGTGACGAATTCCATGCTCGCCGTGTCGGCGATCATGCGCAGGATGCGGGAGTTGTGGGTGCCGACGCGTGCGTAGCTCTGCACGCGCTTTTTGAGGTGCCGCGCCTTGCCGACATAGAGTACCTCGCCGCCGGCATCGATCATTCGATAGACGCCCGGACCGGCCGGCGCGGTCTTGGCATGGGCGGCGATCACGGGCGCGCCGGTCTCGACTCCGCCCAGGGCCTTGCGCACGCGCGAAAGCAGCGAAGGAGGAGCGCTATCGGGGTTCTCTAAGGGCATGGGATCACAAAACTTTCGCGGCCGGCATAGCCGCGGGTTCTGGGACGAAGGTAAGGTCTAAGCCTGACCGGCTTCAAGGGCGGAAGGAAGCAGAACGGGCAGCCTCACGTCTGGTTTTGCCACGCCAAATGCTGACCGCCGTCGAGCGCGATCATCTGCCCGGTAATTGAAGGCGTCTCGACCAGGAAGCGGACGGCGGCAATCACGTCTTCGGCGTCGACTGGCCGCTCTAACAGGGTGGAGCGGCACTCGCGCTCGAAATCGGCTTGCGTCTGGCCAAGACCCTTGAGCACAGGGCCCGGCGCGACGGCGTTCACCCTGATTCGGGGGGCGAGCGCCTGCGCCATGGTTTGCGTTGCCGTCCACAGCGCCGCCTTGGCGATGGTGTAGGAGAAATAGTCGGGATTGAGCCGCAAGACTTTCTGGTCGATCAGATTGACCACATTGCCCGTCCCCCCTTCAGGCAGGGACTTGGCGAAGGCCTGGGCCAGAAACACCGGGGCCCGGAGATTGACCTCAAGATGCGCCCGCCAGCTTTCGGGGGTCAGTGACATAAGCGTGTCACGCTCGAATCGGGCGGCATTGTTGATCAAGCAAGTCGGCGCCCCGAGCGCCTCGGCGCAGGCGGTCATCAGGGGATCGAGCACCTCGATGTTGGCAAGGTTGGCCTGCAAGGCGGCCGCTTTTCCGCCGTTCCGCTCGATTTCGGCGACGAGAGTGCGGGCCTCGGCGGCCGAGGATCCGTAATGGACCCCCACCCCCCAGCCCCGATTCGCAAAATCGAGGGCAATTGCCCGGCCGAGCCGCCGCGCCCCGCCGGTCACGAGCACGGTGCCAGGGTGCTTGTCTTTAGCCATGCGGAGTTTGCTTGGGATGACAGTCGCAAAGCGAATTTTCGATTCGTGCGCTACTCTAGGTGAGCCTCCGAGCCGGAACAAGGCTGAGGGCCAGGGACGTGCAGACCGGGCGCGAGGGGCCACCGCCAACCCAATGATTCGCCGGGATGTTCGCTTTCAGCCCGCAACTTAGGCAGATGCCCGCCCGGTAGGCAGTCCTTTTGAGTAATCGCGTGGCGGCAAAACTGCCTCTAAGCCCAATGCGGCGCCAAAGCGCTTGAACCATTGCAGAATAGTCACACCTGCCAAGATGTTTTCATAAAGCCCCTGGTTTTCCATTGCTTCGCTAGTCCATCGGCATATTGTGACAAGAGAACGGGGGACGTTGCACCGCAAAAGCAAAACGATTCGAGGGGCGGGGCGGCTTCCTGACGCTGAATTCGATCGCAGGGACAGCGACAAATCAGGAGACTCAAAAATGACTTGGGGCAGCAGGGAAGTGGGGATCATCAAGTCGTGCATGTTGGGGACGGCGCTAGCTACCTCGCTTGCGCTGCCGGCGCAGGCGCAGGATAAGAAGCTGACGCTGTCGGGCACCGCTACCATTACAACCGACTACATCTTTCGTGGTATCTCGTTTACTGGGAACCAGCCCGCCGTTCAGGCCTCGTTCACTGGGACATACGGCATCTTCTATGCAGGGCTGTGGGCGTCAAACATTGAGCTCGACGGCACCAGTGTGGAAATTGATTACTACGCTGGCATCACACCGACATGGAAGGGCATCACGTTTGATATCGCGGGCCTCTACTACACGTATCCCGGAGCCTTTGATCCGACCGCTGAGCTGGATTATTTCGAGCTGAAAACCGCCGCAAAATACACATTTGCCGAAAAACTGACGGTGGGCATTGCCAATTACTGGTCGCCTGAGTTCGGCGGTGGTGGCGGTGACTCAGACGCTCTTGAACTCACGGCGGCGTATGCCTTCTCCGGCAAGCTCTTCAATTTCTTCTCGCCTACCATAAGCGGGTTGGTCGGCTGGCAATGGGTCGAGGACAACGATGTTTACGTGGGCTGGGACCCTTATATGTACTGGAACGCCGGTTTG
>JBQGDO010000087.1:0-26337 GCA_052039105.1 Methyloceanibacter sp.
GCTTGCGCCTCTTACGATCAGTTCGCCAATTTCGAGAAGCGCGGTGAGGCCTTCCGCACCATCGTCATGGCGCTCCAGGGGGCCGAACCGGTGAAGCCCGAGCAGGGGAAAGCGGCATGAGGCTCACGCGCGCCGATCGCAGCGTTCTCTCCGATTGGTGGTTCACCGTCGACCGGTTGATGTTTTTCGGCCTTCTCCTGCTGATGGGCGCGGGACTCGTGCTGTCGCTTGCGGCAAGCCCGCCGATCGCGGCGAAATTCGGTGTCGAGCCGTTCTATTTTGTCCGCCGCCACGCCGCCCTGTTGCTGCCGGCCGTGGCCATCATGTTCGCCGCCTCCACCCTGACGCCGAAGCAGATCCGCCGCGCAAGCCTCGTCATCTTTCTGGTGGGTATCGCGCTGATGGTGCTCATTCTGGTGATCGGACCGGAGGTCAAGGGCGCCAAGCGCTGGCTGCAAATCGGTGCGCTCTCGATCCAGCCCTCGGAATTCGTCAAGCCGGCCTTCGTGGTCCTCACCGCGTGGCTGTTCAACGAAAGCCAGAAACGCCCCGACGTTCCCGGTCTGCCCCTCGCCGTCGCCCTCTATGCAATCTTCGCCGCGATGCTGATCTTGCAGCCCGATTTCGGTCAGACGCTTCTCGTCACCTTGGTCTGGGGCGCGCTGTTCTTCATGGCCGGCATTAACATGGTATGGATCGTAGCGCTCGGCGCCGTCGGTATCGGCGGCATCGTCGCGGCATATTTCCTCGTTCCCCATGTGACTTCGCGCATCGACCGCTTTCTCGATCCGGCCTCCGGCGATACCTATCAGACCGACCGGTCGCTCGACTCCTTCCTGCAAGGCGGATGGTTCGGCAGGGGACCGGGCGAGGGCACGGTGAAAAACGTGCTACCGGACTCGCATACCGACTTCATCTTCGCGGTCACCGCCGAGGAGTATGGGTTGATTGCCTGCCTGATTCTGCTTGCGTTGTTTGCCTTCATCGTGTTGCGCGGCCTGTCCAAGGCTTCGCAGGAGCCTGACGGCTTCATCCGCCACGCCGTCGCCGGGCTGATGATGCTGTTCGGTTTGCAGGCCCTGATCAATATGGCGGTCAATGTCGGGCTGCTTCCCGCCAAGGGAATGACCCTGCCTTTCGTCTCATATGGCGGCTCGTCGTTGCTCGCCATGGCGCTGACCATGGGCTTCGCGCTTGGCTTGACCCGCAAGCGGCCCATGGCGGGGCGGCTGAAACGCAGCGTCGAGCCGCAAGCCGAAACGGCAGGCATCAGGGAGCAAACGGCGTGACCTCGCGCCCGATCCTGCTCGCCGCCGGCGGCACGGGAGGGCATCTTTTTCCCGCCGCGGCGCTGGCGCAGGAATTGAAACGCCGCGGCTATGAGGTCGAGCTTGCGACGGATAGCCGCGCCGAGAAATATGGCGTCGAATTTCCGGCGCGCGCCATTCACCGCATCCCTTCCGCCACGCTCGCGAGCCGCAACCCGATCGAGGTGGCGAAGACTTTCTCGCGGCTAGGCAAAGGCTATCTCGATGCCTTGCGGCTGCTGCGCGAGGTCAACCCTCGCGCCGTGATCGGCTTCGGCGGCTATCCAACCTTGCCCCCGCTCATCGCCGCGCGGACTTTGCGCATCCCGACGGCGATCCACGAGCAGAACGCGGTGATGGGACGTGCCAATCGCTTGCTTGCGCGCCTGGTCGATCGTGTCTGCCTGTCCTTTGCCGCGACCAAGCGGTTGCATCGCGGTGCCGAAGCCAAAGCGAAGGTCACCGGCACACCGGTGCGCGACGCGGTGCTTGCCTATCGCGATGCGCCTTATTTTGCGCCGGAACCAGCGAGCCGGCTTCTGCTTCTCGTATTCGGTGGCAGCCAAGGCGCGCATTTCTTCGCCGAAGTCGTGCCGCAGGCGTTGCTCCTGATGCCGTCTCGCTTTCGCTGGCGTCTCACCGTCGTGCAACAGGCGCGCGAAGAGGATCTCGCTGCCTTGCGCGACACCTACCAAGAGGCGGGCATTGCCGCGCATCTCGGCGCCTTCTTCCGCGATCTCCCGGAACGCATCGCCAGTGCCCATCTCGTCATCGCGCGCGCCGGCGCCTCGACCGTCGCCGAATTGATGGCGATCGGCCGGCCTTGCATTCTGGTGCCTCTGCCGCACGCCCTTGACAACGATCAGCTTGAGAACGCAACTCGGCTGCAGGAAGGGGGGGGCGGTTGGTGCATCAAGCAGAGCGAGCTGACGCCAGAGCGCCTGGCTGCCGAGCTCGAGCGGCTGTTCACCGCGCCCGCGCTGCTCGCTGACGCCGCCGCAGAGGCGAAGGCGATGGCCCCGACCGACGCAGTGACCAAGCTCGCCGACCTAGTCGAGGAGCTGGCGCGAAGTAGGGAATAGTTCTGGTATAGAGTCCGGCCATGCACCTCCCAGACCCAGATCAGGCAGGCCTGTTCCACGTTGTGGGCATTGGCGGCATCGGCATGAGCGCCATCGCCGAGGTGATGCACACGCGCGGCTATCAAGTGCAGGGCAGCGACCTCAAGGACAGCGCCAATCTCGAACGGCTCCGCTCGCGTGGCATTGCCTGCCTGATCGGCCACGATCCCTCCAACGTCGACGGCGCGGGGCATATCGTCATCTCCAGCGCGGTGAAGCCGGGCAACCCCGAATTCGAAGCGGCCAAGGAACGCGCCATTCCAATCATCCGCCGCGCCGAGATGCTTGCCGAGTTGATGCGGCCTTGCGCCACCGTGTCGATCACCGGCACTCACGGCAAGACTACGACCACCGCGCTCATCGCCGAGCTGCTCAAGAGCTCCGGCCTCGACCCAACGGTGATCGCCGGCGGCATCATCAATGCCTGGGGCACCAATGCGCGCATCGGCAAGGGCGAATGGATGGTCGTCGAGGCCGACGAGTCCGACGGCACTTTCGTCAAGTTGCCGACGCAGATCGGCGTGGTCACCAATATCGACCCCGAGCATATGGACTATTGGCCGTCGCTCGACTCTCTGCATCAGGCCTTCCACCAATTCATAGACGCGATTCCCTTCTACGGCCTCGCCGTTGCCTGCATCGATCACCCTGTCGTGCGCGAGCTTCTCGCCAAGCTCGGTGGTGCGGCCAACGGACGGCGCACTTTGACCTACGGCGTGGCGCGCGACGCCGACATCCGGCTGATCAATTTGCAGCCCGACCATAACCGCATCACCTTCGATGCCGATCTCGGCCCGGCGGTGAAGGGCGGCGCGCGCAAGCTCGAAGGCCTCACCTTGCCGGTGCTCGGTCATTACAATGCGTTGAACGCGCTCGGTGCTCTGGCCGCGGCGACCGAGGCCGGGGTGAGCGACGAAGTGATCCGCGCGACCTTTGCCGCGTTCTCGGGCGTGAAGCGGCGCTTCACCCGCGTCGGCGAATGGCAGGGCGTCGCGGTGTATGACGACTACGCGCATCACCCGGTCGAGATCGCGGCGGTGCTGCGTGCCGCACGCCTCGGCGGCAAAGGACGCATCATCGCCGTGATGCAGCCGCATCGCTATACGCGGCTGCAATCCCTGTTCAACGACTTCTCCGCCTGTCTCGACGATGCCGACATTGCCATCGTCACGCCGGTCTATTCGGCGGGCGAAGCGCCGATCCCCGGCATCGATCGCGACGAGCTCGCTTCCGGCCTGATGCGCCACGGCCATCCCAATGTGCTGACCGTGGACGACGAAGAGAGCCTGGCGGAGGCAATCGCCTCCGTGGCCAAGCCAGGCGATCTTGTGGTGGGTCTCGGCGCAGGCACGATCACCGATTGGATCAATGCACTGCCCGGAAATCTCCAGAACGGGAGGGCGGCGTGAACGGGACGGCGCTCCAGACGCGTCTCGCCGCGTGCCTGCCCGACCTGCGCGGGCGTATGCAGGCGGAAGCGCCGCTGAAGGATTTCACCTGGTTCAGGGCCGGCGGTCCCGCGGAACTGCTTTATTCGCCCGCCGACGAAACCGACCTCGCTTATTTCCTCAAGCACGCGCCCGCCGATATCCCCGTCACCGTGATCGGTCTCGGCTCCAATCTGCTCGTGCGCGACGGCGGCATTGAGGGTGTGGTGATCCGACTCGGCCGCGGTTTCGGGGAAATCAAGATCGAAGACGGCTACCGGCTTCGCGCGGGCACCGCCGTGCCGGACGTGAAGGTCGCGCGCGCAGCCGCGGATGCGGGCATCTCAGGCCTCTCGTTTTATCGTGGCATTCCCGGTTGCGTCGGCGGGGCGTTGCGCATGAATGGCGGCGCCCATGGCCGCGAGACGAAAGAAGTCTTAGTCGAAGCGCGCGCCGTCGATCGCAAGGGCGAGGTCCATGTCTTGCCTGTCGCTGAGCTGCACTACGCCTATCGGCATTGCGGCGCGCCGGACGACTTCATCTTCACCGAGGCGCTGTTCCAGGGCGAGCCCGGCGAGCCTACCGCGATCCTCGCCGAGATGGACGGCATCGCCGCCTATCGCGAGGAGGTGCAGCCGATCAAGAGCCGCACCGGCGGCTCGACCTTCAAGAACCCGCCAGGGCATAAGGCTTGGCAGCTCATCGACGCCGCCGGCTGCCGCGGGCTTGCCGTCGGCGACGCCAAGGTCTCGGAGATGCACTGCAACTTTCTCCTCAATGAAGGCAACGCCACCGGCGCAGATCTCGAAACGCTCGGCGAGACAGTGCGCGCGCGGGTCAAGGCGACGAGCGGGGTTGAGCTTGAATGGGAGATCAAGCGCCTCGGCGTCCCTGCTTGATCCGGCCCTGCCTTCGCGCCTGTCATTACCCGCGAAAGCGGGTAATCCAGTAACCACTGTCGGTGATTACTGGATCGCCCGGTCAAGCCGGGCGATGCCGCCCTCCTTGCTGAAGATCGGGGACTAAACATGACCAAGCAGATTCACGTCGCCGTGCTGATGGGAGGACTATCCTCCGAGCGGGAGGTCTCACTTCGCTCAGGCGCCGCCTGCGCCGACGCCCTCGAGGGGGAGGGCTACCACGTGAGCCGCGTCGATGTCGGCCGCGACGTTGCCGGGCGGCTGGCTGAACTCCGGCCGGATGTCTGTTTCAACGCGTTACATGGCCGCTACGGCGAGGATGGCTGCATCCAGGGCCTGCTCGAGACCATGGGCATTCCCTACACCCATTCCGGCGTGCTCGCCTCGGCGCTCGCCATGCACAAGGAGCGGGCCAAAGCGGTGCTCGCCGCTGCGGGCGTGCCGGTGGCCGAGAGCCGCCTCGTCTCCCGCGCCGAGGCTGCTAGGGCGCACGCCATGCCACCGCCCTACGTGATCAAGCCGCCCACCGAAGGATCGAGCGTCGGCGTCTATATCGTGCGCGAGGACCAGGCCCACCCGCCGCAGGAGCTGACATCCGCCGACTGGACTTTGGGCGAGGAGGTCATGGTCGAGCGATTCATCCCGGGCAAGGAGCTGACCTGCGCGGTCATGGGGGATGAGGCTTTGGGGGTGATCGAGATCCGCCCGGCCGAGGGTCTCGCCTTCTACGACTACGACGCGAAATACGCCCCGGGAGGCTCAATTCATGTGCTTCCGGCACCGCTTAAACCAAATGTTTACCAATTGGTACAGAAGCTGTCGTTAGCGGCTCATAGGGCACTGGGCTGCCGTGGGGTCAGTCGCACCGACTTCCGCTACGACGACCGGCCAGAGGGTACGGGGGAATTGATCTGTCTAGAGGTCAATACCCAACCCGGCATGACGTCGACATCGCTGGTGCCCGAACTTGCCGCCCATAGCGGCCGCTCGTTCGGCGAGCTGGTCCGCTGGATCGTGGAGGACGCGTCGTGCGATCGGTAAACCCCGGGAGGGGAATCGCCAGTGCCAGAAGGAGCCGGGGCTCGCCGGAGTCCCTCTTGGCGCGCGGCATCGCCGCGCCGCGCAAGAGCTCCCGGCAATTGCCTGTCGTCAGTCGCGCGCGCAGCCTCATCACCCGCAGCCCCAGAGCCATTCGCCTCGCGCGGCTTGGCCAGGACCGCGTGCGCGGCAAATGGCTGGCGCTGTGCGCCATCTTCCTGTCGAGCGCGCTCATCTATGGCGCGGTCGTCGGCGGTCAGACGGCACGCGCCTATGATGCGCTCACCGGCGGGCTGAACCGCCTCGCCATCGCCGCCGGCTTCGGCGTGAAACGGGTGACCGTCAACGGCCGGCTGCATGCCACCGATGCCGCGATTACCGCCGCGCTTGGCGCCGGGCCCGAGACCATGATGCTCAGCTTCGACACCGACGCTGCCAAGGCGCGGCTCGAGGCCGTCCCCTGGATCAGGCATGCACAGGTCATGCGGCTGCTGCCCTCCACCCTGCAAGTGGTGATCGAGGAGCGGACGCCTTATGCGGTGTGGCAGAGCCAGGGCCAGACCTATGTGGTCGACGCCGAAGGCGTCGTGCTTGCGCCGGCTTTGCGCGAGGCCTATGTCAATCTTCCTCTGGTGGTCGGCGAGGGCGCGGCGAAACACGCGGCCGAACTCTTCGCCCAACTCGAACCCTTTACCGATTTCAAGCGCCACCTCATCGCGGCCATCCGGGTCGGCGACCGGCGCTGGACGCTTAAGCTTCTCACCGGCATCGAGGTCATGCTGCCCGACGACAGTATTGGCGAGGCGCTGACATCGCTGACCAAGCTCAATTCCGAGCGGAGCGTGCTCGAGCGCGATATCGCCGCCGTCGATCTCAGGCTGCTCGATCGGATCACCGTGCGCTTGCGCGAGCCCGCTGCCGCCAATCCGCCGGGCGCGCCGCCGCAAGCCGAGATACCCACGGCAAGCACCAAGACCGCCAAAGGCAAGACATAAAACGGGGACTTGAGGTCAGGGGGATGGGTTACACCACCACAATCAGGAGCAAACGCCAGCGCATCGTGACCGCGCTCGATATCGGCACGAGCAAGATCTGCTGCCTGATCGCCAAGACTTCGCCGGCCCCGGATTGGTTCGAAGGCAAGGGCGATGCGCTGCAATTCGAGGTGCTCGGCTTCGATCACACTCGCGCCGAAGGCCTGAAGGCGGGCATGATCGCCCATCTCGACAGCGCCGAAGCCTGCATTCGCTCGGCGGTCGACGCCGCCGAACGCATGGCCGGCGTCACCGTGGAGGACGTACATGTCTCGGTGACCTGCGGGCGCCTGAAGAGCGAAAGCTTCTCCGCAAGCATCGCGCTGCCTTCCGGCGCGGTGCGCGACGACGACGTCACGCGGCTGCTTGCTGGCGGCCGGCAATATGCCGGGCGCGACAAGCGGATCGTACTGCATGGCTTGCCATTGAGCTACCACCTCGACGAGAACGGCGGCATCAGCGATCCGCAAGGCATGTGCGGCGAGCGGCTTTCCGTCGATCTACACGCCGTCACCGCCGACGAAGTCGCCATGCGCAATCTGATGCTTTGCGTCGAGCGTTGCTATCTCGGCGTCGCCAGCCTGATCGCAGCACCCTATGCGAGCGCGCTCTCGGTGATCACCCCCGATGAGGCGAAGCTCGGCGTGGCTTGCATCGACTTCGGCGCCGGCACAACCACGCTCTCGGTCTTCGTCGACGGGCATTTCATCCATACCGACGCCATAGCCCTCGGCGGTAACGGCATCACCACAGATATCGCGCGCACACTCTCCGCCCCGCTCGATTTTGCGGAGCGGTTGAAGACCTTGCACGGCAGCGCCTTTGCCACCCTGTCTGATGAGCGCGAGATCATCACCTATCCAGCGGTCACCGGCGTACAGCAACCGAGCCTGAATCAGATCACCAAGGCGCAGCTCGCCGTGATCATCCGCCCGCGCGTCGAGGAGATCATCGACCTGATGCGGCGGCGGCTGGCGGCAAGCGGGCTCGCGGCCGAGGTCACGCAACATTTGGTGCTGACCGGCGGCGGCAGCCAGCTTACCGGTCTCCCAGAGCTTGCCGCCAACATGTTCGGACGCCCGGCGCGTCTCGGCCGCCCGCGCTCGATGAGCGGCTTGCCGGCGGTGGCCAATGCGCCTGACTTCGCCGCGAGCATCGGCCTGCTTCTGCAATGGGCCCGCGGCGACGACCGGATGCACGCGCGTTCGGAGCAGCGCTTCCTGCGCACTGGTACGGGGTACTTCGCCAAGGTTGGCGAGTGGATAAGGGACAATTTTTGATCGCGAGAGAGGGCTCAGCAATGCGCATCACGGGGAAGAAGCGCTAGAGGCGAGCCGGAGCAAGGACAATGAAGGATCGGAAGACCGCCATGACCATCAACCTGAGAGTTCCTGATCTGACCGAACTCAAGCCGCGCATCACCGTATTCGGTGTCGGCGGCGCCGGTGGCAATGCCGTCAACAACATGATCGAATGCGGTCTGAAGGGCGTCGAGTTCGTGGTCGCCAACACCGACGCGCAAGCTCTGCTCAGCGCCCAGTGCGAGCGCCGCATTCAAATGGGGGCCAACGTCACCGAAGGCCTCGGCGCCGGATCGAAGCCGGAAGTCGGCGCGGCCGCCGCCGAGGAGGCGATGGCCGACATCAAGGCGCACCTCGTCGGCTGCCACATGGTGTTCATCACCGCCGGCATGGGCGGCGGCACCGGCACGGGCGCTGCGCCCGTGATCGCGCGCGCCTCGCGCGAGGAAGGCATCCTCACCGTCGGCGTGGTCACCAAGCCGTTCCAGTTCGAAGGCTCGCGGCGCTTGCGCGCGGCCGAAGCCGGCATCGACCATCTGCAGAAATATGTCGACACCCTGCTGATCATTCCCAACCAGAATCTGTTCCGCGTCGCCAACGAGAAGACCACCTTCACCGACGCCTTCGCCATGGCCGACGACGTGCTTCGCGCCGGCGTGTCCTGCATCACCGACCTGATGGTGAAAGAGGGCCTCATCAATCTCGACTTCGCCGATGTGCGCACCATCATGGCCGGCATGGGCAAGGCAATGATGGGAACGGGTGAATCGAGCGGCGACCGCAGGGCGATCGAGGCGGCGGAGGCCGCCATTGCCAATCCGCTCCTGGATGACGTGTGCATGAAGGGCGCGAGCGGGCTGCTTGTCTCCATCACCGGCGGCAATGACTTGACGCTGTATGAGGTCGACGAGGCAGCGAGCCGAGTCAGAGCCGAGGCCGATCCCGATGCCAACATCATCGTTGGCGCCACCTTCGACGACGAGCTTGACGGGCGCATTCGTGTCTCGGTGGTGGCGACCGGCATCGGCTTCGCACCTGAGGCCACACGGCCGCTGATCGAGCCGCAACAGCCCGCCACTATCCACGAGCGAAGCCGGCTGAGCGAGCGTCTCGCCGGCCTTGCCGCGCTTCCGACCACGCCTGTCGATCTCGACGAGCCGAGCCTCGTTCTTGGCCAAAACGAGGTTGTGAAGGAGTCTCCCGTTTGGCGCGCGCCCGGAAACGTGACGATCGAGAAGCGTCCCGCCCAGGTCGCAGGCATCGGTCTGCCGCTCGGCGGCAGCCACGCGAAGCCCGTGCCGCAAGCGCCCTCGCGGCCGTTCCAGCCGCAGCCTCCGGTCGCGATCAAACGCCCGGTAAGGCGCATGCCGAGTCTGGAAGAGCTTCCGATCGTCGCCCAAAACGAGATCAAGGCGCAGGCCGGTCAGGTACCGTCGGTCGGCCTAGCCGCGCACAAGAAGAAGGTGGGCTTCTTGGAGCGTCTGGCCAATGTCGGCCGCTCACTCAAAGAACCGGAGGCTAAGATGGAAGCCAAACGTGAGCCCGAATTCGGTCAGAACCGGGTTGCCCGACCGCCAGAACCGTCCAAGCCACAGGTCTCGCGGCCTCAGCCGCAAGGCCAAAGCGCCGCGCCAAAGTCTCTGCGCATCGAGCGGCCGCGTGGCGAACTGGCACCGCCTGCATTGCCCAAACAGGTCGAGGTGCAGCCGAGAGCGCTCGCGGCCGAAATGGCAGACAGGGCGCCCGAATCACATATCGAGGACGACCTCGAGATTCCCGCGTTTTTGCGTCGCCGGGCCAACTAGATCGACGCTACGACATTAACCATGTTGCTCGTCAGCCCGCCGACGATGGCTGGATTATTAGACATATCAAATGGTTATGCGCCTAGCGAGACCGTAATAGAGTGAAAACAACCGTGATTTGTCGCCTCCGACTCCGAGCGTTAAGGTTCTTCACAGATTGGTCGGCAGGACCAAAAAGGCACAGGGCCGTGGGGAAGACGGTCTGAAGTGCCGGGGAGCGCCGGTCGATGGGGGGCTCGGAATTCTCCTCCGAGCTAAGTAGGGAACTCAAAAGACGGCGCGGGGGCCGACGGGGGCCATGAGGGGTTTCATAGGGGCACGGCAAACGACGCTTGCCGCCGAGATTTCACTAACCGGAACAGGGGTACATAGCGGGGCGCCAGTCTCCGTTGCTCTTTGTCCGGCCGACAGCGATACCGGCATCCGCTTCCTTCTCGCCAACGGTCATCCCGAAGGGACCGAGATCGTCGCCGATCAGCGGGCCGTCACCGGCGTGACATTGTGCACCGTGCTCGGCAACGGCAATGGCGCCTCCGTGGCGACGGTCGAGCATCTTCTCGCCGCTCTCCGCGGCCTCGGCGTCGACAATGCCCTGGTCGAGATCGACAACCCCGAAGTACCGATCATGGATGGCAGCGCCGCCCAATTCGTCGAGGCGATCGACGAAGTCGGGCTGGCAGAGCTTGATGCGCCCCGCCGCTATCTCAAGGTGCTGAAGCGCGTGTCGGTGGAAGAGGCCGGCGCGTGTGGCGAGCTTGTTCCCTATAACGGCTTTCATATGGATGTTGAAATCGACTTCGACACGCCGTTGATCGGGACGCAAAGAATTGAGCTTGACCTGAACCCCGGGTCGTTCCGCCGCGAACTGTCGCGGGCTCGCACTTTCGGCTTCATGAAGGATGTGGAGCGGCTGTGGGCCGCGGGCTTGGCGCTCGGCGCTTCCTTGGACAATACCGTCGCCATCGGTGACGACCGCGTCATCAATCGCGAAGGGCTGCGTTTCCCCGACGAATTCGTGCGCCACAAGGCGCTCGATGCGGTTGGCGACCTCGCCCTTGCCGGCGCGCCTATTCTCGGCGCTTTCCGCTCCCGCCGGGGCGGACATCGGCTGAATGCCCTGGTGCTGCAAGCCTTGTTCGCCGATGCCGATGCTTGGACCATGGTCGAAGCCCCGCGTTACCGCGAGGTTCGTCATGCCGAGCTCAGCCATCGCCTCGCGGCCGCAAACTTCGCCGCCGAGCGTAGCTAGGCCGCGGCTCTTATCCTTTCTGGCTTGCACTTGGGGCGCGTCTGCGCGCCGCGCGGTCACACGTCCGGAGGGCAATTTCCGTCTGGGACGTTGCGCCCCGAGAAAAGGGCAAAAAAACACCATAATCGGCTAGTTGGTTGCTAGGAGGCTGCGCTAGCCTTCGGCCCGGGTGGCCGGCACAATATTGCGCCTTTGCGCGCGGGGGCGGCCGTTGAGGGGAAGCATAACCGTGGGATCTGACCGGCGAGCGCTGCCTGGGCTCCGGTTGCGGCATGTACGCATCGCTGGCCTGCTCGTCGCGGCGAGTGTCCTGTCCGGCTGCGGCAGCTCCCTGTTTGGCGGCAAGACCGAGACCGTCGAGAACAACGACCCGCCAAACATCATCTATGGCAAAGCCGAGAGTCTGGTCGATAAGGGCAAATACGCCGACGCCGCGCGGGCCTACGAAGAAGTCGACATCAATCATCCCTATTCCCAGGAGGCACGCCGCGCCATCCTGATGGCGGCCTTCGCCTACTACAAAGCGGGCAAGTATGACGAGGCGATCGGCGCCGCTGACCGCTATCTCACGCTCCACCCCGGCACGCAGGAATCCGACCTCGCCCAGAACATCATCGGCATGTCCTATTATGATCGGATCCTGGATCCGAAGCGTGATCAGGCCAATACCCGCAAGGCACTTGCCGCGTACGAAACCTTGCTGCAGCGCTATCCCGAATCGCGCTATTCGGCCGAAGCGACCAATCGCATCCGCATTCTTCGCGACCTCTTGGCCGCGAGCGAAATGACTATTGGCCGCTGGTATCTCCGCAAGAATAATTATCTTGCGGCGATCAATCGCTTCCGCGTCGTGGTCACCGACTACCAGACGACGGAGCAGGTGGAAGAGGCCTTGATGCGTCTCACCGAGGCCTATATGGCCTTGGGTATCGTCAATGAGGCTCAAACCGCCGCCGCCGTGCTCGGCCACAACTTCCCGGACAGCAAGTGGTACAGCCACGCCTACACCCTCTTGGGCAAACGCGGCCTCCAGCCGAAGGAGCACGAAGGGTCTTGGATCACCGAGACCTGGAAGAGCGACGGCAGGCCCGCCTGATCCAATTCCCATGCTCGCCGCCCTGTCGATCCGCGACATCGTCCTGATCGACAAGCTCGATCTCGAATTTGGCCCCGGCCTCTCGGTGCTTACCGGGGAGACCGGTGCCGGCAAATCGATCCTGCTCGACGCCTTCTCGCTCGCCATTGGCGGCAGGGGCGACGCGTCTCTCGTGCGCCGGGGCGCGAGCCAGGGGCAAGTGACCGCGGTCTTCGAGCTGCCGAAGGATCATTCCGTCCTAGCACTGCTCTCGGAGAATGGTATCGCGGCTGAAGGGCAATTGATCCTCAGGCGATTGCAAGGGGCCGACGGCCGGAGCCGGGGCTACATCAACGACATCAATGTCAGCGTGCAACTTCTGCGGCAGGTGGGCCAGGCCCTGGTGGAGATTCACGGGCAGCACGATGATCGTGCTCTGATCGATCCCGTGGGCCATCGTGATCTCGTCGATGCCTTCGGCGGTCTCATTGGAGATGCCACTAGCGTGGCCGATGCCTACGCCAGGTGGCAGCAGGCACAAGCCGAGCGCGACCGGCACCAAAGCGAAATCGCGGCCGCCCGCGCCAACCAGGACTATTTGAGTCATGCGGTGGAGGAGCTGCGCCAGCTCGAGCCGCAAGCCGGCGAGGAAGAGGCGCTCGCCTCCCGGCGGCAAATGATGATGCATGCCGAGAAGATTGCCGCCGAGCTCGCCGAAGCGCTTGACGCTCTCGCGGGCGAAGGGACGAGCGGGGCGCGCCTTGCCGCCGCGCTCCGGCGCATCGAGCGCCAGGCCGCCATGGCGCCGGCCATGCTTAGTCCTGTCGCCGAGGCGCTCGAGCGCGTGCTGGCCGAAGTGGAGACCGCGCGGGTTAAGATCGAGGACGCGCTTGCCGCCACCGCCTTCGAGCCCAAAGACCTTGAACGCGCCGAGGAGCGGCTGTTCGGTTTGCGCGCGCTCGCCCGCAAGCACAAGGTCGCGGTCGACGATCTGCCCCAACTCTTGCAGCGGCTCGAAGCCGAGCTTGCGGCGCTTGACATGAGCGAGGAGCGCGCCGAAACGCTGACCAAGGCGGCCGAAGCCGCCCGCATGGACTATGAAGCGAAGGCGTGCGCTCTAAGCGAGGCCCGCAAGCAGGCGGCCAAGCGGCTCGACCAGGAAGTGGCCGGCGAGCTTGCCCCTCTCAAACTGGAAAAGGCGAGCTTTATCACCAATATTGAGACAGTCGAGCCCGCCGCGGGCGGGCCCGGCGGGATCGATCGCATCGCCTTCTTCGTCAGGACCAATCCGGGCACCGAGCCCGGTCCCCTCATGAAAGTCGCCTCGGGCGGCGAGCTGGCAAGGTTCATCTTGGCGCTGAAAGTCGTGCTCGCTTCGCGCGGCTCGGCGCCGACTCTCGTGTTCGACGAGGTGGATGCGGGTGTGGGTGGTGCGACGGCGGCGGCCGTCGGCGATCGCCTGGCGCGGCTCGCCGCCGATGTACAGGTGCTTGCCGTGACCCACGCCCCCCAAGTCGCCGCGGCGGCGAATGGGCATTTCCTGATCGCCAAGGAACCGGTGCGCGGCCCTGAAGGCGAAGCCATGGCGACCCGTGTGGCTGTCCTCGAAGGCGAGCATCGCCGTGAGGAGATCGCGCGCATGCTGGCCGGTCAGACCATCACCGACGAGGCGCGCAAGGCGGCCGAGCGGCTGATGAGCCGGTCCGCATGATTGAAGTCTATGAGCAAGACAAAGACCAAAAGAAAAGATCAGGGCAAAGCGGCCCTTGCACCCAAGCCGGTCGGCGCGCTGAGTGAAGCCGAGGCGGCCTCCGAACTCGCCCGGCTCGCGGCGGAAATCGCCCATCACGACGCGCTCTACTATCGCAAGGACGAGCCGGAGATCTCCGATGCCGAATATGACGCGCTGCGCGCGCGCAACGAGCAGATCGAGGTCCGCTTCCCGCATCTTATCCGCGACGACAGTCCTTCGCTCAAGATCGGCGCGGCCCCGGTCGAAGCCTTCGGCAAGGTCGTACACAAAGTGCCGATGCTCTCGCTCGGCAACGTGTTCGACGAAGAAGGCTTGCGCGACTTTCTCGATCGCATCAGGCGGTTCCTCGGACTCGACTCGATCGAAGGGCTCGCCTTCACCGCCGAGCCGAAGATCGACGGTCTGTCCATCACTTTGCGCTACGAGGACGGCAAGCTCGTGCAGGGCGCGACCCGCGGCGACGGTTATGAAGGTGAGAACGTCACCGCCAATGTGCGCACCATTACCGATATCCCGAAGTTGATCAAATCGCGCGGCTTCCCCGATCCGTTCGAGCTCCGCGGCGAAATCTATATGAGCCGCAGTGCGTTTCAGCGCCTCAACGAGGCGCAAGCCGCCAATGGCGAGCGACTGTTCGCCAATCCGCGCAACGCCGCCGCCGGCTCGCTGCGGCAGCTCGATCCTGCCATCACCGCCAAGCGGCCTCTGCGCTTCTTCGCCTATGGCTGGGGAGAGGTGGGTGATCTTCCGGCCGAGACGCAATGGGATGCCTACCAAGTGCTGCGCGCCTGGGGCTTTCCCTTGAACCCGCTGATCAGACTCACCCGTACGGTCGAGCAAATGCTGGCGACTTATCGCGATATCGAGAGTGGCCGGTCCGGTCTCGACTACGATATCGACGGCATCGTCTACAAGCTCGACCGGCTCGACCTGCAGCGGCGGCTGGGCTTCGTCTCGCGCTCGCCCCGCTATGCCGTCGCCCACAAATTCCCCGCCGAGAAGGCGACCACCGTCCTGCGCGACATCGATATCCAGGTGGGCCGGACCGGCGCGCTCACCCCGGTCGCCAAGCTCGATCCGGTCACGGTCGGCGGCGTGGTGGTCCAGAATGCCACCCTGCATAACGAGGACGAGATCGCCCGCAAGGACGTGCGCATGGGTGACACGGTGATCGTGCAGCGCGCCGGCGACGTCATCCCGCAGATTCTCGGCGTGGTTCAGGAGAAGCGGCCTAAGGGTGCGAAACGATTCGTCTTTCCCACCGTTTGTCCGGCCTGCGGCAGTCACGCCTCGCGCGAGATCAATCCCAATACCGGCAAGGAGGACGCGGTCAGGCGCTGCACCGGCGGGCTGATCTGTCCCGCCCAGCGGGTCGAGCGGCTCAAGCATTTCGTCTCGCGCAACGCCTTCGACATTGAGGGTCTCGGCGAGAAGCGGATCCAGGAACTCTACGCCGACAAGATCATCCAGTCGCCGCCGGACATCTTTACGCTCGCCAAGCACGACAAGCGCGCCGCTTCCAAGCTCGCCGAGCGGGAGGGCTGGGGCGAGCTCTCAGTCGGCAATTTGTTCAAGGCCATCGAGGCGCGGCGCAACGTCAAGCTCGACCGCTTTATTTATGCGCTTGGCATCCGCCATGTCGGCGAGACCACGGCGCGGCTCTTGGCGCGGAACTACGGCACGGCCGAAGCCTTCCTCAAGGCGATGCGCGCGGCTGGCAGGAATAGGCAAGGGGAGGCCTTCGCCGCGCTCGACAATATCGAGGGCATCGGCCCGACGGTCGCCGCTTCGATCGCCGATTTCTTCGCCGAGAGGCACAATGTGGAAGTCGTCGAAGCGCTGCTGAAGGAGGTGCGTCCGGAGCCGCTCGAAGCCATCGATCACGCCTCGCCGATCTCCGGCAAGACCGTGGTGTTCACCGGCACCTTGGAGCGCATGACCCGCTCGGAGGCCAAGGCCAAGGCCGAGCGGCTCGGCGCCAAGGTGGCAGGCTCCGTGTCTAAGAACACCGATTACGTCGTGGCCGGCCCCGGCGCCGGCTCCAAGTTGAAAAACGCCGAAGCACTCGGCGTCAAAGTCCTCTCCGAGGAGGACTGGCTCAAGCTGACTGGAAAAGCGTAGATTGAAGCGCGGAGAGGCGGGGGGAGCGACCCATGGTCGATCATTCTGCGCATGCGATGCCAAGACCGGCGGGCGCCAATGACCGCGCCCTGAAGATCTCCGCCTGGCTGACTGGCGTCTACTTCATCATCGAGCTTGCCATTGGCCTCTATTCCGGCTCGATCGCCGTCATCTCTGATGCTTTCCATACCTTCTCGGCGGTGGGTGGTGTCGTGCTCGCCTTCGTGGCAGCCCGCATTGCCCGCCGCCCGGCCGATATCGACCGCACCTTCGGCCATTATCGTGCCGAGATCATCGGCGCGCTGCTGAACGGCGTCTTCCTCGCCGCCATGGCGATCCTGGTTCTGGTGATGGGTGTCATGCGCTTGCAGCACCCGATCGAGCTACCGACAACGCCAATGTTGATTGCGGCTGCCGGTGGGATCGTCACCGAGGTGATTTCCCTCTGGCTGCTTTATGGCGGTCAGAAAGGCGATCTCAATCTGCGCGGTGCCTTCTGGCATGTCATGCAGACCTTCGTCGGCAGCATCCTCATTATTGTCGCGGCCGGCGTGATCTATTTCACCGGCTTCTTTGCCATCGACCCAATCCTCGGCATGGCTTTCGGCGTCGTCCTCCTAGTCGCTTCGTGGGGAATTATCCGCGACTCCCTGTTTATTCTGATGGAGGGGACGCCGCGAGGAATCGATCTCCTGGCTGTGGCGCGGGCACTCGATAAGCTCCCGCATGTGGTGGGCACGCATCACATCCATGCCTGGACGCTGACCTCCGACAAGCATGTCTTCTCGGCGCACCTGAAGATCGACGCGGCAAAATACGCCGCCCGTGTACTAAGCGAAGCGCATGATTTGCTCCGCGAACGTTTCGGTTTCTATTTCTCGACTCTACAGACCGAAACCAAATGTCTCGACGAGGATCATGCGCGCGACTTGGACATTTCAACCTTGCTCCGCCGGCCGGCGCGTCGTGCGAAGCGATGAGTAGCTTCACCCATATTTAAGCTTCATGCGCAGGATGGTCAGCGCGAGCGCCAAGGTGATGGTGTTGGCGACGATCATCGGCCAGTTCCAGATCATAAAGCCGAACAGCAGCCAGAACGCGACACCGGTGGCGAAAGCCACATACATTTGCAGGGAGATGGCGCGGGTCTCCTTGTAGCGGATGATATGCAGCGCCTGTGGCACGAAGGCCCCAGTGGTCAAGATCGCTGCGATGCTCGAAACCAGAATCCCCAGATCCATGTGTCGGCTCAGCCGATCGGCGCCGTCGCGTGCCTGAGCCAGGCCCGGTCATCGCTGAGGAGAATCGGCTCGATCTCGCGCCTGATGCGCGCGTGATAGGCATTGAGCCAGGCGATTTCGGCAGGCGAGAATTGCTTCGGGTCGATCAGCCGCCGGTCGAACGGCACCAAGGTCAGGGTCTCAAACCCCATCATCTCGCGGTTGCCCCCTGCAATGCGCTCAGACGGGGTCACTAGCACGAGATTTTCCAGCCGGATGCCATAGCGGCCTTCCAGATAAAGTCCTGGCTCGTTGGACAGAATCATGCCCGGCTCGAACGCGACGGTGCCAAGCCGCGACAGGCGCTGTGGTCCCTCATGCACGGCGAGATAGCTGCCGACGCCATGACCGGTGCCATGGTCGTAGTCGAAGCCCGCCTCCCAGAGTGGCCGCCGCGCGAGCGGATCGAGATCCTGGCCACGCGTGCCCTTGGGGAAGCGTGCAGTGGCGATGGCGATATGCGCCTTGAGTACCAGCCCATAATGCCGGCGCATTTCCGCAGTCGGCGCACCGATGGCGAGGGTGCGGGTCACGTCCGTGGTGCCCTCGCGATATTGCGCGCCGGAATCAATGAGATAGAGGGTGCCGCTCGTGAGCGTCTGCTTGCCCTTG
This sequence comes from Methyloceanibacter sp., assembly GCA_052039105.1. GTDB lineage: Bacteria > Pseudomonadota > Alphaproteobacteria > Rhizobiales > Methyloligellaceae > Methyloceanibacter. Next base: position 18,044 of record JBQGDO010000087.1, read on the forward strand.
GTCGTCGGCCGGTAATGCACCACCGCGCCGTTCGGCCCCACCGCCGAAATGGTGTCGAAGGCGATATCCTTGAGCTGGCCCGACTCGCGGCGGCAATCTTCGAGCTTCACCGCAGCATCGATCTCGTCGACCTTGCCGGTTTCGGCCACCTCGTCGAGCCAGGCGAGAAAGCGCGCCATGGCGACGCCGTCGCGGAGATGCGCGGCACGCGCGCCCTTGATCTCCGTCTCGTTCTTGATGGCCTTGGGCAGGAGGCAGGGATCTTGCCCGTGCACGATCTGTGCGCCTTCGGACTTGAGCACTTGAGCGAAGCGAACAGCCGCCGTCTCCGGATCGAGCCGCACACGCGCCTTGGTCTCCCCGAAAGCCTTGAGCCGATCGATAAGCGCGGCGGGATCGGCGATATCAACCACATCGCGGAGCTCGCCCTTCACATTGTCGCCGACCTTGACTGAATCGATGAAGAGGGTGGGGCGCCCGCGTGCCGGCACGATGGCATAGGCGAGCGCCACCGGCGTGTGCTTGATGTCGCCGCCTCTGATGTTCAACAACCATGCGATAGAATCGAGCATGGTGAGGAGCACCGCGTCGGTGCTCTCCTCACCGAGCTGCGCCTGCACGTCACGGATCTTTTCAAACGCGGCGCGGCCGGCATATTCGATGCCGTGCGGCACGATCTGGGCGGAGGGCGGCTTCGGCCGGTCCTGCCAAAGTTCGTCGATCGGATTGCCGGTGACCGGCACGAGCTTGATTCCGGATTTCGCAAGCGTCTCGGTAAGCCGTTCGATTTCCTTGATGGTGTGCAGCGCGGGGTCGTAGCCGACCGATGCGCCCTTGGCCAGATTCTCGGCGATCCAGGCCGAGGGCTTCGCCTCGGGCGTCTGGTGCACCTCGAACAGCGCAGAATCGGTCTGTGCCTTGGCTTGCAGCACATAGCGCCCATCGACGAACAGCGCCGCCGCCTTCTCCAGCACTATGGCGATTCCGGCCGAGCCGGAGAAGCCGGTAAGCCAGGCCAAACGCTCGGCCGGCGGGGCCAGGAACTCGTCCTGATGCTCGTCGCTATGGGGAACCAGAAAGCCTTTCAGCCTTCGCGACTTCAGTTCCCTCTGTAACGCCTTGACCCGCTCGCCGCTCGCGGCGGGTGAACTGACGTCGTCGAAGATTTGATACATGACCGGCTACTTGTAAGCGGAAAGCTCCGTTGCGATCAATCGCGGCGCGGGCGGGTGCTGCGACGGGTTATCACGAGGGTAGCCCATCCATCGAGAATGATTCGCCTTTCCAGGACAAAACCGAAGCTGCGTGTGCGCGCCTCGATGTTTCGCGCCTGGGTTTCGGTAAGGCCGGAAAGGACCGCGGTCCCGCCCGGCACGACATGCTTGGCATAGTCGGGCGCAAGATCGCGATGCGCACGTTCGAGCAGGTTGGCGAGGAGGAGATCGGCCCTAACGCCTCGCAACCCCGGATGAGCGAAACCATCTCCCTGTGTCACCCGCACGGAACCGAGCGCACAATTCTTCGCCGCGTTCTCTCTCGCGATCTGGACTGCGATTGGGTCGCTGTCGCTTGCGAGCACCTTGCGCTTGACGGCGTGGGCGGCGGCGATGGCGAGAATTCCGGTGCCGGTGCCGATATCGACGATCGAGCGTCGCAGCCGGCGCTTGATCAGCACATCGAGCGCGAGCAGGCAGCCGCGTGTCGTGGCGTGATGCGCCGTGCCGAAGGCCTGTCCGGCATCGATCTCGATGACGAATCTGTGCTGCGGCGCGCGCTCGCGGTCGTGACTGCCATGTACGAAGAAGCGCCCGGCTTGCACGGGGCCGCGTTTTCCTTGCGACACCGTCACCCAATCGGCCGGAGCAAGCTCTTCGATGTTCAGCGGTCCAAGCACGCTACTCCCGACAGCTGCAGCGATGATGCCGAGCAGGTCCTCACGCACGGGAGGCGTGTCGTATTGGGCGAACACCTCGAAACGGCCGCCGCCGCGCTCGAACAAGCCGATTGCGAGCGGGGAGGGCTCCGCCTCCTCCAGCGCGCGCGCAATGCGCTCGGCCGGCTGCGCCTGGGACTCGATGCTTGCCTGGTAGGTCACGCTTGCTCCGCCGCCTGGTCGAGGCTCGATTGGCGCTCTTAGGCATAAAACTACCCATTTGGGTAGTGCCGCGCCTCCGCTCCAAAGCCTAGGTTTAACTTGACTCTAGACCAAGTCTAGAGAGAGTTGCGGCGGGAGCAGAGCGGCACCAGCGGGAGCCGTATGCTTGTCTCCCGTCCGGGCTTCTCTGCGCCTCTAGAAGAGCTGTCGCATCTGTCCCGGAGAACCTCAATGAAACTTTTGTCGATCGCCTGCCTGACGGCCTGCCTGCTCGTGGCCGCTGCCATTCCCATGAAAAGTTTTGCCGAAGATCAGCCGAAGATGAGCGCCGCAGAGATTGCCGACGGGCAATCCAAGGCCGGCGTCGCCAATTCGCTGATCGTCCTCGGCCGCGCGGCCAAAGATGCGGACATGCTCATGGTGGCTGCGAGATTGCTGGCGGATATCAACGCGCCCGTAGCCGACCCGGGCAAGTCGACTGACGGCAAACCGGCCTATTACGATGTCGACGCCATCGTCGTGGAAGCCGAGGGCTATGCCGCAAATCGCACGGCCGCCAAGCCCGCTTCGCGCAACTATCAAGGTTTCTGCCACTACGAATATCTCTGCAGCAGCCTGAGCTGCAGCTACGTCTGGGTCTGCTGAGTGGCGTAAGGGTCCTAGTCGGCTTGGGGCTTTGCCTCGACCGAGGCGGACTGGTTGCCGAAGCAGATGCGGGTCGCCGCCTCCTTCATGCAAGGCGCTCCAGGCGGCGACCCGCAAATTTCCGCAAGCTTCGCCTGCGAGACACACGTGCCTTCCGGGCCGCGCCAGCCAGGTCCGCCTTTACAGCCGCAACCCTTACAGCGGCAGGCCTCCTGGGCATAGGCCGCAGGACCACCTTGGGGCACCAAAAACGTAAGGAAAATCAGGGCCGACAGCGCCGCGACAGACCGCATGGCAACCTCCCTTTAAACTTATCGACGGGAGCAATGTACACGTTTTGTTCCTTTTAGGAAAGGGCGTCACACCCGCTCGACGAAGCTGTCGACCACCTTCTTCTGCCCAGCCTTGTCGAAGTCGACGGTGAGCTTGTTGCCGTCGATCTGTGCCACCCGCCCATAGCCGAATTTCTGGTGGAACACGCGCTGTCCGATCGAAAGTCCCGCGCCCTCCGCAGTGCTTGCCGCAACCAACGTGCCCTCGATAGTGAGCGGCTCGCGTCCGCGCGGCCCTGCCGCCCCCGGCGTACGGTTCCGTTGCGCGCGCTGCCAACCCGGCGTCTCGTAGAAGCCGGATGCGAACAAATTCTCCGCGCTCTCGAACCGGCTCGGTCCATAGCCGCGCGCAAGCTTCTCCTCCGACACTTCGATATGGGCGACCGGTAATTCGTCGATGAAGCGCGAGGGAAGCGCAGTCTGCCAGGTGCCGCGCGTGCGGCGGTTCTGCGCGAAGGTGATCTTGGCGTGCAGCCTCGCCCGCGTGAGCCCGACATGCGCAAGCCGGCGCTCCTCTTCCAGCCCGGCGCGCCCGGCCTCATCGAGGCTCCGCTGATGCGGCAGCAACCCCTCGTCCCAGCCGGGCAGGAATACCGTATCGAATTCGAGGCCCTTGGCCGAATGCAAGGTCATCAGATTGACCCGATCGGCGCCCTCCTCGGTCTGCGCGTCCATCACCAGCGACACATGCTCCAAGAAGCCGGCAAGCGTGTCGAATTCCTCCATGAAGCGGATCAACTCTTTCAGGTTCTCGAGCTTCGATTGCGCCTGCGGTGAGCGCTCCGCCTGCCACATCCCGGTATAGCCGGACTCGTCGAGGATCAATTCGGCAAGCTCGGTATGCCGCATCGTGTCGATCAGCGAGCGCCAGCGGTCGAATGCGGCGATCAGATCTGCGAGCGATCTGCGTGGTTTCGGCTTCAGTTCCTCGGTCTCGACGATCAGCCGTGCGGCCTGTAGCAAGGGCACGCCGCGCGCCCGCGCCAGCTGGTGCAGCGACTTGAGTGTGGACTCGCCAAGCCCCCGGCGCGGCACATTGACGATGCGCTCGAATTTGAGGTCGTTGGCGGGGTTCAAGGTCACCTCGAAATAGGCGGTGGCGTCCTTGATTTCCTGCCGCTCGTAGAAGCGCGGGCCGCCGATCACGCGATAGGGTAGGCCGAGCGTGATGAAGCGGTCTTCGAACGCGCGCATCTGGAACGATGCGCGCACCAGGATGGCGATCCCGCTCAGAGCATGACCCTGCCGCTGCAGCTGCTCGATGTCCTCGCCAATGACGCGCGCTTCTTCCTCGTCGTCCCAGCATCCCTCGACCTCGACCTTGTTGCCAAGCTCGCCGTCGGTGCGCAGCGTCTTGCCGAGCCGTCCCTTGTTATGCGCGATCAGGCCGGAAGCCGCACCGAGGATATGACCGGTGGAACGATAGTTCCGCTCCAACCTGATGATCTTGGCGCCGGGGAAGTCGGTCTCGAATCGCAGGATGTTGTCCACCTCCGCGCCGCGCCAGCCATAGATCGATTGATCGTCGTCGCCGACGCAGCAAATATTGCCGTTGCCTTGCGCCAGCAGCCGCAGCCAGAGATATTGCGCGACATTGGAGTCCTGATATTCGTCCACCAGCATATAGCGGAAGCGCTGCTGGTATTTTTCCAGCACTTCAGGCTGCTCCTGGAACAGCCGCAAATTCTCCAAGAGCAGATCGCCGAAATCGGCCGCGTTCAGTTCTTTGAGCCTCAACTGATAGAGTTCGTAGAGCGCGCGCGCCTTACCGTTGGCGAAGGCGAAGCTCTCGCCCTCCGGCACCCGCCTCGGCGTGAGTCCTCGGTTTTTCCAGCCGTCGATCATGGCGGCAAGCAGCCGTGCCGGCCAGCGCTTCTCGTCGATATTCTCCGCATCGAGCAATTGCTTGAGCAATCTGATCTGGTCGTCGGTGTCGAGCACGGTGAAGGACGGCTTGAGATCGACCATCTCGGCGTGCCGGCGCAGGATCTTCACGCCGATGGCGTGGAACGTGCCGAGCCAGGGCATGCCCTCAACGACGCCGCCGATCAGCTCGCCGATGCGGCTCTTCATCTCGCGCGCCGCCTTGTTGGTGAAGGTGACGGCGAGGATCTGCGATGGCCGCGCCCGACCCTGACTCAAAATGTGGGCGATGCGGGTGGTGAGCACGCGCGTCTTGCCGGTGCCGGCGCCGGCCAGCACCAGGAGCGGGCCCTCAAGCGTCTCTACTGCTTCGCGCTGCTCGGGATTGAGCGCGTCGAGATAATCGAGCGGGCGATAACGCATGGCCCGCTGCGACGTGGGGAGGGTCTCCTCGCTCTCGGGGGAGGGCAGGGCTGCGGAGCGAATCTTTGTCATTGAACTTGAAACTATATCATCCTCTGCGCTGCGGAAAAAAAGAGGCGCCCGGCCAGCGTGGCATCGCGGCCACTTCCTGACGGTGATTCGGGGACAAGGGGTTGACGAGAGCCGGGGCTGCACGCCAAGCTCCGAATCTGACATAAAACCGCGGACAAACTCCGCTATTTGCGTTGCGGTCGTTTGGCCGGCACTGCCAAGCGGCAAACCTCCACGCCAAGCTGGGAGACGGGAATATGCTTATTTTGAGGATGGGTCTGGCTGCGCTCGCCGTTTCGGCTTTTTCCCTTTATTCGATCGAGCCTGCCGGGGCGGCCTGTCAGCTGATCAAGGCCACACATAGCGCGGGCTCCAAGGCCGACGCCGCCAGGTCCTCGCAGGCACTCGTCCTGCAACAAGCCGCCCAGCTGAAACGCGCCAAAAGGTGGAGCTACGTCACCCTCTACGCCAAGAAAGTGCAGGGCGATCCGTTCTGGAAAGCCGTTCGTCCCGATGGACCGCCACGCGAGGCGCAGCTCAAGCCGGACATCGTCACTACGCGCTTTTTCACCACCTGCTTCACCGGCGTGGTGGTTCCCTTTGTCTGCACTACCGGCTCGGCAGCCTGCGGTCAGTAGCTCGCATTAACGTTCGGTAGCTGCGCCAGGGTTTTGTCATGACCCTGGCGCTTGCCCGTCCGAACCATGCGGCCTGGGACGCGTTGACGCCTCATGCTTGCCATAACGCGTGGTAAGCTGATCGAACCATTTTCGTCATAGGTGCGTCAAAGCAGCATGAACCGGATCAGAGACACCATCGCCGCCTTCCCGAGCTACACGCTTCACGAGCGTATCGCCGACGGGTGTGTCCATATCGTCGGGGTCACCGCAAGCTTGGTTGCGCTTGGCGCGCTGCTCGTCATCGGCGTGCAGTCCGAGACGACACTCTGGGGCGTGGCGCTGCTGATCTACGGGCTTGCGCTCGTTTCCATGTTCTTCTGCTCGGCCGGCTATCACCTTATCACGTGGCCAAGACTAAAAGAGGTCTTCCGGCGCCTCGACCATGCGGCGATTTTCCTGATGATCGCCGGGACCTACACGCCCTTCGTGCTGATCAAGATGAACAACGCATGGGGTCTCTCGCTGCTCGCCGTGGTGTGGGCAATTGCCGTCATGGGCGTCGCCATCAAGTTGTTCGTGCCGCGCTTCCTCGAAGGTCTCACCGTCGCGCTTTATCTCATTCAGGGTTGGGCTGTGCTCGCTGCCTGGCATCCACTCGTCACCTCGGTGCCGGGACGCGCGCTCACGCTGCTCATGCTGGGCGGCGTTTTGTACACGATCGGTGTCGTGTTCCATCTCTGGGAACGGCTGCCCTATCAGAACGCCATTTGGCACGGCTTCGTATTGTCGGCGGCGAGCTGCCATTTCGCGGCCGTCATCTTCGTGGTCGGCGTCTAGGCCGCTCGGAAAAGCCTAAGCATTTTCAGACGAAGCACCTATAAGATCGGGCCATGACCGCGATCATGGCAGAGCCGCAAGCACGCCCTACGGCGGAGGCCAAGCGGGCTCTCTTCGAAACGCTCGCTGCTCGCTTCGGCGATCGGTTTTCACTAAGCCAGGCGCTGCGCGAGCAGCACGCCAACACGCTCACCTGGCTCAAGTGCCAGCCGCCCGACGCCGTCCTCTTCGCCAAGACGCAAGGGGAAATCTCCGAGATCGTGCGGCTTTGCGCCAAGGCGCGCATGCCGGTGATCCCGTTCGGCACCGGCACCTCGCTCGAAGGCCACGTCAACGCGCCGTTCGGCGGCATCTCACTCGATCTCTCGCGCATGGACCGCATCCTTGCGGTGCACGAGGCCGATCTCGACTGCGCGGTCGAGCCGGGCGTCACCCGCAAGACGCTGAACGACCATCTGCGCGGCAGCGGTCTCTTCTTCCCTGTCGATCCGGGCGCCGATGCTAGTCTCGGCGGCATGGCCGCGACGCGCGCCTCCGGCACCAACGCCGTCCGCTACGGCACCATGCGCGACGCCGTGCTCGGGCTTTCCGCCGTCCTTGCCGACGGCAGCGTGATCGAGACGGGCGGGCGCGCGCGGAAATCCTCCGCCGGCTACGACCTCACCCGGCTCCTGGTCGGTTCCGAGGGCACGCTCGGCATCATCACCCGCCTCACCTTGAAACTTTACGGTATCCCCGAGATCATCCTCTCCGCCGTGTGCCCCTTCAATTCGATCGAAGGCGCGTGCAATGCCACCATCGCCGCGTTGCAGATCGGGTTGCCGCTCGCGCGCATCGAGCTGCTCGACGAGGTGCAGATCCGCGCCTGCAACGCCTATTCGCATCTGGCTTTGCCCGAGACGCCGCATCTCTTCCTCGAGTTCCACGGCACGGCCACGTCGGCGCGCGAGCAGGTCGAGACCTTCGCCGAGATCACGCGCGCGGAAGGAGGAGGGGACTACCGCTGGGCCGAACACCCAGAAGAGCGCACCAAGCTCTGGCAGGCGCGGCATGACGCCTATTGGGCGGTGCGCGGCCTGCGGCCGGGCGCCGAATTGATCTCTACCGACGTCTGCGTGCCGATCTCGATGCTTGCGCGTTGCGTGACAGAAACACGCGCGGATATCGATCGCCTGGGGCTGCTCGCCCCCATCGTCGGCCATGTGGGCGACGGCAATTTCCACGTCATGCCGTTGATCGACGCCTCCGACCCCGAGGAGCGCGGCAAGGTGCAGGCCTTCCTCGACCGTCTGGTCGAGCGGGCGCTCGGCTTCGGGGGCACCTGCACCGGAGAGCATGGCATCGGCCAGGGCAAGATTAACTATCTCGTCGCCGAGCATGGAGCAGGAGTTCAGGCGATGATTGCCATAAAAAAGGCGCTCGATCCGT
>JBQGDO010000088.1:0-1959 GCA_052039105.1 Methyloceanibacter sp.
GCGAGGCGCGGAAGACCATCAAGGACGGCACAGACCAAGCCGGCCTCACCGCCATCCTCACCGGGCTCGGCAGCCTCTCGTATGGCGAGCTTGCCGGCGAGCGCATCAAGCTCGGGCTGATGATCCACGATCCGGAGGAGGAGCATGATTGCTTCTCCGACAACACCCATGCCTCGCACTTCTTCGATGCGCTCGGCATCCGCAACGTCTATCTCGGTGCTTATCGCCGCATCGACCGGTCGCTCGTGTCCGGACCGAGCGTGTCCGATCTCGTCAAGGCGAAGGCGCCGGAGATCGACGCCGAGCTGCGCGCCAAGCTCGACGCCACCATGGAGGCGATGAATGCGCTCTATCTGCGCGCGCTCACCGTCGAATCCTACGATCAGATGATCGGCGAGGATAACGAGGTGGGGAACGCCGTAGTGCAGCGCGTAGTCGATGCGTTGCTCGATCAGACCAAGGCAATCGAGCGCGCCGTGGCCGTCCTCGACCTCAAGGCAATCGAGTTCGAAGGCTCCGATAGCCTGGACAATCCGGAAAAGGTCGGAGAGGAGCAGAAGGCGGAAGCGGGCCGCACGCCCTGAGCGTGGAGTTGACGGAATGGTCCGGGATAGTGCATACGTTATAACATAACAGACAGTGACCAGTTTGAGCCGGGGGGCTGAAATGAAGCAGGAGCGGATCGCAGGCGGTGGCCACGCGGTGTCGGAGCGGGAAAGGGAAATCTTCCCCCCAAGCCTGTCCAAAACCATCGGCACGCTGGCAATCGCCGCGGCACTTTTCGCTATCCCCGGCGTCGCGCGCGCGGAGTGCGAACTGACACCCGCTGATGTCGCTCATGGCGCGGCGGGCATTCCAGAAGACGCGGTGATGCCGATCGATGCCTTTGGCATACGCCGGGGACTTGCGCGAAACGGGATTGAGGTCGGCGGCTATTACTACGGCGAGACCTTCTACAACTGGGGCGGCTTCGACCAGGGCGGCGAGTATGACGGCGTGCTCGAGCTTTACGTCAAAGCCGACATGCACAAGCTTGGCTTCTGGAAAGGTCTCTGCTTCCACGCCGACGGCTATCAGATTCACGGCAACTCGATCACCGCAGCCAATATCGGCTCGCTGATGCCAGTTTCGAATCTTGAGGCGACCGATGCCACGCGCCTATTCGAGCTGTGGTTTGAGCAGCATTTGTTCGACGACAAGCTAGCTGTGAAAGTGGGTCAGCTTGCCGCCGATGCCGAGTTCATCATCAGCGAGGGTGGGGGCTATTTCCTCAATGGCACCTGGGGTTGGCCGTCCATCACTGCCGCCGATCTGCCGAGTGGAGGTCCGGCCTATCCGCTTGCGACCCCAGGCGTCCGCGTCGCCGTCACCCCAAATGACCGAACGGCGCTTCTCGTCGGCGTCTATAACGGCGATCCCGCGCCTGCTTGCAACAAGGGCGGCGGCGACCCGCAGCGCTGCAACCCGCACGGTCTCGATTTCGAGCTCGACGATCCGCCGCTGCTGATGGTCGAAGGCGCCTACACCTATAACCCGAATGGCTTGCGCGGCATCGTCAAGATCGGCGGCTGGAATCACTTCGGCGAATTCGAGCACCAGCGCTTCGATTCCGGCGGCGCGCTGATCGCCGTCACCGGCAATGCCGGCCGCCCGCTCGATCATAACTGGGGCCTTTACGGCATCATCGATCAGCTCGTCTGGCGCGTGCCGGGCAGCGAGGATCCCAAAGGCGTCGGCGTTTTCGCGCGAGTGATTGGCGCGCCCGAGGACCGCAACCTGATCGACTGGTATTTCGACGGCGGCGTCACCTTCACCGGCATGTTCCGCAACCGGCCGAACGATGCGCTGGCGATCGGCTTTGCCTATACCAATATCTCCGACACGGTTTCGGCTTTCGATGTCGATTTCGGCGAGCCAGTTGCGCGCAACTACGAGGCGCTGATCGAGATCTGCTACACT
>JBQGDO010000089.1:0-2285 GCA_052039105.1 Methyloceanibacter sp.
CGATGCTGTTGAAAAAGTCTTCGTGAATAACGACGAATCATGATTCCGTCGTCTGACGCTTTCAGCGACGGGGGCGGTCATGATGGGTCGTCAGACGGTCGATCAGAGCCAACTGTTCTACCTTTTCAACCTTGAAGAACACATTCCGGGGGATCATCTGCTACGCCGCCTCAATCCCATCGTCACGCGGGTGCTGGTCGATCTTCGCGAGAAGCTGGCCCCGTTCTACAGCGACATCGGGCGGCCCTCGATCGATCCTGAGCTGATGATCCGGATGCTCATTGTCGGCTACTGCTATGGCATCCGTTTTGAACGGAAGCTGTGCGAGGAGGTCAAGCTCCATCTCGGTTATCGCTGGTTCTGTCGCCTCGAACTCGATGACAAGGTACCTGATCATTCGACCTTCTCGGTTAATCGTCACGGCCGCTTTCGCGATAGTGACATCTTCCGCCAGATGTTCGAAGCCGTGGTGCGCGCGTGCATGGATGCAGGTCTCGTCAAGGGCGAGGGCTTTGCGGTCGATGCGAGTGTCATGGAAGCCGACGCCAGCCGCTATCACGGCAGGGCTCCAGATGAGATCGACTGGTCAGCGCCCGAGCGGCAGACGCGTGCTGTCGCGGAGTTCCTGACGGCCCTTGATGATGAAGACGCTGGCGCGGATCGGAAGCCGCCCAAAGTGATCTCGCCGGTGGACCCGTGCTCGGCCTGGACCGCGAAAGCCAACAAGCGCGTGCAATTCGGCTATGGGCTCAATTACCTGATCGACATCAAGTACGCGGTCATCGTCGATGTAGAAGCTACGCCAGCCCGCACTTATGACGAGGTCGCCGCGACGAAAACGATGATCAAGCGAACTGAGCAGCGACTGGGGCTCAAGCCCGAACGGCTCGCCGCCGACACGGCGTACGGCACTGGCAAGTTCCTCCATTGGGTTATTGGCACCGGCATCACGCCGCACATCCCGGTTTGGGACATGAGCAAGCGCGAAGAAGGCATCTTGTCGCGCGCCGACTTCACCTTCGATCGGCAGCGCAACCTCTACATCTGCCCTCAGGGTAAGTTTCTCAGGACGACCGGGACGGTGCACGATGGCAGGACCATTCTTTATCGCGCCAGCACCGGCGACTGCGGCCCATGCCCGCTCAAACCCAAGTGCACTCCGAACATGACTTTCCGAAAGATCCCGCGCGACGTACATGAGGACGCACGGGATGCGACGCGCGCCTTGATGGACACGCCTGAGTTCGCCAAATCCCGTAACGAGCGCAAGAAGGTCGAGATGCGCTTTGCGCACCTGAAGACGCACCACGGTTTTGAGCGCATGCGGTTACGGGGACTTTCCGGTGCACGGGACGAGTTCCACCTCGCTGCAGTCGCGCAGAACTTGAAGACACTCGCCAACTATATCTGGCGACCAGCGATGAGCATGCCAGCTGTATGCGGCGCCTGAGCGTCAGTGGCGTCCAGCCCGGACAGTTGGACGCCTACGCTCCTCTCGCAATTCCCGCCAGAGGGGAAACGGAGACCGCGACACCCTAAAATGCTCAAAATGGAAGGGCTCGCCGGGATCATCAGCGACTTTTTCAACAGCATCGACCCCAAGCCGTCATTAGACCGGATCGAAATCTCGCAGCGCAACGAGCCCCTGACTCGATCCTCATCAATGCGCTATGCTGTAACCCTGGCTGGGGCAGCCGATGCAGTTCGATCAATTGAAACGCCGCGAATTCATTACGCTGCTCGGCGGTGCGGCAGCAAGCTGGCCGCTCGCGGCATGGGCGCAACGGGCGAAAAAACTGCCGACAGTCGGGTTCCTGGGCGTCGCTTCGCCTTCGACCTGGAAGCCGTGGGTCGCTGCTTTTGTGCAGCGGCTGCGCGAACTTGGTTGGGTCGACGGTCAGACAATCGCGATCGAGTATCGCTGGGCGGAAGGCCGCAGCGAGCGCTTTGACGAGATCATGGCCGAGTTCGTTCGGCTCAACGTCAATGTTGTTGTCCTGGGAGGAATCGCCGTTCCAGCGGCAAAACGTGCCACCTCGGTCATTCCGCTTGTCTTTACACTGGCGCCGGACCCCGTTGGAAGCGGCTTGGTCGCTTCTCTCGCCCGACCGGGCGGCAACGTCACCGGGTTATCGAACCAGTCGGGTGATCTGTTCGACAAGAGACTCGAAATATTGCGTGAGGTGATCCCGGGCCTGCGCCGCTTGGCGATCATCGCCAATAGAGACAATCCCCAAGTTGCGCTTGAAATAAGTGACGCACAGGACAAGGCGCGCAAGCTCGGC
>JBQGDO010000090.1:0-14174 GCA_052039105.1 Methyloceanibacter sp.
TCCTGCACCGTCCACCCGACGGCAAAGCTCGAGGCTGGAGCCATCGTTGAGCCCGGAGCAGTCGTCGGCCCGGAGGCTGCGATCGGCGCCGACACGGTGATCGCCGCAGGCAGCGTGATCGGCTATCGCGTGCATGTCGGCCGCAATTGCTATATCGGACCCAACGCCTCGGTCACCCACGCGCTCATCGGTAACCATGTCACGATCCACGCCGGGGTGGCGATCGGCCAGGACGGCTTCGGTTTTGCTATGGGCAAGGCGGGGCACGTGAAAGTCCCGCAAATCGGCCGCGTGGTCATTCAGGACGGCGTCGAAATCGGCGCCAACACCACTGTCGACCGGGGCGCCCTGCGCGACACCGTGATCGGCGAGGGCACCAAAATTGATAATCTTGTCCAAATCGGGCACAACGTGGTGATTGGAAGACATTGCATTATCGTGGCCCAAACGGGTATTTCGGGCAGCGCACAGCTCGGCGATTTCGTTGTTCTTGGCGGCCAGGTTGGCGTTGTCGGCCATGTCAAGATTGGCGCTGGCGCGCAGATTGCGGCGAGCAGTAATGTGCGGGGCGACGTGCCGCCGGGCGTCAGATGGGGCGGCACCCCCGCCAAGCCGGTCCGTCTCTGGTTCCGGGAGCTGACATTGCTGCAAAAGCTTGCCGAGCGTAAGGATTTGAAGCTTGATCAAGGTGATGGTGGGAGCGGAGACGGGGCATAAGGCTCTGACAGCCCGTCCAAGGAGCCGGTGTTTATGAATGAGAGCGGAGTGAAGTCGAAGCTTGGGAAGGCGGAAATCACCGACATCCTGAAGCTTCTGCCGCATCGCTACCCCTTCCTGATGGTCGACCGTATCGTCGAGATGGATGGCGACCGCTCGGCCATCGGCATCAAGAACGTCACGGCGAACGAGCCGCATTTTCAGGGACACTTCCCCGGCAATCCGGTCATGCCCGGCGTGCTCCTCATCGAGGGCATGGCGCAGACGGCCGGGGCGCTTTGCATGCGCCATCTCGAGGAGTTCAAGGAGCCGCCGCTGGTCTATTTCATGGCCATCGACAAGGCCCGGTTCCGCCGCCCCGTGGTTCCCGGCGATACCATCCATTATCACGTGCAAAAGATGCGCAATCGCGGTCGCGTCTGGCGCTTCAAGGCGCAGGCGCTCGTCGACGGCAACCTCGTCGCCGAGGCCGAAGTGAGCGCCGTCATCGTCGAGACATAGCCAGGGCGAGCATGGCCAACATCCATGCGACCGCCGCGGTCGATCCAAGCGCGAGACTTGGGCCGAATGTCGAGATCGGCCCTTTCTGCGTGATTGGACCGCACGTCGAGCTCGGCGAGGGTGTCGTCGTTCGCTCCCACGTGGCGATCGATGGCCGGACGACGCTCGGCGCGGGCTGCAAGGTCTTCCCCTTTGCCTCGGTCGGGCTGCCGCCGCAGGACATGAAGTATCACGGCGAGCCGAGCACGCTCGAGATCGGACCCAATACCATCATCCGCGAGCATGTCACGATCAATCCCGGTACGGCCGGCGGCCACATGGCGACCAAGGTCGGCGCCAATTGCCTGCTGATGATCGGCTCGCATGTCGCCCATGACTGCGAGCTTGGCAATAACGTCACCCTGGTCAATGGCGCGACCCTCGGCGGTCACGTTTCGATCGGTGACGGCGCTATCATCGGCGGCCTGTCGGCCGTGCATCAATTCGTGCGCATTGGGGCCTACGCTTTCATCGGCGGGATGACCGGCATCACCGCCGATGTGATTCCCTTCGGCATGGCGATCGGCAACCGCGCCAGCCTCTGCGGACTGAATATTGTCGGCCTCAAGCGCAAGGGTTTTCCGCGCGAGCAGATCCACGAATTGCGGCAGGCTTATCGCATGCTGTTCTCCAGCGAGGGCACCCTGAAGGAGCGGCTGGAAGACGTGGAGCACATGTTTTCGGGCAACTCGCTGGCTCGCCAGATTATCGACTTCATCAAGACCGGATCCGACCGGTCATTCTGCGTGCCAAGCAATGCTGCAACTCCGACAAGCTGATAGAATAGCTGCGCCGTGCCCGAGGCTGCGAACATAGTAGGCCCGCTCGGAATCATTGCCGGACGCGGTCCTCTCCCTTGCATCTTGGCCGAAGCGGCGTCGGCGCGAGGCCTGCCCCTGCACATTGTCGGCATTCGCGGCGAGGCGCGCGAGGAGATCGAGCGCTTTCCGCATACTTGGGTCAAATGGGGTGAGATCGGCAAGATGTTCCGCGCCCTTGACAACAATGGTTGCGGCGATCTGGTCATCATCGGCGGCGTGAACCGCCCGGATTTCTCCAACGTCAGACTGGATCTCGGCGCGATCAAAACCTTGCCCTTCATCCTCAGCCTGGGGAAGGGCGGGGACGACCATGTGCTGTCCCGGGTGGTGCGCTTCTTCGAGGAGAAGGGTTACCGCGTGCACGGTGCGGGGGACGTAGCGCCCGAGCTCCTGGCAGGCGAGGGCCCCCTCGGCGATAGGCGTCCCTCTGCCGATGATGAAGCTGACATTGACATGGCCTTCCAGGTCGTGAGGGCGCTCGGCCGGCTCGATGTGGGACAAGCCGCCGTGGTGGCCAGGGGCCACGTGCTTGCCGTCGAGGCGGCCGAGGGGACGGACGCCATGCTTGTGCGCTGCGCCGAGCTTCGCGCGCTCGGCAAGGCCCCGCGCGCGCCCTCTGGCGTCCTCGCCAAAGCGCCCAAGCCAGGACAAGAGCAACGCGTCGACTTGCCGACGATCGGCCCCGATACGGTTGGTAAGGCGGCTGCCGCTGGCGTTGCCGGCATCGCCGTGGCAGCAGGGCAGGTGCTGATGGCCGACCGAGACGCTACGATCGCTGAGGCCGACCGGCACGGACTATTTCTTGTCGGCAAGTCTTGGTCGGAAGACGCAGGCGCTTAGCGCCGGTCCATCGGCACGTAGTCCCGCTCGGTGGCACCGGTATAGAGCTGGCGCGGCCTGCCGATGCGCTGCGAAGGATCCTCGATCATTTCCATCCACTGCGCGATCCAACCGACCGTGCGGGCTATGGCAAAGAGCACGGTGAACATCTCAGTCGGGAAACCGAGCGCCTTGAGCGTAATGCCCGAATAGAAGTCGATATTCGGATAGAGCTTCTTCTCGATGAAATACTCGTCGGACAGGGCGATCTTCTCCAGCTCAAGTGCTACCTTGAGGATCGGATCGTCGCCGTGCCCCACCGCGTCGAGCACCTCGTGACAGGTCTTCTGCATGATCTTGGCGCGCGGATCGTAGTTCTTGTAGACCCGGTGGCCGAAGCCCATCAGCCGGAAGGAATCATTCTTATCCTTGGCGCGCTTGATGTATTCGGGAATGCGATCGACCGTGCCGATCTCCTGCAACATCATCAGCGCCGCCTCGTTGGCGCCGCCATGCGCCGGCCCCCACAGACAGGCAATGCCGGCCGAAATACACGCAAAGGGATTGGCGCCAGACGAGCCGGCGAGCCGCACCGTCGAGGTTGAGGCGTTCTGCTCATGATCGGCATGCAGGATGAAGATTCGCCGCATGGCGCGTGCGAGCACGGGATCGACCTTGTACTCCTCGCAGGGCACCGCGAAGCACATGTGCAAGAAGTTGGCCGAATAATCCAGCTCGTTCTTGGGATACATGAAAGGCTGGCCGATGGAGTACTTGTAAGCCATGGCGGCGATCGTCGGCATCTTTGCGATCATGCGAATGCTCGCCATCTCCCGTTGCGCCGGATCGCTGATGTCGATGGAGTCGTGATAGAAGGCCGAAAGAGCGCCGACCACGCCGACCATGACCGCCATGGGATGCGCGTCGCGCCGGAATCCGGTGTAGAACCGCGTCATCTGCTCATGCACCATGGTGTGCCGGGTGATGCGGTCGGTGAAGTCCCTAAATTGCGCCTCGGTCGGAAGCTCGCCGTAGAGCAGCAAATACGCCGTCTCGAGGAAGGTGCCGTCCTCCGCGAGCTGGTCGATCGGATAACCGCGATAAAGCAGGATGCCTTTGTCGCCGTCGATATAGGTGATCTTCGACTCGCAGCTCGCGGTCGAGGTGAATCCGGGGTCGTAGGTGAAACACCCGGTGTCTTGATAGAGCGTGGTGATATCGACGACGTCGGGGCCGATCGTTCCCTTGCGGACCGGCAGGTCGTACCGCGCGCCATCGATCGAGACCGAGGCCTCGCCCGTGGCTGACGCGCGAAGATTTTCTGCGACGCTCATCTAAACGCTCCTTTGACGGTACCGAAGGAGGACATCCGCTATCAAGCGCGGCATGCGACTGACGCTCGGCACGCGCTTGTTGCGGCGCCACATAATCGCGCCGATCGTGCCGCAGCGCAACAATTTGAACTGCTCAAATGTTAAGCAGCCGCGCCTGCATGCACCTGATCGCGGATGCGGGCAAGCGATTCCTCGCGGCCAAGCACCTCAAGCACATCGAAAATACCAGGGGAAGTTGACTTGCCGGTTAAGGCGGCACGTAGGGGTTGGGCAACCTTACCGAGCTTGCGGCCCGTTTCGTCGGCAAAGGTTTTAACCGTCGATTCAAGCCGCTCTGCCGACCAAGGCTTGACCGCTTCGAGCCGAAGCAGGATGGCGGCAAGCGTTTCGCGCCCGACGGAATCGAGCAGCTTCTTGGCGTTCTCGTCAGGCCTAATCGGCCTTTGCGCGAACAGGAAGGACGCATTGTCGAGCAGTTCGACCAGAGTCTTGGCGCGCTCTTTCAGCCCGGGCATTGCACGTTCGAGCCTGCGCCAACCCTCGTCGTCGATTCGCTCAAGCAGCGCGGCGCCATCGGGCAGTTCGGGGATCAGCGCTTTGAGGCGCGCCACGATCTCTGTGTCTGGCGTCGCACGGAGATAATGTCCGTTCAGATTCTCCAGCTTGACGAAATCGAAGCGCGCCGCCGAGCGGCCGACCGCATCGAGATCGAACCATTCGATCATCTGCTCCGTCGACATGATCTCGTCGTCGCCGTGGCTCCAGCCGAGCCTGACGAGATAGTTGCGGAGCGCCGCGGGGAGATAGCCCATGGCGCGGTAGGCCTCGACCCCGAGCGCGCCATGCCGCTTCGACAGCTTGGCCCCGTCGGGCCCGTGGATCAGCGGCACATGCGCGTACACCGGTGTGTCCCAGCCGAGCGACTTGAAGATCTGCGTCTGCCGCGCCGCATTGGTGAGATGATCGTCGCCCCTGATGACATGGGTGATCCCCATGTCGTGGTCGTCGACCACCACCGAGAGATTGTAGGTCGGCGTGCCGTCGCTGCGCAGAATCACCAGATCGTCGAGGTCCTTGTTGGCGAACACGACCCGACCCTGGACACGGTCCTCAATGACCGTTTCCCCCTCGCGCGGCGCCTTGAAGCGAATAGCCGGCTCGATGCCCGTTGGCGCCTCGGAGGGATCGCGATGCCGCCAAGTGCCGTCATAGCCCGGCGCGCGGCCCTCGGCGCGGGCATGCTCGCGCATCGCCTGCAATTCCTCGGGCGTCGCATAGCAACGATAAGCGTTACCCTGGGCCAGCAATTGTTCGGCGATCTCGCGATGGCGCTCCGCGCGCGTGAGCTGGTAGACCGGCTCGCCGTCCCATTCCAGTTCTAACCAGCGGAGCCCGTCGAGGATGGCGAGAATGGCCCCTTCAGTCGACCGCGCTCTATCGGTGTCCTCAATGCGCAACAGCATCTTTCCGCCGGTGTGCTTGGCGTAGAGCCAGTTGAACAGAGCCGTGCGTGCTCCCCCAATATGCAGATAGCCCGTCGGCGACGGTGCAAAGCGCGTAATGACCTTTTGGCTCATGCGGTTAGCGAGTGGTCCTGGTTCATGAAGGCTGGCGTGATGTAGCATGGCGACCGGTGCGGGGTAAGGGCAGGGAAGGGGCCGTTCCTGTCGCCTGTTAGGCCATCGCCTATGCCGGATCGGGGGGAACAGGGCTGGGGCGAGGAAGGGCACGCCGCGCCGCGAAGGCCGGCGGGGCTCTTGGCCACATCGCTCGGCGCAAGCTCCCGCGCGCTCCAGGCCGAAACCGACCGTTGGTTCCTCTGGCTCCCGGTGCTCTTCGCCGGCGGCATCATTGCCTATTTCGCTCTCGGCGAGGAGCCCGGCCAGAGGACGGCTGCCGCGTTTCTTATCGCCGCGCTCGGCCTCACGATTTTCTTCAGACATGCAGCGCTCGGCCTTTGCCTCGGCGGGGCATTACTTGCCTTCGCTGGCGGCTTCACCGTTGCCAAGCTCCGCACCGAGATAGTGCGGGCGCCCGTGCTGACGCAAGAAATTCGTTATGCGAAGGTCACCGGCTTCGTCGAGGCGCATGAATTGCGCGACAAGGGCCGCGCGCGCCTCACCTTACGCGTGCTTTCGCTCGGCGATCTGCCCCCTGCGGAGCAACCTTACCGCGTGCGCGTGACCATGCCGGCAGGCGAAGCATCCGACGTGAACATCGGCGAGACCGTAACCCTCAACGCAACGCTTCAGCCGCCGCCGGAACCGATCGCCCCCGGCAGTTTCGATTTCGCCCGCCAGGCCTGGTTCGACCGTCTCGGTGCCACCGGCTATGCCACGAGCGCGATCTCGCGCGTTGGCGACGCACCTCCGCTCCCATGGGACTTGGCGCTCTGGGCAAAGGTCGATGTGCTGAGAGCCGCGGTCAGCGCGCGCATTAGGGCCGTTTTGCCGGATGAGACGGGCGAGATCGCCATCGCACTCATCACCGGCGACCGCGGCGGCGTTAGCAGGGAAGTGACCGAGGCGATGCGCGATTCCGGGCTCGCGCACATCCTATCGATTTCAGGCCTGCACATGGCCATCATGGCGGGCACCGTGTTCTGGCTCGCCCGCGCGCTGCTAGCGCTCGTTCCGGTTTTGGCTTTGCGCTACCCCATCAAGAAATGGGCGGCCGCCATCGCGCTTTGCGCCGCATCTTTCTATCTCGCCCTGTCGGGCGCCGCCGTTCCCACCGTGCGCTCCTGGATCATGATGAGCATCGTCTTGATCGCCGTCATACTCGATCGACCGGCGTTGACCATGCGCAATGTCGCGCTCGCGGCAATGGTGATCCTCATTGCCGCGCCGGAATCGCTGTTCGACCCGAGCTTCGAGATGTCTTTCGCCGCAGTCATCGCCCTCGTCGCTCTTTATGAATGGCTGTCGAAGCGCAAATGGCAGGGGGCACCCGACGTGAGCCCGGTCTTCCGCACCTTGCGCAAGGGGGGCGGTTTGATCGCCGGAGCTGGCATCACCACTCTCATCGCCGGAACCGCGGTCGCTCCTTTCGCGCTTTATCATTTCCACCGCATGACCCATTACGGCTTGTTCGCCAATCTCATCGCCGCGCCGCTGGTCAGTCTCCTGATCATGCCGATGGCGCTAGTGAGCCTGATCGCCATGCCCTTTGGCCTCGAGGTGTGGCCGCTCAGGCTTATGGGACTCGGCATCGACCTGATGGTGGAGACCGGCAAATGGGTGGCATCCTGGCCGGGCGCGGTGACCATCCTCCCGCAGATCTCGGGCACAGCTCTCGTGCTCATCGTGCTCGGAGGCATCTGGCTTTGCCTGTGGCAGACGCGATTGCGGGCTCTCGGCTTGGTGATCGCGGCTGCCGGCCTGGCGCTTGCGCCGCAAGGCGATCGCCCAGACATCCTCATCGAAAGAGAGGGCAGAACCGCCGCGCTTCGTTCAGAGAGCGGCAATCTCGTGTTTCCGCCGGCGACGGCGGCGAGCTACAGCGCCGATAACTGGTTGCTTGCGGACGGCGACGACCGGGATATCGTCGCGGCGAGCGATGAGGGTGCTTTCCGCTGCGATAGCCTCGGCTGCATCGGCACCGTCAAGGGCAAAACCGTGGCGCTTATCCGCCATCCGGCCGCGCTCGAAGAGGATTGCCGCGTCGCCGATATCGTGATTGCGCCGTTCACGGTCGGCAAGTGCCGTGCCGCGCGTGTCATCGTTGACCGGCGCATGCTGAAGGCGCATGGCGCGCACGCGCTCTATGTCGAGGGGCTCTCGATACGAACGGAAACCGTTGCCGCTTCGCGCGGCAACCGGCCCTGGGCGCGCGGGAAGGATCAGTAGCGGCGGATCAGGCCGACCAGCCGGCCCTGCACGCGCACTCGGTCCGGACCGAAGATGCGCGTCTCATAGGCCGGATTGGCCGCTTCGAGCGCGATAGAGTCGCCGCGCCGGCGCAGGCGCTTGAGGGTGGCTTCCTCCTCGTCGACCAGCGCCACGACGATGTCGCCGTTGCTGGCATCCTCGCATTTCCTGACGATGATCGTGTCGCCTTCGAGGATACCGGCATCGATCATGGAGTCGCCCTTGACCTCGAGGGCGTAATGCTCGCCCTTCGACAGCAGTTCTGGCGGCACCTCGATGGTCGAAAGCCGCGTCTGGATCGCCTCCACGGGCACGCCGGCGGCGATCCGGCCCATGACCGGCACGGCCACGGTCTGGGGCATGCTTTCGCCCTCGGCGAGCTGGGGCACCCGGCCGAGGCTTCCTTCGATGACACTCGGCGAGAAGCCGCGTGACCGCGCGGCAACGCCCTGCGGGACAGACTCTGGCAGCCGCACGATCTCCATGGCGCGGGCGCGGTGCGGCAGGCGGCGGACGAAGCCGCGCTCCTCCAGCGCTGTGATCAACCTGTGGATACCGGACTTCGATTTGAGGTCGAGCGCCTCTTTCATCTCGTCGAAGGAGGGGGGCACGCCGGACTCCTTCAACCTCTCATGAATGAACATGAGAAGCTCTTTCTGCTTCGGTGTCAGCATCTCGGTCCCCTTCGAGCGGTTAGTCCTTTGTTCGACGCCTTAACGTTTCCCGGACCCGCTTGTACAAATCATGAACAGTTTATCTGTTCTATTTGTGTTCTGCAAGGGGAAAGCCACCAATGCGGTAGAGCGCCGCCTGGCTTGAGACCTCGGTGATTCGGGTTTCCGGTGCCTTAACCGCGAGGCAGCGGGAGGATCCTGACCCGGGCACCAGGGCCCAAAGCGGGCGCGTAGGCCGCCCGCACGATGAGGCAGTCTGCCTTCGCCAGAGCCGCCACGAGCGACGAGTCCTGCGAGGCCAGGGGGCGAACGATCCGGGTCCCATCCTCGCGCCACTCGGAGACCGCCCGCATGTAGTGCTCGCGCTCGCCATTGGCTTCCAGCGGCGCGCCAAGCGTGGCTTCTGGCTCGGGCGTCGGCCTCTCGGTAACCCCGAGCATCGTGTCCAGCATTGGCTTGAGGAAGACCTGCGCGCAGATCAACGCCGAGACGGGGTTGCCCGGCACTCCGAGCACGCGCTGATGCCCGATGCGCCCGTAGAGCATCGGCCGTCCCGGTCGCATGGCGATCTTCCAGAAGTCGACTTGAAGCCCGATGGCGCCGAGCGCACTCGCCACGAGGTCTCGCTCTCCAACCGACGCACCACCGATGGTGAGCAGGATTTCGGCCGCGCTTCCCGCCTGGGCCAGTGTGACGATGCTTTCGGCATTGTCCTTGGCGATGCCAAGACTCATCGGCTCTCCGCCATAGAGATCGATCAGGGCCGCCAGCCCCGAGGGGACCGAGGAGACGATCTGGTCCGAGCCGAGTTCCGAGCCCGGCTGCACGACTTCGTCGCCGGTGGCGAGGATCGCCACTTTCGGCTTGCGGCGCACCGGAAGTTCCGCCTGGTTCATGGCCGCAGCCAACATGAGCTCGCGCGGACCGAGCCGCGTGCCGGCGGTGAGCAGAACTTCGCCCTGCCTGAAGTCCTGGCCGCGCGCGCGGATGTGCTGGCCGCCGACGCTTGCGGCTTTGATCGTGACGACGTCCGCCGCCTCAGCGACATCTTCCTGAATGACAATCGCATCAGCACCTTCGGGTAGAGGCGCGCCGGTGAAGATGCGGACAGTCTCGCCTTGGCCAACGCGCCCTTTGAAGCCAGCACCCGCAACCGACGCTCCAATCAGCCTGAGTTTCGTGGGCAGGGTGGCGAGGTCTGCTACACGCACCGCATAGCCGTCCATCGCCGAGGCATCGAAGGGCGGCTGGGTAAGCTTGGCGGCGAGATTTTCGGCCAGTACGCGGCCGGCTGCCTGATCGAGCGCCACACGCTCTGTCTCCAATGGCGCGAGTCCGCCCGTCACCCGGGTCAGAGCTTCAGCAACGGAAAGCAGAGCCATCAGCGCTTGAAGGGACCGGAGCGGCCGCCGGTCTTCTCCATGAGGCGGATGCCGGAGAACGACATCGCCCGATCGACCGCTTTCGTCATGTCGTAGATGGTGAGGCAGGCGATCGACACCGCGGTCAGCGCCTCCATCTCAACGCCGGTCTTGCCGTCGACCTTAACCGCTGCCTCGACGCGAATGCCGGGCGGATCGCGCGAGGGCTCGAACTCTATCGTGACCTCGCTCAAGGGGAGGGGATGGCAAAGCGGGATCAGCTCATGCGTCCGCTTGGCGGCCATGATGCCGGCGATGCGAGCAGTCGCCAGCACGTCACCCTTTGGCGCGTTGCCCGACAAGATCAGATCGAGCGTGGCCGGCGCCATCGACACGAAGCCTTCGGCGCGCGCGGTACGCACGGTGACATCCTTCGCCGATACATCGACCATGCGCGCCTCGCCCTTCTCGTTGAGATGACTGAGCCGCGCCCTCATTGCGCCGCCTCCGTTTGCGCGCCGGTCAGAAGCGCCCGGGTCGCCGTTGCCACGTCGGCTTGGCGCATCAGGCTTTCGCCCACCAGGAAGGCACGCACGCCGGAGGCCGCCAATCGCTCAAGATCGCCATGGGTGAAGATGCCGCTCTCGGCGATGACGATGCGGTCTGGAGGCACGAGCGGCGCCAACCGCTCGGTGGTTGCCAGCGTGGTATCGAAGGTTCTCAAGTCGCGATTGTTGATGCCGATCAGTTTGGTGTTGAGCCTGAGTGCGCGCTCAAGCTCCGCCTCGTCGTGTACCTCGGCAAGAACATCCATGCCGAGCACCCGCGCCGCATCGCTCAGCCGGCGTGTAGTCGCGTCGTCGACCGCGGCCATGATGATGAGGACACAGTCGGCACCGAGCGCGCGCGCCTCCAGCACCTGGTACGGATCGATCATGAAGTCCTTGCGCAGTGCAGGGAGTGCGGTCGCCCCGCGTGCCGCAGTCAGATATTCGGGCAGACCCTGGAAGGATGGTGTGTCGGTAAGCACCGAGAGGCAGGCAGCGCCCCCGGCCTCGTAGGCTCTGGCGAGCGAAGGCGGATCGAAATCGGCGCGGATCAACCCCTTCGACGGGCTTGCCTTCTTGATCTCGGCAATCAGCGCAAACTCGCCGCGCGCAATGTGCGCGCGCAATGCTTCGCCGAAGGGCCGCACCGGCGAAGCGCGCTCGGCGTTGGCACGCAGCGCTGTTTCGCTTACCGCCGCCTTGGCGACTGCGATCTCCTTACGCTTATAGGCGAGGATCGTGTCGAGGACCTGGGCCATGGCTCAGACTCTATCATGGCTCAGCTTAACGAGGGCTTCGAGCACGCCCTTGGCCTTGCCGCTGTCGATCGATTCCGCCGCGAGCGCCACGCCTTCGCGCAGGGTCTTGGCCTTGCCCGCCACCAGCAGGGCAGCCGCCGCGTTGAACAGGACGATATCCCTGAGCGGGCCCTGATTACCGCCAAGCACGGCACGGATATGCGCCGCATTTTCCGCCGCGTCGCCTCCCGTCAAATCCTTAGGTCTCGCTTCGGACAGGCCTGCATTCTGTGGCGAGACCTTGAAGGTCGACACATGGCCCTGATCCAGCACCGCGACATGGCTGATCCCGGTCGTGGTCAGCTCATCGAGCCCATCGGAACCATGCACCACCCAAGCGCGATTCACGCCGAGCCGTCCAAGTACATGCGCGATCGGCTCGACCCATTGCTCAGCAAATACGCCGACGATTTGATAGTCGGCGCTTGCCGGATTGGCGAGCGGCCCGAGCAGATTGAAAATGGTGCGGATGCCAAGCTCGCCGCGCGCCTTGGCGACATGCCGCATGGCGGCATGATGCGAAGGCGCGAACATAAAGCCGAGCCCGCATTGCTCGATGCAGCGTGTAACGGCCTCCGGCCCGCACTCGATATTGACGCCGAGCGCGGCAAGTACATCGGCGGAGCCAGAGCGCGACGAGATCGACCGATTGCCGTGCTTGGCGACCGGCACCCCGGCGCCGGCCACCACGAAGGCCGCGCAAGTGGAAATGTTGTGCGTGCCCTTGGCATCGCCGCCCGTGCCGCAGGTGTCGATGGCACCCGCCGGCGCGCGCACCTTCAGGGCCCGCGCGCGCATGACCCGCGCGGCACCCGTGATCTCGTCCACCGTCTCGCCGCGCACGCGCAAGCCCATCAGCAAGGCGCCGACCTGCGCTTCGCTGGCGCCTCCGGACATGATCGTCTCGAAAGCCTCCGCCGCTTCGGTCTCGGCGAGGGTCTCGCCCGCCGCCACTTTGCGCAAGGTTGGGCGGAGATCGGCGCTCGTCGCTGGGCCGACTTGCGCCGGATTAGAGGGCACTTGCCGCTTCTCGTTGCGCCGAGCCGCGGGCGCGCCGCTCGACCCGGGCCAGGTCGAGGAAATTCTCAAGCAGCTGGTGTCCATGCTCCGACGCGATACTCTCGGGATGGAATTGCACGCCATGCACGGGATAGCGCTTGTGCTGCAGCCCCATAATCACCCCGTCCGCCGTCTCCGCGGTGATCTTGAGCTCGTCGGGTAGGCTCTTCCGCTCGACTACCAGCGAATGGTAGCGCGTGGCGGAGAAATCCTGTGGCAATCCGGCAAACACGCCCTTGCCGGTGTGATGCACCTTGGACAGCTTGCCGTGCATGAGGGTCGGTGCGCGAACTACGCGCCCGCCATAGACCTGGCCGATGGCCTGATGGCCGAGGCAGACGCCAAGGATCGGCACCACCGGTCCGGCGCGGGCGATCAGGTCGAGGCAGATGCCGGCCCGGTCGGGGTCGCAAGGTCCAGGCGACAGCACGATGGCTTCCGGCGCCTCGGCCAGAACCTCGTCGACGGTAACCTTGTCGTTGCGGTAGACGCGCGTCGACGCGCCTAATTCCCCAAGGAAATGCACGAGGTTGTAGGTGAAGCTGTCGTAATTATCGATAAGCGTCAGCATGGGGTGGTGTTACGCTCGGGAAGCGCGCCGCGTCAAGGTTTCGCCGCTAGCCGCAGGTCTCGCGGGGAGAGGAACAGGTTCAAAGTTCCGCTATTGACCTCCACGCTCTTCCAGAGTCCCGCCGCGAAATTGATCACCGCAACTCCCGCGGTCGGATATTTCGTCATCAACCGGTCGCGGAAATGTTTCGGCCCGGCGCCAACCAGGTCGAGCGCAAAGGCATGGAGCTCGGGATTGTGCCCAACCAGCATGACCCGGTTAGTCCCCGGCTGGACCGCATGCAGCATCTCAAGCATCGTCTCGGGGCTCGCGTGATAGAGCGCCTGGTCGTAGACGACCTTGGGCTCGACCCTGAGCTCCGGCAGCACAAGATCGAGCGTGTCGCGAGTGCGCCGCGCCGCGGAGCAAAGCACGAGCTCCGGGTCGATGCCGCGCTCGGCCATCGCCTTGCCCATCAACGGCGCGTCGTTCAAGCCGCGCGTGGCGAGTGGCCGGTCGACATCGGCAAGGCCCGGATTGCTCCAGCTCGATTTGGCGTGGCGCAGCAGGATAAGTGTCAGCATAGGGCCTGCATGCTCATTGTCCGCGCTTGGCGCGCGCGGCAAAGCGCACGGCCTCGTCGGCAGCCTTGAACAAGGCACGCGCCTTGCTCATGCATTCGGCCTGCTCGCGCTCCGGCACGGAGTCGGCGACGATGCCGGCGCCAGCACGAACATACATGGTTCCGTCCTTCACCACGGAAGTCCGCAGCACGATGCAACTGTCCATCTCGCCGCCTGCCGAGAAGTAGCCCACGCAGCCGGCATAGGGCCCGCGCGCTTCGTCTTCCAGCTCGTCGATGATTTCCATCGCCCGCACCTTCGGCGCGCCTGACACAGTGCCCGCCGGGAAGCCGGCCATCAGCGCGTCGACTGCGTCGAACTCGGGCGCGAGCGTCCCTTCGACATTCGACACGATATGCATCACCTGGCTGTAATATTCGAGAAAGAACGAGTCGGTGACCTTCACGCTGCCGACTTGCGCCACGCGGCCGACATCGTTGCGGCCGAGATCGAGCAGCATCA
>JBQGDO010000091.1:0-14596 GCA_052039105.1 Methyloceanibacter sp.
GTTGGCTTCGGGCAGGTCGGCGCGCTTGATGCGCACGTCGACCACGGTGATGCCGAGCTGCTTGGCCTCGCCGTTCACCTGCTGGGTGATGTCCTGCATCAGCGCGTGGCGCTTGTCGCGCACCACCGCCTCGAAGCTCGATGAGCCGAGCACGCGCCGGAGCGATGCTTCCAGGAAAGCGCCGAGCCGCGAGCGGGCGACGCGCTCGTCTCCCACCGCCTGATAGAACAGCAGCGCGTCGGTGATGCGCCAGCGGGCAAAGGCGTCGACCACCAGCCGCTTCTGATCGGAGGCAATCACCTCCTGCGGCGAGGAGTCGAGATCGAGCAAGCGCTTGTCGAAGAATTCGACGTTCTGAATGAACGGGATCTTCCAGTTGAGGCCGGGATCGGTGACCAGGCGCTTGGGCTTGCCGAATTCGAGCACCAGCGCCTGTTGGGTCTGATGCACGGTGAACAAGGTGAGATAGGCGGCGATCGCCGCCAAGCCGATCAGAACGAGGAAGAAGGTGAGGCCGGTGCGCTTCATTGCTGGCCTCCTTCCGGCGTGGGCTGCGGCGTGCGTTTCTGCAGCTCGGAGAGCGGCAGATAGGGCACGACCCCGGTGCCTCCTTTGTCGTCGATGATGATCTTGTCGGTCTTGGACAAGACTTCCTGCATGGTATCGATGAAGATGCGCTGCCGGGTGACGTCGGGCGCCTTCTTGTACTGCTCGAGCACCTGGGTGAAGCGGTCCGCCTCGCCTTTGGCCTCGGCAATGACCTGATCCCGATAACCTTGCGCGGCTTGCAAGATGCGCTCGGCGTCGCCGCGCGCTTCCGGCACCACGCGGTTGGCATAGGCTTGCGCCTCGTTTTGCAAACGCTCCTGATCGGCGCGCGCTGCCTGCACGTCACGGAAGGCGTCGATCACTTGCGCTGGCGGGTCGACCTTCTGGAGCTGAACCTGCACGACGCGAATGCCCGCGCCATAATGGTTCAGGACGCGCTGAATAAGCTGCTGCACGGCTTGTTCGGTCTTGGCGCGCGCGGCGGTGAGGATCGGCTCGATGTCGCTTTGACCGACGATCTCGCGCATAGCGCTTTCGGCAACCGCCTTCACGGTTCCTTCCGGATTCTGGATGTTGAAGAGGAAGTCAGGCGCGTTGCTGATCTGCCAGAACACGACGAAATTAATGTCGACGATATTCTCGTCGCCGGTGAGCATCAGGCTCTCTTCGGGCACATTGCGGACGGTGGTCGCCGCATCGCGAGTGTCGGACGAACCGCGCATGCCGATCTCGATGCGGTTGACGCGAGTGACCTTGGGCAGCTCGACCTGCTCTATCGGATAGGGCCAGCGGAAATTAAGGCCGGGCGGCAACTGCCGCACATATTCGCCAAAGCGCAGCACGATGCCGAGCTCGTCGGGGTTGACGCGCACGGTGAAGCCGAAAAAGCCGATCAAGCCAATCAGCACCACGGCGATCAGCACGCCGAGCGGCCCACCCATGCGCCCGCCGGGCATCGCCTGGCGCAGGCGGTCCTGGCTCCGGCGCAAAATCTCTTCCAGGTCCGGCTGTTGGGTCGGTCCGGGACGCGGGCCCCAGGGCCCTCCGCCGCCGCCTTTCCAACCGCCGCCGCCGCTCTGATTGCTCCAAGGCATATGCTTTGTCCTGATGGCTTTGAGAGGGGGTGCGCGAGAAGCCGCCCTAGTGGTGAGCGGCCAGCAAGCTAGCCGCAGCAAAATGGCGGTCCTGCGACAAGGATCGCAAGGGTTATAGGCTAGTCATTCGGGGGGCGCAATGCGGGCTGCGCCTGGCTTTGCACGGTCCAAGACCACGAAGCTGAAATCGTGGTCGTCCTTGGGGCCGGCCTCATGCGCCTCACGGAAGACCTCGCGCCATTCGCTTCGGTCGAGCTCCGGGAACCAGGTGTCGGCATGCGGCGCGGCATGCACCTCGGTCAAATAGATGCGGTCCGCCAGCGGCAGCGCCTCGCGGAACACGTCGGCGCCACCGATGATCATGATCTCGTCGGCGCCCGCCTTCTTGACCGTCTTGCGCGCGACGTCGAGCGCTTCTTCGAGATTGTAAGCCATGATCGCGCCTTGCGCCTCGAATGCGGCGTTGCGCGTCAGCACGATGTTGGTGCGGCCGTCGAGCAGGCGCGGAAGCGAGGCGAAAGTGAGCCGGCCCATGATGACAGGCTTGCCCATGGTGATCGCCCGGAAGTAGCGCATGTCGCTGCGCAAATGCCAGGGCAGGTCCCCGCCCCAGCCGATGGCGCGATTCTCGCCCATGGCGACGACCAACGCGACGATCGGCTCCCCCGCCGTTCCGCTCGTGCCGCTCACACTGCAACCTGGGCGTTGATGGCGGGATGCGGGTCGTAGCCGACCAAGGTGAAATCCTCATAGGCGAAATCGAACAGCGACTGGATGTCCGGATTGATCGCCATGAAGGGGAGCGCCCGAGGCTCGCGCTTGAGCTGCTCGTCGGCCTGGTCGAGATGATTGAGGTAAAGATGCGCGTCGCCGAAGGTGTGGATGAACTCGCCAGGCCGGTAGCCCGTCACTTGCGCCATCATCAAAGTGAGCAGCGCATAGGAGGCAATGTTGAACGGCACGCCGAGGAACACGTCGGCGGAACGCTGATAGAGCTGGCAGGAGAGGCGCCCGTCGGCGACATAGAATTGGAACAGGCAGTGACAGGGCGACAGCGCCATGTTGTCCAACTCGCCGACATTCCAGGCGCTGACGATGTGGCGGCGCGAATCGGGATCGCGCTTCAGGCCGTCGACCACTTGCCCGATCTGATCGATATGGTGGCCGTCGGGCGCGGGCCAGGAACGCCACTGCCGCCCATAGATCGGGCCAAGCTCGCCTCGGGCGTCCGCCCACTCGTCCCAAATCGTCACGCCGTGTCGGTTCAGGTAGCGTATATTGGTCGAGCCTTGCAAAAACCAGAGCAGCTCGTGAATGATCGACTTCACATGCAGCTTCTTGGTGGTGACGAGCGGAAAGCCTTCGCTGAGATCGAAGCGCATCTGATAGCCGAAAATACTAAGCGTGCCAGTGTTGGTGCGGTCGCCTTTCCTGACGCCGCTCTCGCGGATCTTTGCCAGCAGGTCGAGATATTGGCGCACTTGGATCGCTCTCCTAGAATCGCCTGGAACAGGATGTGCGACGTAACGTTGCCCTGTTATAGACCGAAGCAAGAAGTTCCCGCGACACCCAACCAGAAGGGCTTTTCATGCGTATCGTTCCAGCCATCATTGCCTTGAGCCTCATTCTTGCCGTGCCTGCGGCGGCCGCGCCGGTCAATATCGAAGACGTCCGGGCCATGGCCTTCGACAAGGGCATCGCCAAGATCGAGGAAGTCGAGCTCGACGACGGCGTCTGGGAGGTCGAAGGCTACGACGCCAACGGCAACGAGATCGAGATGGAGGTCGAGGCCGCCACCGGCAATATCATCAAGCTCGAGCGCGACTAGCGCCCGGAGCCCGCTCCCCTCCCCGCCATCATCGGCCGATTCGCTCCTGGGGGTTACTGGAGCGTCAATCTTTTTTTCGCCGCCGTAGAGGCCTATATTGAGAGTCGCCGGCGCGAGCCGGATATGGCGATAAACAGCCGTCGTAATAAACCATTCGGACCCGGGGGCGGTACCCGGCGCCTCCACCAAAGCGATCAGTCCCAAGCAAGAGTTTTCACTGACCACTTTGGAGGGGGCGAAATAGGATCGACGAGGGTGTAAAGGACGCGCTTTTGCCCGGCATGGTACCGCCGTTATCGGGCCAACCAAATAGTTGCCAACGACAACTATGCGGAGGCCATGGCTGCGTAAGCAGTGGGCCTAAACATCAAGTCCTAGCCGCTTCGCGGCGGCCAGGCGCGGTTTCGGAGGGCACCGGGCAACAGAAGCCCTCCACTTTATTCGGGGTGATTTGAGACTGCCTCGCGTCGCGAAGAGGGAAAAGCGGCGGATCTCATGGCAGAAGACGAGATCAGATACGACCTTCTAACGCAGGATGCCCTGCGCGGCGTGGTGCGCCAGGTCTTGTCGCGCGTGCAACGCGAGGGACTTCCCGGCGAGCATCACCTCTACATCGCCTTCGATACCGGCGCCGACGGCGTCTCGGTGTCGAAGCGCCTGAAGGAGCAATATCCGGAGGAGATGACGATCGTCCTGCAATACCAGTTCTGGGATTTGCAGGTGACCAACGATCGGTTCGAGGTGAAGCTCTCCTTCTCCAACGTGCCGGAGCGGCTCGTGGTGCCGTTCAGCGCCATCAAGGCCTTCTACGATCCTTCCGGCCAGTTCGGGCTGCAATTCGGCAAGCTTGGAGCGGCCAACGACTCGGCCCGCCAGCATATGGCGGCGGCGCTCCCCGACCTCGTGGGCGAGCCGGAGGAGCCGCGCGGCGCGCTCGAACCGCCGCATGAGGAGGTGAGCGAACCGACGGCCGAGACGGTCATGTCGCGGCCGCCGGCCGAGGTCGTGCATCTCGACCTTTTCCGCAAGAAATAGCCCCCAGACTGCCCGCCTCTTGAGCCGCTCTGCACAAAATTTGAGCGGATACCCATCGGCACGGCGCGCTAATGTCTCCTGCCGCGATCTTGCGGTTCGAGCTTTGGGGGTTCGCGGTGAACGATCTTGGCGGGACGCGGGGATTGCACGCGGAGGCGCCGCTGGCGCCGGTCCAGGGGTATTTGGCCGAACTTCACGCCCGCGTCTTGCAGATCACCGGCGGCAAGCCGGCCGACTACATTCCGGAACTCGGCAAGGCCGACCCCTCGCTGTTCGGTATCGCCGTGGCCACAATCGACGGCGAGGTCTATGCCGTCGGCGACGCCGATCACGCCTTCACAATTCAATCCGTGTCGAAGCCATTCATGTACGGCTACGCACTCCAGCATTACGGCCGTGGTGCCGTGCTGAAACATGTCGGTGTCGCGCCCACCGGCGAGGCGTTCAATTCCATCGTGCTCGACGAGGCCGCCAACCGGCCGTTCAATCCGATGGTCAATGCCGGGGCGATCGCCGTCGCCGAGCTGATGGGAGGCGAGAGCCGGGACGAACGCACCGCCAACATGCTCGCATTGTTCTCGAGCCTCGCCGGCCGCAAGCTGGAGATCGACGAAGCGGTGTTCCAGTCGGAATTGGCCACCGGGCACCGCAACCGCGCCATCGCCTATCTGATGCTGAATACCGGCATG
The DNA here is from genome assembly GCA_052039105.1 of Methyloceanibacter sp. GTDB lineage: Bacteria > Pseudomonadota > Alphaproteobacteria > Rhizobiales > Methyloligellaceae > Methyloceanibacter. Next base: position 5,196 of record JBQGDO010000091.1, read on the forward strand.
ATCCGGCGCGATCCGAACGAGGTGCTCGACCTCTATTTCCGCCAATGCTCGGTCAAGGTGACGTGCCGCGACCTTGCCATCATGGCCGCGACGCTCGCCAATGACGGCAGGAATCCGCTGACCAGCGAAGCCGTATTCGAGGCGCAATTTGTGCGCGATGTGCTGTCGGTAATGAATTCCTGCGGCATGTACGACTATGCCGGAGAGTGGGCTTATGAAGTCGGCATGCCGGCCAAGAGCGGCGTGTCGGGCTGCATCATCGCGGTGATCCCCGGGCAGATCGGCATCTGCGTGTTTTCGCCGCCGATCGACGCGCAAGGCAACAGCGTGCGCGGCACGCGCGTCTGCCAGGAAATTTCCGACGAGTTCCAGCTGCATGCCTTCAACAACCGCACCAATGTACGCAGCGTCATCCGCCGCGACTACCGCGCCGATCTGGTGCGCTCCAACCGGCTGCGCACGCCGGAGGAGCGCAAGCTGCTCGCCGAGAAGGGCCGCCAGATCGCCGTGCTGGAGGCGCAAGGCGCGTTGTTCTTCGGCTCGACCGAGCAGCTGATGCGGCGGCTGGCCGAGCTCGCGGCGGAGGCGCGCTATGTCATCGTCGATTTCAAGCGCGTGCATCTCGCCGACCCGTCGGCGCGCAAGCTGATCTTGAGGGCCGCCCGCGCCATGGCCGCAAAGGGCACCGAGCTTTTATTCGCCTCGCTCGCGACGGACGGTCCCCTCGCGCCGCTTGCCGAGGCTTTCGCCCAGCCCGAAAACAAGTCTCTGGTACGCATCTTCCGCGACGCGGACGCGGCGCTCGAATGGTGCGAGAACGCGTTGCTCGCATCGGGCGTTCAGGGCACCAAATTCGCGCTATCCGAGATCAATCTGTTCAAGGGCTTGAAGCCGGAGGAATGCCGGCTGCTGGAAGCCATCGTCCAGCCGCTGATCTTTGAGAAGGGCGAGATCATTATCCGCGAGGGGGCAGACGCCAACCTATTCTTCGTGCTGGCCAGGGGCACCGTGAGCGTGCAGATCAGAGTGCCGGGTCAGGGCGAGCGCAAGAAGCGGGTGGCGTCGATCGGACCCGGGTTGAGCTTCGGCGAGATGGCGCTGCTCGACGGCGGCAAGCGCTCGGCCGACATCGTCGCCGATGAGCGGGTGATCTGCTACGGCCTCCGGGTCGAACAGCTGCAGGAGCTGGCGGCCGAGCATCCCAACATCATGGTCACTATTCTTGGCAATCTGACCCGCGAATTCTCCGAGCGCCTGCGTCACGCCAACGAGGAAATCGGCGTGTTGGAATAAGGATCAGACTGCGGCCTGCGCCGCTTGCGGTTTGGCGCGGGACTCCTTCGACGGCTCGAGCGGAATGTTCATCTCCACATGGAGGCCGGTCGACCTGAATTCGAGCTTGGTCTCGCCGCCGAGATTGTGGCGGATGCCCTTGTCGATGAGCTGCATGCCGAAGCCGCCGCCACTGCGTCTTGCCGGGATCGGCTGCGCGGTGGCCGCGCGCTCCTCCCAAGTCAGCATGAGCCGGTTGCCGCGCGCGGTCTTCCAGGTCACGCCGAGTTGTCCGCTATTGGACGACAATGCACCGTATTTGACCGCATTCGTCGCCAATTCGTGCAGGGTCATGGCGATGATCGAGGTGCAGGCCGGCGGTAGCAGGACGTCTGGACCTTTGATCACGATCTTGGGGCCGCCCTCGCGCTGATAAGGGTCGAGTTCCCGTGCGACCATGGCTTTTAGGCTCGCGCCCGACCATTGCGACTCGAGCAGCAGATCGTGCGCGCGATGCAGCGCCTGGAGCCGTTCGGCAAGAGTCTGTGCCATGGCTTGCGCCGGCCGCGACGTGGCCTGCCGCAAGCTCGCCTGCACCAAGGACTGAACGATGGCGAGGGCGTTCTTGACCCGGTGATTGAGCTCGCCGACCAGCATAGACTGCCGCTGGGCGGTGCGCCGGCGCTCGGTGACGTCGCGGAAGATCAGCACGGCACCGGCGAGCGAGCCATCGAAGCCGATGATCGGCGCGCCGCAATGCTCGACCGGCAGCTCCTTCTTGTCGCGGGTAACGAGCAGCGCGCCGGATTCGAAGCGGGTCACCGCCCGCTCGCGCAGCGCCTTCAAGGCCGGGTCGTCAACCGGCTTACGCGAGCTCTCGTTGATGACGCGGAACACCTCCCAGATCGGCCGGCCACGAGCTTCCGGTCCGTTCCAGCCCGTCATGTCCTCGGCGGTGGTGTTGAGCAAGAGCACGCTGCCGTTCGGATCGGTGGCGATCACGCCATCGCCGATCGAGGCGAGCGTGGTCGACAGCCATTCGCGTTGGCCGCGCAGCTCCATCAGCGCGGCGTTGCGGTCACGGTCGGCGCGGCGCACCGCACCGATCGTGGTCCAGGCGAACAGCGCCAGAACCAGGATGCTGGCGACGGCAAAGATGGCGAGCGTGGCAGCGCTGTCGTAATAGGTAGCGGATTCGGCCTGATGGGCGAACCAGCCGATCACCAGCGGCAGGATGACAATGCCGGGCAAGAGGCGGCGCAGCATCTCACCGGCCGGCGACTGCTCGACGATGGCCGCGGCGATGCCGTATTCGGGCGAGGCGGCGAGCAGCCCGATCGCCAGCAGGAAGCCCAAGATTGCCGCGGTCACCGACATCTCGGTGAAGGGGAATGGGTAGTAATAGGTGGCGACGCCGTAGGCGTAGCCGGCCAGCACGATCAGGACCTGGGCGAGCATGACCAGCGCCAGGATCTGGCTGAATGCCGAGGGGATGCCGCCCTGCTTGGCATAGAGCAGCGCCAGACCGAACACGATCAGGAGCCCGACGATGCCGGAGGCCATATGCACCTCCCCGCCTCGGGCTGCCCCGGCGGCAAGGCTACTGCCGTCCACCAGCGCCTGGTCGATGCCGAGATTGAAGCCGAGCAAATCCTGGGTCAGTACGGCAAGACCGAGCACGACCAGGGCAAAGCCGATCACCCGGGCCAGCGGGCGAATCGGCCTAAAGGTGAAGCAGAACAACCCAATAGCCGCCCCCACGAACCCGGCGCCCCCGGCTGGCGTCATGCTGGTGAGGGCGGGAAAGGCCTCGACGAGATCGGGGCTGGCGATCTGCCAGGCGAACAGGATCAGCCCGCCGACCGAGGCGACGATAAAGGCGGCCAAGCGCGCCACGAGCAGCGACATCCGCTCTGCGCGTGGCGCAGGCAACACCATCCGCACTGGTACTTCAGCCGCCACTCGCCTTCCTCACCCAAGTTTCACGGAAAAAATGACGCCGGAAGCTTTGGGCGCTCCTCGGCAGAAGGCCGCAACGCAAGCGAACGAGCGCGTTCTCCCACCCTGTGAGCGTGTTATAGCGTAGCCCCCATAGAGCCGGTAGGGCATTCGGCGCCGGCGGAGCTCCCCGCCTGAGCTTCGGTCGCCAAAGGCCTTCGACAGGAGAAAAAAGCATGCCGCAAGACAGAGGTGCCAAGGGCGGAGCTCCAACCTCCGCGCGCATCGAGACGGATTCCCTTGGCCAGATTGAGGTGGCGCACGACCGTTATTGGGGCGCCCAGACCGAGCGGTCGCGCCGCAACTTCAAGATCGGCGATGAAGCGATGCCGAAGCCGATGATCCGCGCCATCGCCATGGTCAAAAAGGCGGCAGCGCTGACCAACCGCGAAATCGGCCTGCTCGAACAGGGTCTGGCAGAGGCGATCGCGACGGCGGCTGACGAAATAATCGAAGGCAGGCTCGATCCGCATTTTCCCTTGGTCGTCTGGCAAACCGGCTCGGGAACCCAGAGCAACATGAACGTCAATGAAGTCATCGCAAACCGCGCCAGCGAATTGTTGGGCGGCGCTCTTGGTTCAAAACGTCCGGTTCACCCCAATGATCACGTCAATCTCGGTCAATCCTCCAACGATGTCTTTCCCACCGCGATGCATATTGCCGCGGCTTGTGAAATCGCCTACCGGCTCAACCCGGCGCTCGCCCGGCTATACCAGGCGCTCAAGGAGAAAGCCGAGGCGTTTCAGGACATTCTCAAAATTGGCCGCACCCATTTGCAGGACGCAACACCCCTGACCCTAGGGCAGGAATTCGGCGGCTATGCGGCGCAAATCGACCATGGGATCGAACGCATAAAATTGTCTCTTCCGGGCCTTTACGCGCTGGCCCAAGGGGGCACGGCGGTCGGCACCGGGCTGAACACCAGCCCGCTCTTCGCCGAGGCCTTTGCTGCCAAGATCGCCGAGATGACCAAGCTGCCCTTTGTCAGCGCCGAGAACAAGTTCGAGGCCCTCGCCACCCACGACGCGATGGTTTTCGCCCACGGCGCGCTCAACACCGTGGCCGTGTCGCTGTTCAAGATCGCAAGCGACATCAGGCTACTGGGATCGGGCCCACGTTCCGGCTTCGGCGAATTGCTTCTGCCCGAGAACGAGCCCGGGTCCTCGATCATGCCCGGCAAGGTCAACCCGACGCAATGCGAGGCGGTGACCATGGTCGCCGCCAAGATCATGGGCAACAATACGACGATCACTTTCGCCGGCAGCCAAGGCCATCTCGAACTCAACGTGTTCAAGCCGGTGATCGCCTACACCATGCTGCAATCGATCAAGCTCATCGGCGACGTCGCGGACAGCTTCCGCGAGAAATGCATCGTAGGCATCGAGCCTGATCGCGGATGCATCAAGGAGCATCTGGAGAACTCGCTGATGCTGGTAACGGCGCTGGCGCCGCATATCGGCTACGACAAGGCGAGCGAAATCGCCAAGGCGGCGCACAAGCGCGGCACGACCCTGCGCGAGGAGGCGCTCAGGCTCGGGCATGTGACGGCCGAGCAATTCGAGCGGTGGGTCAGGCCCGAGGACATGACCGGGCCGAAGCGTTAGGCTCGGCCATGGCCGCGCCCGGCAACAAGCGCTCCCTCACCATCGCGCGGCATCGCACCTCAATCTCGCTCGAGGACGCGTTCTGGGAAGCTCTTGCCGATCTCGCCCGCCGCGAAGGCAAGTCGATCGCGCAGCTGGTCGGCGAGATCGACCGGAGACGGAGCGAAAGGCCCGCGCCGCGTCCAAGCCTGTCAGCGGCGGTGAGACTGCATGTGTTGGAGCGCATCAAGCGCGGCGCGCGCTAACCGCCGCCCAGGAACGGGATACCCTTACGCCAGTCATCGGGCGCTTCCTTCCGCTTCTGCGCGCGGCGCTTGGCCGGGCGCGCCGGTTTCGGCTGTGCCTCCGGCGCGGTTTCGGCTGCCGGTTGCTCCGGCTCGGGCGGAACGGCGACCGGCATGGGTGCGGCCTCTGGCTGCGCGTCGGGCACTGTCTCCGGCTCCACCGGCGCGACAGGCAGCGCCGCCGATGTCTCCGGCATCGTCGCGGGTGCAGGTGCAGGTGCCGGCTCAACCGGGAGCGCCGCCGATGGCTCGGGCGGCGGGGATGGGGCCGGCGTGACCGTCTCGACCTCCAGCTCCTCCTCGTCTTCACCCAGCAATTCCATGGCGGAAGGCAGCTTCACCTGTGGGCGCGGCGCCTGCGGCAAAGGCTCAGGTTCCACCTCAGCCAAAGACTGGACGGCTTCCGGCTCAGGCTCAATCTCGGCGCTCTCCTGCGGGACCGCGGCTGTCTGCTCGTCGTCAGCCTCGATCTCCGGCGCTTGCGTCGCGCCGGAGACGTCTAAGGTCTCGAGGCGCTCTACATCTTCCTGCATGCGGCGCATGGTGAGATAGGCCTCGATGGCCGCGGTATCCACCGACGGCGAGATCTCGCTCGCTTTGTTGAGCGCCCCGGTGAAAACGAGATTGACCGGCGGCACGTCTTGGTTGGTCCCGGCAAGGCTCACGTTCCATTCGCTGTCGAGCTTGAGGCTGGCAAGTTCGACATAGCCGTTCACCGTGGTTTCGGCGCCGGAGCCAGAGAGAACGGCCGGCGCGAGACGCAAGGTGCCGTTCTTCACCTCGAAAGCGAAGTTCGCAGGGACAAAGCTGTAAGTACCCTTGGTGATAGTCTCCCGCACGGTCTCGGCTTCGGTCGCGATCTCCTCCTTGTCGGCCTTGATGGTCTTCTTGGCGGCGGTGGCGGCGACGCGGCGCAGCGGGGCGGCCGAGAGCGATTGGAGCGCGCCGGCGCCAAGAGCGAGGCTTCCCTCCCCGCTTAGGCCCGCCACCAGACCCGGCGGGCTCAAGCCCTCGCCCTGAAGGCTGAAGGCAAGGTCGAAGGGTCCTTTGGCAAGGCTTGCGCCCGCGACGTTCTTGGCCAGATCCTCCAGCTTGCCGCCTTTGATCTCGGTTTTGGCCTCGAGCTCGGCGCCGTTGCCGCGCGGCGACAAGCGTCCCGATGCGGCAAGCTCGCCGCCGAAGAGCTGCCCCTTGAGTTCCGTGACCGACAGCCCGTCCCCGCCGACAGTCGCCTGCAGGGTCGCATCGCCGACTTTCACGGCGGAACCAAGCGACAAGACCTCGGCCTTCAAGGCGATGTCGCCTTCCGCCGTCTCGATCGACCCGAGCGCGAAGCCGCGCGACGGCCAAAGCTCGGAGGCGCCGGCGCCGATCGCGCCGAGCATTTCCTCAGTCGAGGGGGTGCGCTGCCAAGCCACCAGCACGCCGAGCAGGGACGGCAGCGAGATGGTGCCGGCGCTCGCGTCGAGCGCGAAGCGCGTCTTGGCGCCGGCAAAATCGAACCGCGCCGAGCCGGTCACGGCCTCGCCGTCGATCGAGCCGGTGATGCCGCCAAGCTCAACGGCAGGCCCCTGCTGCGATATGTCGAAGCGCAACTGCAACGGAACGCCGGCGGCACTCGGTGGTGATTCGAATCCGGTCAGCATGAGCGCGAGCGCCGCGTCGGGGCTCACCACCGCGCCTTTGCCGGCGAAGGCGATGCCGTTCTCCTTGAAGGAGCCCTGCCCCTTCAAGGCGATGCCGATGGCCTTGGTCTCGAGCGCGGCTTTGCCGGTCATCTTCTGGTTTGGCACGCCGGCAAGTCTCACGGTGAGCGTTCCCTCGCTCCGGTCGGTGGCGGCCAGGCGGTCGACAGGGAGATCCGGAAACAGCAATACGAGGAGGGCTTGCGGCCGGTCGCCCGCCACCTTGCCTTTGACGTCGAGCGTGGCAGCTTCGGGCTTGGCGAGATCGCCGACGGCACTGGCGCGAAGCGTGACATCCGAGCCACCGGCCTTGCCATCAAGTTGGATGCTCGCTTGCGTCGCCTCGCCTTGCTTGGCAGCCGTTAGGCGTACCTGCAGGTCGAGCGGGGCCAGCGCCGAGAGATGCTTGGACCGGCCTACATCCGCGGGGAAACCGAACAAATCGGCGGCGACACGCAGACTGTCGGCATCGGCGGCCGACAGCGTGAAATCGACTTTCCCTGACGGCGCTTGGCTCAAGCGCTCGATGCGGCCTTTGCCGTTGAGCGACAGCGCGCCTGCGGCGGCAAAATCGAGCCGATCAACGTCCAGATTATCCTGCTGAAGCGCAAAACGCGCATCGAGCCGGCCCGGCGGAATGTTCGGCAGCAGAAGCTCGCCGACACGCAAGGTCACGCGCATGTCGTCGCCGCGAAGTCCGGCGAGAAAATCCGACTCGCTTTCGGTCCCGCTCTGGCCTGCCTGGGTACCATTCCCCGGCGCGGAAGACGGCAACCAGGAGCGCAGCAGCGGACCGTCGCCCACGAACTCGCGCAGATCGAGGCGGTCGCTGTCGAGACTTATCTCCACCAGGCGCCGTTCGCCGCCTTGCAGCCGGAGCGACCCGCGGAACTTGGTGCCGCTCAATTCGCCTTCGGCTTCGGACAGCGCGAGGGTGCCGTCGCCGATCCTGGCATTGGCCGCAAAGGCGAAATCGCCGAGCGTCGCCTGTCCTGACACGCCGCGGGAGCCTGCCGCCCAGCGCGTGAGCGGTTGCAGGCCCGAGCCTTTGAGCTTGAGCGGCCCGGCGAAGACCGGACCGAATTCCCCGCGCGTCAAGCGCCCCGACGCTTCGATCAGATTGGCGCCGGGCAGCACGGCCTTGAGGCGGTCGATGGCAACCGCGCCATCTTCGGTCGAAAGTGCCAGCTCGACGGCGCCAAGGAGATCCCCGCCGAGGCTTGCCTGCTCAATGGTGACGTCAAGCGCTCCCTCGCCGAACTCGCTGGCGCCCTCCAACATGTCTTCGGCAAACATAAAGAGGACTGTGGCGGGGGACGGCCGCTGCTCGGCACCAGGAGCGGCGAACAGCGCATCGAGATCGACAAAGCCTGCCGCCAGCTCGCCCTTCGCCTCAACGTCATCGCGCAGGTCGAAGGTGAGCCTGCCCTTAAAGATTTGCGGATGGCCCTTGGCGTGCACCGTGAGATCGAAGTCGGGGAGTTCGGCGCGGTCCGGCGTGGCCTTGAGCGGTCCCTTCAGCTCATAAAGCAAGCCCTTGTCGCGGCGCGGCGTGGCGGCAGGCTGGACGTCCTCGACCGCGGTCTCGTCCTGCACATCGTTGCCGGGAAGAACGTTGGCCGCGCGCACGACAACGGTGCCATCATAAGTGGGAACGGCCCCAAGACCGCTCACGCCGCCGTCCAGCACGTAGCTTGTGTTGCGCTCGACGTCGCGCAATGACGATTTGATGCGGAAGAGGCCCGCGGCGTCGGGAGCGCTCGTCGAGAATCTGAGCTGCTGGGCGCGCCCGTTATACACGTAGTTGGCGGAGACCTTGTACGGCCCCGACAAGGATTGGGCGCTCGCTTCACCCGCGACCTGCTCGATAGCGAGTCTCGGCGCGCCCTGCCTGGCGATCTCGATCCTGCCGCCGGAGACGCTGACCTCGTCGAGCATCACATCCTTCGGCGCGAAGGGAAGCGCCACGCCTTTGCGCCCGACATCACTCCAATTGCCCGTGCCGTCGGCATTCACGTCAAGGCGCAGCACCGGATCGACGATGGCAATCTTGCGCGCCTCGATGGTGCCCGAAAGCAACGCACCGATATTCAGCCAAGCCTCGAAGGAACGTGCCTCGAGCAACGGGCGGTCGAGGCGTCCTTCGCGATCGGCGACCTTGATGTCGTCGAAACGCAGCTCAGGCGCGGGCAGCAGGACGAGATGAACCTGTCCGTCAACCTTCACCTCGCGGCCGAGCAGGTTTTTGGCTTGCGTCTCGAAGACCGGGCGATAGTCATTCCAGTCGATGAAGAGCGGCGCAGCAAACAGCGCGCTCAGCACGACAATCAACAATGCCGCCAAGGCTAGCAGAAATGAATTCACCGCCGTCCAGACCCAAGGCTCAAGGCGCGTCCTGACGCAGCTAAGTGCCGAGGACCCCGGGCCCCCCGTAATGCGCGCCTATGGTAACGCAAAAATCTTGCCAGGATTGAGGATATTCAACGGATCGAGCGCCTTTTTTATGGCAATCATCGCCTGAACTCCTGCGCCGTGCTCGGCAGCAAGGTAGTTAATCT
>JBQGDO010000092.1:0-5332 GCA_052039105.1 Methyloceanibacter sp.
GCAAGTTCGTTGACGAGGGTCTCATTGATCGGCGTGTCCTTGAACTGGAAGTCGTCGAGGTCCTTGGCGAGCGGCAGCTTGGCGATGGTGAGCTGGTACTTGATCGAGCGCGCCTGCTTCTCGTTGATCTCGGCGCTGAGCAGATCGCCGACGATGCGCTGGGGTTCATGCTGGCGTTTGACGGCCGTGGCCATGATCTCGTCGAAGGCGGCCTTCATGCCGTAGAGCTTGAGCTCGCCCATGAGATCGAAGAGTTGGGTGCGTTCCATCAGCTGGTTCTCCTGAGGTTGTCGTAACGGGCACAGTCGGCGATGGGGGCATGGCGCAGTGTCAGGGCGGCCGGCGTGAGGATCGTGGCCGGCGGGCCGGGATCGCGCTGGCGGGCCAGGATGTTGAGGACGACGTCGGCGGAGTGGACGCCCTGCGCGATCGCTTTGGCGCAGGCCGCCTCCACCGCCGGCAGCCCATCGGTGAGCACCGCGGTCAGGATTTCGACCATCTGCCGATTGCCATCGTCGGCGCCGGCGAGCTTGCGCCGGACGCGCTCCATCGCCCCTGGCAGCACCCAATCCTTGAACGGAGCGCCGTTGCGCAAAGCGCCGGGCTTGCGGGCGAGCACCGGCACGTAATGCCAGGGGTCGTAGATCGTCTCGCTGCGGCCGAACGAGCGGGGATGCTCGGCAACGATCCGCCCATCCTGGCGGATCACGATGCGATCGGCATAGGCGTGGACTTCGACCGGCCGCCCGACTGCGCTGGCCGCGACCGAGTACTTGTTGTTGTCGAAGCGCACCAAGCAGGTCTTGGAGACTGATGCCGGCACCGCGTGGAAGCCGTCGAAGCGTCCGGTATACGGAACCAGCTTCGGCCGCTCCGCCTCGAACACCTCCCAGATCGTCTGCTCGCTCAGCTCCGGATGGCGATGCGCCTTGGCATAGGCGATGCATTGATCGAGCAGCCAGGCGTTCATCTCGTCGTAGCTCCTGAACCGCAGCCGCGGCGTGAAGAACCGCTCGCGGACGAGCCCGACCTGGTTCTCGACCTGCCCCTTCTCCCAGCCCGAGGCCGGTGTGCAGGCGACCGGCTCGACGAGGTAGTGACTGCACATCTGCAGGAAGCGGCGATTGTAGAGCCGTTGCTTGCCGACAAAGACCGTCTCCACCGCCGTCTTCATGTTGTCGTAGATGCCGCGTCCGCAGGCGCCCTTGAACAGCGCGAAGGCCCGATCATGGGCGTCAAACACCATCTCCTGCGTCTCGCGCGGATAGGCCCGCACAAACAGCATCCGGCTGTGACAAAGCCGGACATGGGCGATCTTGACGATCACCGTCACGCCGCTCAGCAGGACGACTTCGTGGCTCCAGTCGAACTGATAGGCCTCCCCCGGAGCAAAGCTCAGCGGAACATAGGCGGCGGCCGTCGCCTGCCCATGCTGCTTGGCCCATCGCCTGGCGTAGCGACGCAGCGCATCGTAGCCGCCCTCGTAACCGCGCCCGCGCAGATCCTCGAACATCCGGATCAGCGTCAGCTGCTCACGGGCCGGCTTGGCTGCATTGCCTGACAACAGATCCTCGAGCTCCGCCGTCCATCGGCCGAGCTTCGGCCGGGGCTGGACGTTCCGCTCGTACTCGAACGACGTCTCCCCCGATCGCAGCACCTTGCGGACCGTATTCCGGGACACCTTCAGGTCCCGCGCGATCTCCCGGATCGTCTTGCCCTTGATAAAATGCTCACGCCGAATCCGGCCAATCGTCTCCACTGTCAGCATTCCCCCTCGCCGCTCGCTCGAATCACGGCGAGCAGCGGATCAGGCCAACCTTCAGGGGGTCAATTTTGGACGCCGATCCCCCCACTCAGGGGGTCAAAATTGCACGCCGAATGACAAATTGTCGGCCGCGTCCCGTTCCAAGCCGGCCTCCCACCACATCTTCTCCGCCGATTTCCCGGCCGCTTCCATCTCCAAGGCGGTTGGCAATCTCTCCCAGGGAAATGTCCTTGCCAACATGCCGCCGAGGATCGCGAGCTTTGCGGGTGGCAGCCAATCGAGCGCCGCGTTGACAGTGCCCATGCCGAAGTGGGCGGCTGCCTTGCCGTAGTTCCCGGCCTGGGCCTCTTCGCCCGCACGCGAAGCGTCTTGAGTTGACTGCACGGTGCCGGAGCCCGGCAGCAGCTGCGTGAGCGCGTGCAGCTTCCGGAGCGCTTCATAGAGGTGTGGACCGGCATAGTAGCGGACATTCTGGTCCGACAGTGCATCGACTAGCCAAGTCCGGAGGTCCTTCGGCGGCTTGGGCGGCGCCGGTTCGGGAGAGGACGGCAAGCCATCGTCCGCACCGGAAAGCGGCACGCTCGGCCTGATCGGCGGCGGCTTTTGCGCATTGGGCGTTGCCACGCCGCCGGCGCTGTCCCGCGGATCGAGTTTGTCGCTCGCCCAACTGTTCTGTACTGGCGCCGGAAAGAAGCACGACGGTATTGTCGTCGCAGCCCATGTCATCGGACTGTTGATCGCAGGCCCCGGCGTCGTCGGCGCGTACCCGCCAGGGCGAGCGAGGTTGCCGAGGATACCGCCGGCAGGCTGCGTGAGGTTTCCCAAGAGTCCCCCGCTCAAGCCAGGCGCTGCCGAGGGACTGCTTTGAGGCCAAGGATCTCCCAGCGGAGTGGGCGCTCCTGTCGGCGGGTTCGGCAGCCAGTACGACCAAGGCTGTAGGTACCAAGGCAGGTCACCGAGTTGATCTTTCATCGAGGTTTCTCCTTGTGGTGAATCGACAGCAAGAGATCGGGCGCCGCCCGTTGCGGGCGGCGCTCAGACACACAGGGGCGTGGAGCAAAGTCGCCGGGGCTGCCGCGCCTCGCGGATCAGTCGCGGAGCGAGCGCGGCGAAAGGCGACTCACGCGCAGGCCGGCGGCGGGCGTGCGAGCAGGTTGAGAGCTTCCAGGTCTTGAGCGGGGCTTGCTAAGCGAACATGGCGGCGTCGGCCCCGATGGACTGCCTCCGTCGCTGATCCGGGCGCACCTTTGGATCGTGCCCAAATCATATGTTACTCGCGTAACGTAGTCAACTACATAAAGCGATAGTTAAATTGGATAGAAAATACAACGGGTTGAGCCACACCAAAACGGCTCGAAATATTTGGCGGCTCCCATTCCGCGACCTCGGCGCTATGACGGGCGATCCCGACTGCCTGGATGCGCAGGTTCAATGAGGCCTTGGCGACGCGAGCGGCGAGTAGACGTTGGTGCGCAGAGCACCGGGTCTCCTTGAGACTTTGCAAAGGCTATCGCCCCGTGGGCCGCATCTATCTTTGCAGCCACAGCACTGTAGACCTCATGTCGCGCCAGAGCTCACGAAATAGCTCTTGAGAATCGCTCGGGATATCTCGCGTCGAGCGCTGCAGCCCGAAAAAGACGCCGTCTTTGGAGCGGGCCGACCGCACCACATAGTGTCGGTCGAAAAACACTAATTTGCCGTCGATCGCTCTGTCGATGCCCAGGCCTTTCTCTACATCATACCATTCAGATGATGCACAGATCCTGATGCCCTCGCTGGCGGTGAGAGAAGCGTCATCGATGATGCCCACGTGCGTGCCGTAGGCGTAGGTCTCGAATTGCTCGGCTCGGCAGAGCCAGATCAGGAAATCGCGCCGCTGAACGTGATCAAAAGGCAAGCCAGTCAAAATGACGACAGCTTGTTTGCCGCCCTTCGTTACTCCGGTAAACGCGCGGGGAAGAAACCCGTCGGCGCCGAGGCTTCGGAACCACGCCTCGAACTCATCGACCAAGAGCGTCGCCACATCGTTGGAGGCTTGATCCATGTTGCCAACAAGTGCTGGGGCTGCGCGGATTCCAGCGGCACGGCTGCCGGCATCCTAAAAGATGATCCGTTCGAGTTGCCCAACCGATCATCCTTTCCAAGGTAGCCGGTTGGCTCTAAAACAACTCGAAATATTCCCGCTGCTCCCACTCCGTGACCTCGGAATGGTAGCGCGCGAGCTCGGCCTCCTTGATGCGCAGATAGTAATCGATGAAGGCCTTGCCGAAGCCGTCGGCAAGGCAAGCGTCGGCGCGCCGGGCGGCGAGCGCCTCGTCGAGGGTGTTCGGCAAGAGCTCGGCGCGCATCTCGTAGGGGGTGTCCGCCGACGGGCCGGGATCGAGCATCCGCGCCATGCCGTCGAGCCCGGTGACGATCTGCGAGGCCATGTAGAGGTAGGGATTGGCGGCGGGCTCGCCGACCCGGTTCTCGAGCCGCGCCGCGGCGTCGCCCGGCCCGCCGAGCACGCGGATCATCACGCCGCGGTTGTCGCGTCCCCAAATCGCGCGGTCCGGCGCCAGCGAGTAGCTGCGGTAGCGCTTGTAGCCGTTGATCGTGGGCGTGGTGAAGGCGGCGGCCGCGCGCGCATGTGCAAGCAGACCCGCCAGGAAGCCGCGCCCGGCGCGCGAGAGCGGCTCCTCATCGTGGGAGGTGAAGGCCTTGGCGCCGGAGCCGCGATCGCGCAGCGACTGATGCAGGTGCCAGCCGCTGGAGAGTGCATTCGCCAGCTTCGGGCGTGCCATGAAGGTCGCGTGATGGCCGTGCCGGCGGCAGATCTGCTTCACCGCGCTGCGGAACAGCATCATGGTGTCGGCGGGCGCAAGCCCGAGCTGCGGATGGAAGGTGAACTCGCATTGGCTCGGGCCGAGCTCGACCTCGACCGAGCGCAGCGGCAGGCCGAGCGCGACGACCTCGCGGCGCACTATCTCGAGGATCGGCTCCATCTGGTCGAGCCGCGTCTCGGTCAGATACTGGTAGCCCTGGGCGATCAGGCTCACCTCGGGCGCCTCGCCCGGCCAGGTCGCGTCCGCGGGCGCAAGCCGCGCATCGTCGAGCTTGAACACGTGGAACTCGACCTCGAGCCCGGCCATGTAGTCGAAGCCGGCAGCCGCGAGCTTGAGCAGCGCGCGGCGATAGAGGTGGCGGGTCGAGACCGGCACCGGCGTGCCGTCGGCGAAATAGATGTCGCACAGCACCCACCCGGTCCGCGGCGCCCACGGCAGCACGCGGAACGTCGCCGGGTCGGCGATCATCAAAAAGTCGGCGCCGCCTTCCATCTCGCTCATGCCGAAGCCGCCGCCCGCGGTGAATACCGGGAAGGCGGTCTTCTGCGCGGTGTCCTTGGCGAGCAGCGTGGTGGTGAGGGAGCAGCCGTTGCGCATCACCGCCGCGGCGTCGCCCGCCATCACGCTCTTGCCGCGCAGGATGCCGTGCTGGTCGGGAAACGACAGCCGCACCACCTCGAGCCCGTGCTGCTCGATCGACTTGTCGGCGCTGACCGCGGCCTCGAACTGCGCGTCGCTCCAC
>JBQGDO010000093.1:0-4182 GCA_052039105.1 Methyloceanibacter sp.
AATGTCGACGGCGTCGTTGATGGCCTTGAAATGCAGATAGAGTCCCTCCTGGGTCGGCTTGTTGTAGTAGGGCGTGACCACGAGCGCGGCGTCGGCGCCGGCAGTCATCGCGTGCCGGGTTAACTCGATCGCTTCGGCGGTCGCGTTTGAGCCGGTGCCGGCGATCACCGGCACACGGCCGGCCGCCGCCTCGATACAGAGTTCGACCACCCGCTTATGCTCGTCATGGGTGAGGGTCGGCGACTCGCCGGTCGTGCCGCAGGGAACGAGCCCCTGGGTGCCCTGGTCGATCTGCCATTCCACCAATTTCTGAAAGGCGCCAGCATCGACCTTGCCGCCCCTGAAGGGGGTGATCAGAGCGGTAATCGAGCCTTGAAAGGGCGACATTGGCACCGGTTTGCTCCAATATGCGGACGCTAAGGATCGCGTTGTCAGAAGACCTTGGTAAACGCGCTGGCGCAAGGACGGCGGACAATAGGGGTTCAAATTTGAGGCGGCAAGCCGCCCGCGGCCGTGGACAGAGGGCTTGACATGCGCCAGTTCCGGCACAGTCAGCCCGTTCCGAGACGCCGACAATTCTCATAAGGATCAGCGGCTTAGAGCGACTCTCTCAGAAAAATCGGCAAGCCTATCCACACCCCATCAGTCATTTTTCTGCCGGATTCTTTCAGACATTGTTCAAATCCGGCACATTACAGTGCCGGCATCGTCGCGGCTCCCCGGCTCGGGGGACGTCCTGACTGTCAGACGCAGGATCGTAACCGGTAACCGATCGACGAGATGAAACGCAATCGCGCGAACCTTTTGCCATTGCTTCTTTGCTTTTCGTGTCTCGTGCCGGCAGTCGCCCTGGCGCAGGCATCCCCCGTTCCATTGCCCGATCGGAACCCGCAGCGGGCGGCGATAGAGGCCGTCGACGTTTCGCCGGCGCAAGACCTCACGCAGCCGGAAGGCGCGCCTCAGGCCTCGCCAAATCTGGCCGAGGCCCCGGCAGCGGACCCGCAGGCAGCAGCGGAGGCTATCGCCGTTCCGGACCGCAATCCTGCCGCACCGATTACCGGCGGTATCGTTCTCCCCGATGGAAATGCGTCGACGACCTCGGTGCCGCGAGAAGCTGTGCCTCTAGCTGCGCCACCGCCAACGCAGGTCATGGCGGGGGTCTCCGATGTGGCTCTGCCCGATCGCAATCCGAAGGGCCCATCGCTGCTCGCTCCGCCCGCGTTGCCGATGCCTACGCCGGCCCCGGTCCTCGTCACCGACATGCCGCTGCCCGATCCCAATCCGAATCGGGTGGACATGGACTCCATGAAGGGAACGTTCGTGCCGGCGATCGCCGCTCCCAGCGTGGCAATGAACTATGAGGCGACCCTCAAGCCGATCCTGTCGTACAACATCGGCTCCAGCGACGAAGCCAATCTCCGCGAAGTCATTCGCAGCAGCACGGCGGCAGCGGCCCGCATCAAGGACCCCGCGGTCAGGGATTTCGCGCTCTGGTACAAGTACCGAAACAGCCCGGCCGGGGGGAACGCCGCTGCCATCGAGGAATTCAGGCTGTCGCATCCGGATTGGCCGGGACAGGACGAGCTGCGCGAGAAGGCGGAGGCCGCCCTGTTCCTCACCGATGCCAGCCCCGAGGCAGTGAAGGAATTCTTCGCCCACACGAAACCGCAGACCGGAGCCGGCAAAGCCGCGCTCGCCGGTGTCTACAAGGCCCAGAGCGACGAGGCGACGGCACGCGAGCTCGTTGTCTCGGCTTGGCGCGACCACGCGCTCAACGACGCAATCGAGAAGAAGATTCTCGACCGCTATGGCGGCTGGCTCACGGTCGAGCACCATCGCGCGCGGATCGACAGGCTGCTTTATCCCGACGAGAAGGGAGCAACGCAAGCGGCCTTGCGCGTCTCTAAGCTGCTTTCAGCCGACGAGCAGAAGAAGGTGGCGGCACGCATCGCCGTTATCCAGCGCGGGGGCAACGCCGGCAAATTGCTCGACGCGCTACCGTCGAATGCCGTCGAGGCCGATGTCGGCTTGCGCTTCAATCGCATCCAGTGGCTCAGGCGCACCAAGGACAAGGATCGGCGCGAGCAAGCCTGGAAGATGCTGCTCGACGCGCCGAGCGAGCCCAATGTGCTTCTCGACCTCAACAATTGGTGGACCGAGCGCCGCATCAATTGCCGGGGCGCGCTCAACGACGGAAATCCCAAGGTCGCTTACGAGATCGCCGCGAAGCACGGCCTGGTCTCGGGCGACGGCTTCATCGAGGCGGAATTTCTTGCCGGGTGGATCGCGCTGCGCTTCCTCAACGACCCGCATACGGCGTTGCGCCATTTCGTGGCTCTGCGCGGCGTGGCAACAAGCTCCAAGAGCATTGCGCTCGGCGAATATTGGCTTGGCCGCACCGCGCTCGTGCTAGGCGACTACAAGGAGGCTATGGTCCACTTCCATAACTCCGCCAAGTATCCGCAATATTTCTACGGCCAGCTCGCCCGCCAATCGATCGATTCCCGGCCGGCGCACCTCGAGATAACGTCCACGCCGCTGCCGACCAAAGCCGACATCGACAGCTTTGTGTCGCGCGACGCGGTGCGCGCCATTGGCGTGGCGCTCGCGACCGGTTATGACGGCGCGGTTCCCCAGTTCATGCTCGCCTTGGCCCGCAAGCTCACCAACCCGGCCGAGGTCGTCCTGTTGGTCGAGCTGGCCAAGATCACCGGCAACAGGCAGGTCGGGCTCAGGCTGGCGAAGATCGCCTTTAACCGCGATCTCCCGGTTGGCGACTACGCCCTTCCCATCGGCGTAATGCCCGAATTCAAGAGCCTGTTGGCCGAGCGCGTCGATCCGGCGCTGGTGCATGCGCTGTCGCGACAGGAGAGCGAGTTCAATGCCGCGGCCAAGAGTCCGGTCGGCGCGGCGGGGCTTATGCAGCTGATGCCGGCGACCGCCCGCATGGTCGCCAAGCAGTACAAGGTAAAGTTCTCGGCCGACCAACTCACCAACGCCGCCTACAATACCCAGCTCGGCGAAGCGTTCTTGCGTGGCGTTATCGACGACTATAGCGGTTCCTATTTCCTGGCGCTGGCGGCCTATAACGCCGGCGGGGGGCGCGTCGCCGATTGGATCAAGCAGTTCGGCGACCCGCGGGATCCGCATGTCGACCCGGTCGACTGGATCGAACGCATTCCTTTCACCGAGACGCGGCAATACGTCGTCAAGATCATGGAGTCGTTGCAGCTCTACCGTTCGCGGCTGGCCGGACCGAAGCAGGCGCTGCAACTCGTCCAGGATCTCAATCGCGGCCGCAGGCTGCCGCGTGCCGAGGCGGCGGTCAGCGCGCAGGCGAAAACGGAGTAGTCCTCCGCGGCGCATTGCCGGCGCTCCGGTAAGGCTTGCCCCTCAAGCCGCTTTGCTGAACACTGAGTCGCGCGCGGGGGCAGATGCGCTAGCCCAGTCGTTCCAGACACGCTCCCAAGGTAGCCAAGATGCCCGAGCTTGATGGCGAGCTGTGGCGAGACATCACTTACGCGTCGTTCGACGACCTTAAGCTCTATGTCCGCCATTACCCGGCACCGGATGAGAGGTTCCGGAGCGTCATCTGCCTTCCCGGGCTCACGCGAAACGGGCGCGACTTCACCGCCCTGGCGACCTATCTGGCGAAGCATCCGGAACGGCCGCGCAATGTCTATTGCATCGACTACCGGGGGCGCGGCCACTCGCAATACGACCGCAACTGGCGCAACTACACGCCGTTCATCGAGCTGCTCGATGTGCTCGACTTCCTCACCTTGCGCGGGTTGCATCGGGTCGGCATCGTCGGTACCTCACGCGGCGGCATCATCGCCATGCTGATGGCGGCGTTGCGGCCTACGGCCATGGGACCGGTGGTGCTCAACGATATCGGCCCGGTGATCGAGACGCGTGGGCTGGCACGCATCCAAGGCTATGTCGGGCGCATGCCGGTGCCCAAGACCTGGCCGGACGCGGTGACCATCCTGCGCGAGCTGAACGAGCGTGCCTTCACCGCGCTTTCCGACGAACAGTGGGAAGAGATCGCCCAGGACGTGTTCGACGAACAGAAGGGGTGCCCGGCGCGGGCCGAAGACCGCCACCTGGGCCCCGCCCACGGAACCCAAGAACAGAGCCGCCCCCCGCCCGCTATGTGGCCGCCGTTCATCGCGCACGGCC
>JBQGDO010000094.1:0-2062 GCA_052039105.1 Methyloceanibacter sp.
GAAAAAGGACCGTCACCCCCAGCGCGTAGGTGAGCCGGAGCCTTTACCCTCCGTCAACTATGCCGAGCGGCGTTCGGCCCGGGCGAGCGTCGGAATCGCTTCCTTGATCAACTCCACCCGTTTGGCGCAGATTTCGGCGAAGAAGAAGGTCACGCCGGTCAGATTTCCGCCGGGGCGGGCGAGACTGGCCACGAGCCCGGCGGCGATGGGATCGCCGGCAATCGCGACAATTGGACTGGTCGAGGTGGCCTGCTTGGCGGCCTGGGCGCCGGGCGTACTGTGGGTGACCAATACCTCGACGTCGAGCTTCACCAGCTCGGCGGCGAGGGAGGCGAGGCGGTCGTATCTGCCGTCGGCCCATCGATAGTGGATGACGACGTTCTTACCTTCCTCGTATCCGAGCTGGCGCAGGCCCGTGCGCATGGCGTCAAGTCGTCGCCCGGTCTCCGCCTGCGAGGTCCCGCCGAGAAAGCCGATCTGGCGCGTCTTGCCGGACGGCTGCGCGCGCACCGCCAGCGGCCAAGCCGCCACGCCGCCGAACAGCGTGATGAACTCGCGCCTCCTCACTCGATCACCTCGTCGGCGCGGGCAAGCAGCATTGGAGAAATTTCTACGCCGAGAGCGCGTGCGGTCTGAAGATTAATAACGAATTCGAACTTTGTTGGTTGCAAGACCGGAAGTTCTGATGGCTTGGCGCCCTTGAGGATACTGCCGGTATAAACGCCGACCTGACGGGCCATGTCGACAAGACTCGTGCCGTAACTCATTAGCAATCCGGCTTCGACCCCTTCGCGCACAGCATAACTTGCGGGTATGCGGTCGCGCGCCGTCAACGTAGCAAGCTGCATGCGCCGGACGGAAAAAATCGCTTCACCTGCAATGAAGAGCGCTTGCGCCCGTTCACGCGTAATAGCAGCGAAAGCAGCGTCGATCTCAGCCGGGGTGCTGGCGTTGAAGAAAACGAGTTCTATGCCGAGGGACTGTGCGGCCTCACGCAGTGCCTTCGAAGTGGCCTCGGTGTACCGAACGTTGGCTGGATTGACCAGCACAGCGAAACGAGAAGCCTTGGGTAACAGCTCATGCATGAGTCCGAGCCGCTTGGCATCGATCTCGGATGCGAAAAAATTAATCCCGGTGGCATTTCCTCCGGGCTGCGCGAGGCTCTTGACCAGCCCAAGCTTTACCGGGTTCTCAGCCACGCCGAACACAATCGGAATCGTTGCAGTTGCTGCTTTAGCGGCTAAAACGGCGGGGCCGCTGCCTGGAATGGCAATCACGCCCACGCGACGCTGTATCACGTCGTCCAGTACTGCTGGCAGGCGCAAGTAAGCGCCGTCCAGCCAGTGGTACTCGATCGACACATTCTGTCCCTCGATATAACCAGTTTCGCTTAACCCCTTTCGGAAGGCCGCAACACGGTCGCTCCTAGTTTCAGGTGATCCAACGTTAATGAAAGCCACAACTGGCATCGCCGGCTGCTGCGCGCGCGCCGCGAGCGGCCACGCCGCCGCCGCGCCTCCGAGCAGCGTGATGAATGAGCGCCGTCTCACGTCGAGCATGGGCTCCCCTCCGGAACCCGCCGGGCCAGCTTACCGCATCTCAGACTAGGGCCGAAAGCGCCTGCAGCTCCTTGGGGCAGACCTGAATCGTTCTGAATCGGGGCGAGACGCTACTGAACCCGCGCCTGTGCCGCCGGCCCAAACGATGACACGCCCGGTGCGGCGGGGGGACCCGCTGCATTGCGGCATTTCCGCCCTGCTTACGTCGGCTAATGGGATGGTCCGGCCGTGCTCCGGCCCCACCAGCAAGAGAAGCTGGCTGGGGGCGGCAAAATCAAGGAGCACGCCATGTCAGACAAACTCAATACCGCTATCGCGGTGATCGGCATCGATATCGGCAAGAACTCGTTCCACGTCGTAGGGCACGACGAGCGAGGCGCAATTATGCTGCGGCAGAAGTGGTCACGCGGCCAGTTGGAAGCGCGGCTCGCCAACCTGTCGCCCTGCTTGATTGGCATGGAGGCCTGCGTCGGCGCGCATCATCTCAGTCGCAAGCTGCAGAC
>JBQGDO010000095.1:0-11842 GCA_052039105.1 Methyloceanibacter sp.
GCGCCACCTCGATGGCGAAGCGGTGCTCGCCGGTCTCGGTCTTGAGCACGAGCGTATCCGTTGCCGCAGCTAGCGCGCCAGCTTGAGTCAGGAGCGCAAACGCAAAAAACCCGGCGGCGCCGTTGCGGGCGAGCCGGGCAGCCATGCGAAACGTCAGTGCGAGGACGGTCCTTGCGATCCGTCCGGCTTGAGCTCGGCGGCCATCAGTCCCTTGGGTCCCCTGCCGTAGCGCACCAAGAGCGATTGGCCCGGCCTGAGCTCGGTAAAACCGCAGCGCCTGAGCGTCTCCATATGCACGAAAATGTCCAAGGTCTGCGCGCCGCGCGTCAGAAAACCGAAGCCGCGCAGACGGTTGAACCATTTGACCGTGGCGCGCTCCCAGTCGCTCTCCGGCACCACCACGACATGGGTGCGCTGCGGCAGCTGCGAGGGGTGAATCGCCGTGGAATCGTCCATGGCGCGGATACGGAACGCCTGCAGGCCCTTGGGCCTGCGGAGTACCTCGCAGACCACGCGCGCTCCTTCGTAGGCTGTCTGAAAGCCGTCGCGGCGCAGGCACGTCACATGCAGGAGAACGTCGGGTAGATCTTCGTCCGGAACTATGAATCCATAACCCTTTGACGCATCGAACCACTTGATCGATCCTGACACTTCGAAGACATCGACTGTGACTTCCTCATCGCGTTGGGTAAGGCCCTCTACCAGTGGCGGTTCTTTCGCCCCCATTGCCGCATTCCCCCGCTTCACTTTTGACGCAGCCGAACCGACGCCCCACACACGAATCGGCTGGAAACACTCGTTGCGAAGATAGCATTGCCGCCTAACGAGGCCACTGGAATTTTCCTTGAGCTTCCGCCTTCTCCACAGTCGCCGGGCGCTTGCCGCAAACTTGCCGCAAGACTCACGCGCAAACCTCTGATCGGCAAGCAAATCTCATTCCCTTGCATGGTGCGGAGGACTTTTCGCTGCGGAGGAGAACAATCCGGCGCTCCGGCGGCGCAAATATTTCTGCCGCCGAGAGAATTTTCGCCCGACGCGGCTGAAATCGATGTCTCGCGCGCAGTGTGGGCCGGAAGCAACAATGCCGAGGCAAATTGCACGACTTCTCGACGAAAAGATCGTTGGGAGTGACGCGCTTGCCACACATGTTCGCTCCGGGCTAATTCAGCCCTGCTCCCGGATGTCAGCGTGAGGACCGCAAGCAATGAAATATCTGCACACGATGGTGCGCATCTCCGATGTCGACAAGTCGCTCGACTTCTACTGCAACAAGCTCGGCCTGAAGGAAGTGCGCCGCATGGAGAGCCCGCAAGGGCGCTTCACCCTGTTCTATCTCGCGGCGCCCGGCGACGAGGACGCCCAGGTCGAGCTGACCTATAACTGGGACCCGGAGATCTACGGCGAGGGGCGGAATTTCGGCCACCTTGCCTACGAGGTCGACAATATCTACGAGACCTGCGAGCGGCTGATGAAAGCTGGCGTCACCATCAACCGGCCGCCCCGCGACGGCCACATGGCCTTCATCCGCTCGCCGGACAACATCTCGATCGAGTTCCTGCAAAAGGGCAAGCCGCTGCCGAAGCAGGAGCCCTGGGTCTCAATGCCGAATAGCGGGAAGTGGTGACATGTGGCGCCTTTCCGCCAGTTATTGCGTTGCACTGCCTCCGAGTATTGCGTTGCACGGCTACTAGGTTGACGTGAGGCGGGCGCTGCCGTCCAATCCGATAACGCTTTCCTCTGGGAGGGGCCAACCAGTGGGGCGATCGGATGAGTGATCCCAAAGAGTGCAGGCGCCGCGCGCGAGCCTATCAGCGACTCGCGGACGCCGCACGACGTCCCGAGCTTCAGCGGCGACTGGCTGAGCTGGCTGCTACGTGGGAGAAGATCGCCGCCGATACGGAAGAATGCGAAGCTCTGCTTTGCGATCGGCAGATCGAAACGGAGCGGCCGGAAGCGGAACTCGGCAATCAGCAAAAGCTGGATTGGGTGGCTTGACTGGTGGCGCCCCCTAGGGGGATCGAACCCCTGTTTTCAGGTTGAAAACCTGACGTCCTGACCATTAGACGAAGGGGGCGCGGCTCAAGAGCCTCGTCATATAGAAAGGTTTGCTGTCGCCCGCAAGAACGCGGGGCTAGACCCCGCGCGGGTCGGCGGCGTCCTCGATCAGAAGCTCGACGCTCTCTTGCCCCTGCCAGCTCGTGCGGCGCAAATGGCCCGCGACGTGGAGCGGCAGCCCCTCCCCCCTCAACAGCAGCTTGCCGAGCGGCGTGTCGGCAATGCGAAAGGCGCACGCTTCGAGCCGCGCGCCGCCGGGCGCCCGCAAGGTGCAGCGGACATGCTGCTCCTTGATGGCGCGCACCCGCGACAACCGGTGCGCGGGGAAGACGAAGCGGGGCTCCGGATGTGCCGTCCCGTAAGGGCCGGCGCGATCGAGCGCCGCCATGAGGTCGAGGGTTGCACCACCTGCCGAAAGCGCTCCATCGATCGGAAGATTGCGAACCGACGAAGCCTCCGCCACGCGATCCGCGAGATGCGTGCAGAAGAAGTCGACAACGGCTTGCTGCTTGGCGCACTCCAGCTTGAAGCCTGCCGCCATGGCGTGGCCGCCGCCCTTGAGCAGCAGTCCTGCATGCACTGCCATCCGAATAAGCGCGCCGAGATCGACGCCGGCAATCGAGCGCGCCGAGCCGGTAGCGCAACCATCGGGCTCGGGCGCGGCGATAAAAGTGGGAAGGCGAAAGCGCTCGGCGACGCGTCCGGCGACGAGACCGAGCAGTCCCTTGTGCCAACCCTCCTGGGCGAGGAACAGCAGCGGCAGGCTTGGCTCCGAAGCAAGCATGCCCTCGCCGAGCGCCAAAGCCTCGGCCAGCATGTCCTCCTCGACAGCTTTGCGCCTTGCATTCATCGCTTCGAGCTTACCGGCGATAGTGCGCGCTTCGATCTCGTCGTCCAAAGCGAGTAGCTTGGCGCCGAGGCTCGAGGCGCCGATCCTGCCGCCGGCATTGATGCGTGGGCCGAGAATGAAACCGAGCGTGTAGCAATTCGGCGCCGCGTCGACCCGCGCAGCGTCGGCGAGCGCGCGCAGGCCCTGATTGTGCCGGAGCCGCAGGACCTTGAGTCCTTGCGCGACGAAGGCGCGGTTCACCTCTCTGAGGGGAACCACATCGCAGACCGTGGCGAGAGCGACGAGGTCAAGTAGTCCAAGCAGGTCCGGCTCCGGACGGTCGCGATAAAATCCGTCACGGCGCAGCACACGCGTCACGGCGACAAGAAACAGGAACACGACACCCGCGGCGGCGAGATGGCCCTGCCCCGAAAGATCGTCCTGCCGGTTCGGGTTGATGACGGCGAAGGCCGGGGGCAAAGCCTCATCCGCCTGGTGATGGTCAATGACAATGACTTCGGCGCCGGCCTCATTGGCGGCGGCGATGGCGGCCTTTGCGTTCGTGCCGCAATCCAGCGTGAGGATCAGGCTCGCCCCCTGCTGCGCGAGCCCGGCAAGCGCGGCAGGAGAGGGTCCGTAGCCTTCGGTCAGCCGGTCGGGGATGTAGGTCTGAGGCGTCTGCCCATGCGCGTGCATGAAGCGCTCGAGCTGCGCCACCGAGGCCGCTCCGTCGACATCGTAGTCGCCGAAGAGCGCCACCTTTTCGCTGGCCCGGATGGCGGCAGCGAAGCGATCGGCCGCCTTCTCCATGTCACAGAGGCGTGAGGGGTCTGGCAGCAAGGTCTTGAGCGCAGGATCGAGAAAGAGCGCCGCGTTGTGCGGTTCGGCGCCACGCGCGGCGAGCACGCGCCCAAGCAGCTCCGGAAGCCCGTGCGTCTGGGCGATAGCCGCGGCGGAATGCGTGCGCGAAGGGTGGAGCCGCTCGACCCAGCGATAGCCGCGGGCCGAGCGCTCGACGCCGAGCAGGGCCTCCGAGGCCCCGCTGTCGGCCGGCCTGAATTTGAGCGCTACGTTCACCTGAATCGCCGCTGGTTACCGCTACCTCAGGTAACGGTATCTGATTCGCGGCGGCCGGTTGTGGCCTCAGTCGAACTTGCCGATATCGGGGTGCTCGGTCTTGATCCAACGCACAGTGCGCGTCGAGGCGCGCATCACCAGAGTGTGGGTGAACACCGCCTCGCGCACGAAGCGCACGCCCTCGAGCAGGCTGCCGTCGGTGATGCCGGTCGCGGCGAAGGAGAGATCGCCCGTCACCATGTCGCGCATGTGATATTTGCGGCCGATATCGTGGATGCCGGCAGCGCGGGCCCGGGCGCGCTGCTGTTCGTTGGTGGCGACTAGCCGACCCTGCATCTGCCCGCCGATGCAGGCAAGCGCGGCGGCGGCGAGCACGCCCTCCGGCGCGCCGCCGATACCCATATAGATGTCGATGCCGGTCTCGAGCGGTTCCGTCACGTGGATGACGCCGGCGATATCGCCGTCGCTGATCAAGCGCAGCTTGGCGCCGGCATCGCGCACCTCCTCGATTAGCTTGGCGTGGCGCGGGCGGTCGAGAATGCAGACGGTGATCTCGCCGATCGGCACGCCCTTGGCTTGCCCCAGCGCCTTGAGGTTGTCGGCGGGCGAGGCGTCGAGGTCGACCAGACCTTCGGGGAAGCCTGGGCCGATGGCGATTTTCTCCATATAGATGCTCGGCACCTTGAGCAGACTGCCGCGTTCGGCGATGGCGAGAACCGAAAGAGCGTTGGGCAGCGCCTTGGCGCAGAGCGTTGAGCCCTCGACCGGGTCGACGGCGAGATCGAGCTTGGTCGCGTCAGCCCCGCCAGCACCAACCGTCTCGCCGATATAGAGCAGGGGCGTCTCGTTCTCTTCGCCCTCGCCGACCACGACCACGCCGTCGATGGGGAGGCGCGCCAGCTCGCGATACATGGCCGTGGCGGCCGCCTCGTCGGCTGCCGCCTCGTTGCCACGGCCGCGCCACAACGCGGCGGCCACCGCGGTCGCCTCGGTGACGCGAACGATGTCGAGCGCCAAGGCGCGGTCGAGCTCGGACTTGGCCTGAGCCTTCAACACGTTACGCTCCTCCCTACCCTCGGGCGGTCATTGCCTGCCGCCCGTAGGAGTTACACAACGAGTATCACAGTTTTTCGATCCGGATCATCTGCGGCTTCTGATCGACATGGCCGTCGCGCTCAATGTCCGCGAGCGCCTTGCGGATCGCCTCCTCGGTGGTCTGGTGCGTGATCATGACAACGAAGGCGGCTGTGCCCTTGTTGCGCTGGTTGACGCCGGGCAGCTCGGCTGGCCCCCTGCGCTGCACAATGCTCTCGATGGAGATGCCTTGATCGGCCATACGCCCGGCGATGGCGGCGAAGGCGCCGGTCCGGTCATAGACCGAGAGGCGGATGTAATAACCGCCCTCATGCGCGCGCATCTGCGCCTTCTTGTAGGGTGCGAGGCTCGTCGCCTTAGTGCCGAAGGGCGGCAGGATCTGCCCGCGGGCGATGTCGATGAGGTCGCTCGTCACCGCCGAGGCAGTGGCGGCGCCACCGGCGCCGCGCCCGACCAAGACGACTTCGCCGACGAAATCGCCGTCGATCGCCACGCAATTCAGCACGCCGTCAACCTCGGCGATAGCGGTGTGCTTCGGCACCATGGTGGGATGCACGCGCTGCTCGATGCCGCTATCGGTGCGGAGCGCCACGCCGAGCAGCTTGATGCGATAGCCGAGATCGCCGGCCGCCTCGATATCGGCGGGCGTGATCTGCTCGATGCCTTCGATATAGACAGAGTCAAAATCAGTGCGCGTGCCGAAGGCGAGGCTGGTGAGCAAGGCGAGCTTGTGCGCGGTATCGAAACCGCCGATGTCGAATGTCGGGTCCGCCTCGGCGTAGCCTTGCGCTTGCGCCTCTTTCAGCACTTCGGCAAAGCTCGTCCCCTCTTTCTCCATCTGGGTGAGGATGTAGTTGCAGGTGCCGTTGAGGATGCCGTAGACGCGCGAGATGTCATTGCCCTGGAGGCTTTCCCGCACCGCCTTGACC
Source organism: Methyloceanibacter sp. (assembly GCA_052039105.1). Classification (GTDB taxonomy): domain Bacteria; phylum Pseudomonadota; class Alphaproteobacteria; order Rhizobiales; family Methyloligellaceae; genus Methyloceanibacter. Next base: position 5,986 of record JBQGDO010000095.1, read on the forward strand.
ACGGGGATGCCGCCGGCGACGGCCGCTTCGAAGTTGAGCGCCACACCGTGCTTCTCGGCGAGCGTGGCAAGTGCCGCGCCGTGATGCGCAAGCATCGCCTTGTTGGCGGTGACAACATGCTTGCCGGCACGCAGTGCCGCCTCGACGGAGGCTTTGGCGACGCCGCCCTCGCCGCCCATCAGCTCGACAAAGACGTCGATCTCAGGGTCGGCCGCCAGCGCCACCGGATCCTGGACACGCCGGAACTTCGAGATGTCGATGGCCTTGTTGCGACGATCCTCGAGCGTTGACAGGGCGACGACCTTGATCGGGCGCCCGGCGCGGGCGGCGATCTGTTGCCCGTGAGCCGCCAAGAGCTGGAGCAGGCCGCCGCCAACGGTGCCGACCCCGGCCAGTCCGATTTTCAATGCATCAGCCATGGAGGGGATCAGAACGACCGATTTGCCTTGGAGGCAATAGGAATCACGTTGTGCATGGTCTTGGCGGAGTCGGCGAGGAAGCGGCGGATGCTGCGCGCGGCCTGGCGGATGCGCTGCTCGTTCTCGACCAGCGCGATGCGCACATAGCCTTCGCCATATTCGCCGAAGCCGACGCCAGGCGAGACCGCGACCGCCGCCTTCTCCAGGAGCAGCTTTGAGAATTCAAGACTGCCGAGATGGGCGAACATCTCCGGGATCGGCGCCCACGCAAACATGGTGGCTGGCGGCGACGGGATCGGCCAGCCGGCGCGCGTGAGCGCGTCGACCAGGCAGTCGCGGCGGCGCTTATAGATGCCGCGGATCTCGTCGATGCAGTCCTGCGGGCCGTTGAGGGCGGCGGCGGCGGCCACCTGGATCGGCGTATAGGCGCCGTAATCGAGATAGGACTTCACGCGTGAGAGCGCGTGGATCAGGCGCTCATTGCCGACGGCAAAGCCGACGCGCCAGCCGGGCATGGCGTAGGTCTTGGACAAGGTGGTGAACTCGACGGCAAGATCGACCGCGCCCGGAACCTGCAGAATCGACGGCGGCGGCGTGCTCTCGAAATAGATCTCGGCGTAAGCCAGGTCGGAGAGCACGATCAGTTCGTGCTTCTTGGCGAAGGCGACGATTTCTCTGTAGAAGTCGAGATCGGCGACTACCGCGGTGGGATTGGCAGGATAGTTGAGCACGAGCGCCGACGGCTTCGGCACCGAGTGGCGCACCGCCTTGTCGAGCGAGGCCATGAATTGCGAGTCGGTGCGCGCCGGCAGATGCCGGATCACGCCGCCGGACATGATGAAGCCGAACTCGTGAATGGGATAAGTCGGATTCGGCACCAGGATCACATCGCCTGGCGCGGTGATCGCCTGGGCGACATTGGCGAATCCTTCCTTGGAGCCGAGCGTGGCGATGATTTGCGTGTCGGGGTTGAGCTTCACCCCGAAGCGGCGCGCGTAATAAGCGGCCTGCGCCCTGCGCAAACCGTGAATGCCGCGCGAGGACGAATAGCGGTTGGTGCGGGGATCGCGCACGGTCTCGACCAGCTTGGCGACGATATGTGGCGGCGTCGGCATGTCCGGGTTGCCCATGCCGAAATCAATGATGTCCTCGCCGCGCGCGCGCGCTTCCGCCTTGAGCCGGTTGACTTGCTCGAATACGTAAGGCGGTAGCCGCTTGATTCTATGGAACTCGTTGGTCACGGACGCGAGGGGTCCCCACCCCGATGTCCCCCTTGGGGGACTCACTTGAACCATAGAACAGCCTTTAGGAGCAAGACGCTCCCGGCTGGCTGAATCGTTGCATAGACCTGCTTTGGGGCCGATTTAGGCCTGAAACCCCGCCTATTGCGCGGTGTTCTCGGGTTTCGCCTTGGCCGTGGCGCTCTGCATGTCGCTGATCACGGCCTCCTGCTCCGACTTGGAAAGGGTTCGCTCATAATGGCGCTGCAAGGTCGCGTTGGAAGTCGTCTCCTCCGAGCGCATCGTGTCGGCGCAGGCTGAAAGCCAGAGCGGAATGGCGACGGCGAGGAGACGTAGAGAGACCTTGAACAGCGTACTCGGCATAATCGAAGCGCCAAAGTTGGCTGCTTCCCCCGTGACGATTGGCAACTGTCCCCTACTTGCTATATTGCATAGCACAATGAACCCTTGCGCGGAAGCAGCGGACGAACCAGATGCTCCGCTTGCATGGTGGCGCCAGCAAGGTGAAATGGGGGTTAAAACAAGGACCTAAGATGCAGGAGAAAACCAAGAGCCTCGATGAGAACGAGGCAGAGCCGACGCACGCCAATCAAGTCGAAGCCTTGGCCAAGAACATGGTCCGCCTCTTCGATCAGGGGGCGAAAGCATTCACCACGCTGGCTGAGCGGTCGAGCGCGAACGGGCAAGGGCCCTACAGCATGGCATCGGAAGTCGGCGAGGCGGCCAAGTCGCTCGGCGAGATAGCGCGGCATTGGGTTGCCGAGCCGGGCAAGCTGGTCGCGGCGCAAGGGGACCTTCTGAGAAGCTATGCAGATCTGTGGGGCCGCTCGATGCGCCGTTTCCTTGGCGAGAAAGTCGAGCCAGTGGTCGAACCGGAACCCGGCGACAATCGCTTCAAGGACCCAGACTGGTCCGAGGGACACTATTTCGATTTCTGGAAACAGGCCTATCTCATCACTTCGCGCTGGGCCGAAGATCTGACCCGCAAGACCGAAGGCGTCGACGAGAAGACCCGGCAAAAGGCGCTGTTCTATCTCAACCAGATGTTGGCGGCGCTATCGCCTTCGAACTTCGCGCTGACCAATCCCGAGGTGATCCGCACCACGCTCGCCACCAACGCGGAGAATCTGGTGCAGGGCATGGCGCATTTCGTCCAGGATTTGGAGCAATCGAAGGATCTCTTGCGCATCAGCCAGACCGACCTCTCCGCATTCGCGGTCGGGCGCAATCTTGCCGTGACTCCGGGCAAGGTTATTTTTCAGAACGACCTGATCCAGCTCATCCAGTATGCGCCGGCGACGGAGGAGGTGTATGAGCGGCCGCTTTTGATCGTGCCGCCGTGGATCAACAAATATTACATTCTCGATCTCACACCGGAGAAGTCCTTCGTCAAGTGGGCGGTGGAGCAGGGCTTCACCGTGTTCCTGATCTCCTGGGTCAACCCGGATGCGCGCCTCGCGCAGAAGACCTTCGAGGATTACATGCGCGAAGGGATTCTCGCCGCGGTCGACGCCGTCATCCGGCAGACCGGTCAGCCGAAGATCAACACTGTGGGCTATTGCGTCGGCGGCACTTTGCTCGCCTGCACGCTCGCCTATATGGCGGCCAAGGGCGATCACCGCATCGAATCGGCGACTTTCCTTGCCGCGCAGGTCGATTTCAGCCAGGCGGGCGACCTTCTCGTGTTCATCGACGACACGCAACTCAAGGCGCTGGAGGAGATGATGGCCGAGCACGGCTATCTCGACGGCTCGCGCATGTCGGCGGTGTTCAACATGCTCCGGCCGCGCGACCTGATCTGGCCTTACGTCGTCAACAACTACCTGCTGGGCAAGAAGCCGTTCCCCTTCGACCTGCTGTTCTGGAACGCGGACTCGACGCACCTACCGGCGGCAAATCACGCCTTCTATCTGCGCGAGTTCTATCATCTGAACCGGCTCGCCAAAGGCGAGATGCAGCTCGGCGGGGTGCGGCTCGATCTCGGCAAGGTGACAATGCCGATCTACGAGCTGTTCACCCGGGAGGACCACATCGCGCCCGCGGCGTCGGTGTTCCGTGGCAGCGCGTTGTTCGGCGGCCCCGTGCGCCATGTCATGGCGGGGTCCGGGCACATCGCCGGCGTGGTCAATCCGCCGGAGAAAAAGAAATATCAGTTCTGGTCGGACGGTAAGACGGGCTCGCTCGAAGAGTGGCAACGCACGGCGCGCGAGACCAAAGGCTCGTGGTGGCCCGACTGGGCGAAATGGCTTGCGCAATATTCAGGGCCCAAGGTCCCTGCCCGCAATCCCTCGAACGGCCCGCTCTGGGCGCTGGAAGACGCACCCGGGTCCTACGTCAAAGCGCGCGATTAGCATGCATGCAAGCATGCCGCGAAGCTTGCGGTTTCAGGCTGCAGGCAACCCTAAGTGACGAAATTCAACTCTTGTGACATGGAATTTCTGGGCACTGTTGCCCGGTTGCACTAGTCCCCGGCGCCCGATTCGCTTGAAACTATCGGTAGGCTGACGGATGCCGCACTGGCGCGCGCCCGGCTGTCATCGTTTGGGGGCTGCTCGATGGGACGCTCGTATCGTCGGGGTCGCATGGTCCGCGCGAACCTTGAGGCGCGCCAAGCTCGCGCGCCCCCGCAAGCAATCCAAGGTTCATCGGCCAAAATTGAGAAGCGCCGCCCGCAAATCGCTGCTGCTCGGCACGGCGCTCGCCTCGACGTTGCTCCTCGGCACCTTGCTCGCACCTGCGCCAGTTCATGCCGCTGTAAATTGTCCGCCCGGGACCTTTCCTCCGCCTGGTCCCATCGCGATCAACAACCCGGCTGACGACATTGTCTGCGTCAATGTCTTTGACCGTTACAACAACGCCGGCGACACGATTCACCTCTCCACCAACGGCGTCAACGAATACATCTACCTCAACAACAGCGGCGTTCTGACCGCATCGAATGTCGCGGGCGAGGCCAACGCCATCTACGCCTTGACCAGCGGCAATAACAGCCCAATCGAGATCGTGAACAGCGGCGACCTCGTGGCCAGCACCACTGGCGCCGGCGCTAATGCCTTCGGCATTTACGCGCGCACGCAGGGCATCACCAGCACAATCGGCATCGTGAACAGCGGCGATATCGAGATCGTCACCACTGGCGCCAACGCTGATGCCTACGGCATCTACGCGCTCACGCAGGGCATCAGCAGCACAATCGGCATCTGGAACAGCGGCGATATCGAGCTCGTCACCAATAGCGACTTGGCTGAGGCCTTCGGCATTTTCGCGCTCACGGCTGGCGCCACCAGCACAATCGGCATCGACAACAGCGGCGATATCGCGATCGTCACCAATGGCGCCGGCGCTGATGCCTTCGGCATTCGCGCGCGCGCGATTGGCGCCACCAACTCCATCGGCCTCGAGAACAGCGGCAATATCGAGCTCGTCACCAATGGCGACAGCTCTGATGCCTTCGGCATTTTCGCGTATACGACTGGCGCCACCAGCACAATCGGCATCGAGAACAGCGGCGATATCGAGACCGTCACCGATGGCGCCGACGCTGATACCGCCGGCATTTACGCGCGCACGACTGGGATCACCAGCCCAATCGGCGTCGAGAATCACGGCGATATCGCGCTCGTCACCGCTGGCGAGGGCTCTGCGGCCGCCGGCATTTACGCGCTCACGCAGGGCATCAGCAGCACAATCGGCATCGAGAACAGCGGCGATATGGAGATCGTCACCACTGGCGACTTGGCTGATGCCGCTGGCATTTACGCTCGCACGGACGGCAGCACAATCGGCATCGAGAACAGCGGCGATATCACGCTCGTCACCGCTGGCGAATTCGCTGATGCCTTCGGCATTGCCGCGATCACGGCTGGCGCCACCAGCGCAATCGGCATCGAGAACAGCGGCGATATGGAGATCGTCACCGCTGGCGACGGCGCTGATGCCGCCGGCATTGCCGCGCTCACGTCGGGCGCCACCAGCCCAATCGGTATCGAGAACAGCGGCGATGTCGCGCTCACCACCACTGGCGACGGCGCTGATGCTCGCGGCATTAGTGTTACCACCAGCGGCGTCGGCAGCCCCATCGACATCTGGAACAGCGGCGACTTCGTCGTCACCAGCACAAGCGGCTACGCCATAGGCATTAACGCGACGACGTCTGGCGACAACAGCTCCCTTCATATCGACAACAGCGGCAACCTT
>JBQGDO010000096.1:0-40937 GCA_052039105.1 Methyloceanibacter sp.
TGCGCGCCGTGGCGCCGCGCCTCTTGCGCCAGCGCCGTCTCGAACTCGCCGATATAGTTCACCGCGCGCTTGACCCGCTGCTTGAGATAGGCCGAAAGCGACCAATAAGGCAGGCCGAGCAAGCGGCGGACCCGGTTGAAATGCGTGTTGGCCCAGAGTGCCACCATGTAGCTCCAGTCGCCGAACAGAGCGAGCCAGCGCGCATAGCGCACCACCACGTCGAACTCATCGCCATGAATGATCAGATAGCGCCGCCCGTCGGCGCCGACATGCACGCAATTGCGCGCGAAGGCGACGCCGCCGAACTGCGAGCCGCAATAATCGCGCATCGCCTCGTCGTGATTGCCGGGGACATAGACCAGGTCGCAGCCTTTGCGCACCTTGCGCAGCAGCTTCTGCAGCACGTCGTTATGCGCCTGCGGCCAATAGATGCCGCGCTTGATGCGCCAGAAATCGACGATGTCGCCGATCAGATAGATGCGGGAGGCTTCGTGGCAGCGGAGGAAATCGAGGAAGGCTTCGGCCTGGCAGGCCTTGGTGCCGAGATGGATGTCCGAGATGAACAATGCGCGGTAACGCCTCACCCCTGGCTCATGCAGCACGTCGTCTTCGCTCCCCGCATGCTTCAACACGATGAGGCGGAGTTAAAGTGATTTTGTATCAGCCATGTGACATTGAGCCCCGCGCTTCGCATCGTTTCTTAACCTTGCTGTGGCGCGCACGCCACGGCCGCCGAGAAAACCGACGTGCGCGCCGGAAGCGTGACCGCGCCGAGCCGATTCGGCTTTAAGCTTCTCATCTGAGTTGGGTTGCTGGCTTGGCGGACCTCTCTCGAGGGAGAGTGTGGTGCGGCTCCTCTCACGCTCGGTGCGAGCGCGGACTTCCGTTCGGCTGCTCGCGATCGCCCGTTGCACGGCGATGCTCATGCTCGCGGCCGCCGCGGAGGCCGCGCCTCCGTCCGACGCGCCAGGCGATGCGGCCATCGCCGCATGGGGCACGACCGGCCAAGCGCCGCAGACCGGCTCCAGCGCGCACACCAGCGGACGGGCGTTCCGGGCAAGGATCGTCGTCGCCATCGACAAGACGGCGCAGCAAATGGCGGTCTTTGTCGATGGCGTCGAGCGATATGTCTGGCAGGTCTCGACCGGCACGCGCGGTTACGACACGCCGATCGGAAGCTACACGGCGCGTTCCATGAACGAGATCTGGTACTCCAGGCAATGGGACGATGCGCCGATGCCGCACGCGATCTTCTTCACCCGGAAAGGCCACGCCATTCACGGCACCGAGGAGACGCGCAAGCTTGGGAGGCCCGCATCGCATGGCTGCGTGCGGCTTGCGCCCGAAAACGCCCGCACTCTGTTCGCGCTGGTCAAGCAGACCGGCCTCGAGCACACCGAGATCGTCCTCGCCGGCGATCTCCCCAAGGAGGAGGCGAAGGCGCGCACGGCGTCGCGCAAGCAGCAGAGCAAGCCGGCCAACAAGCCGGTCAAGACCGCGCTGAAGAAGCCGCCGAGCAGCAAGACTGTTGCGCGGTCCGAGTCGATCAAGCCGAAGCCAACGGCGAAGCAGAAGGCAGCGTCCAAGCCGCAGGCCAAGCCGGATAAACAATTCGATCCCTACGCGATCGGCACGCCCCGCCGCCTGAGCCGCAGAGAATTGCGCCGGCTCTACCAGAGCGGCCAGCCCCCGCCGCCGGGGTATTAGGGGGGCGGTCCTTTGCAACGTTCCCTCCCCCTGAAAGGGGGAGGCGGGCGCGCTCAGTTGAGGCAGGGCCGCGCGGGGTGACAGTGCGATAGCGCGACCGGTGGGGGTGGGGTCTCTTGGTTGCCGTGATGTTGACCCCCTCCCGGCTCGCTAAGCCGCGAAGCGGCTAGCGACCCCGGCCTCCCCCTTTCAGGGGGAGGGGTAGAGTCAGCGGCCTTGAGCCGCTCCATCTCCTTGTCGAATTCGAGCCTGAGCTGCGCGCCCTCTTCCTCGGGCAACCACGAGGTCATATGCGGGAAGATGGTGCGAAGGAGCAAAGCGCGGCTCGAAGGCAAGGACTCCGCCACGCGCGCCTCGGCCAGAAGTTTGTTGAGCCGCGCCCGCACCTTGTCGAGGTCCGGGCGGTATGCGGGCACCTCAGCCTCGCCGAACAGATCGGCTTGCCCGTCATCTCCAAACAGGTCTGGCTGGGTCGGGCGTGGCATCCCCGAATGATGCGCCAAAGCCGCGGCCCGTGCGAGCACGCAGCCCCGCTTATCCAAATATCTCTAAGCCTGTCATGGCCGGGCTTGGCCCGGCCATCCACGATTATCGAACGCAGAAATTCGGTTCCACCTCTTCGAATTCAAAGCTTCGCCGTGTCGGGGTCGGCACTAATCAGCTGACGAACTTTGTCGTTCGCAAGAGGACCGTGAGCAGGCAATCCCTCCGCGGGGACGCCAAGATGCCACACGAGCATGGATTCCTCTTTGAGCAATTCAAGACAGGCCAGCGTGAAGTAATCGTCCGACAGCACAAAATGGTCGGCCTTCGGGCAGACCCACGGTCGCGACAGGTGCCCCTCACCGATTGTCCGCATCACCTCTTTCATCGCAGGGATTCCGTCTGGCAGGCGCTCACGCCTCCAGTTCGAGTCGAAGCGCCGTACCGATTTGAGCGACACTTCGGCCGCATAGACGAGCACGGACCCCCACCACGCCTGTTCAAGCAGATATTGGAATATCGGATCAGACGGGGGTTCAAAACGTTTGAAGTCGAGGCCCGGCATTTGAAACGACTCACAAATCCAGTTCGTTCTGCTTGGTCGTCTGCTCGCGCTTGGCCTTCTTGAACACCGACGGGTCGATCCAGGGCATGTGCGGGCGGGCGCCCTTGAACACATCCTCGATGGTGAGGATTTGGAGGAACCTTCACGCCTGGAGATTCATCCAGATACATCTTCAGTCTGAGCGCGCCAGTCGGACTCGACGGAAAGTGAAGCCTGTTTTCTCGATCATATTTTTTCATTCGTTCAATGTCACACGACCAGCCATTCACATGAGGCTGATAGGTAATGTCATTGCTCGCAATGTAAGGGTAGGTAAGGTTAGGGCGCGGGTGAGGGCTACGCAGGGTAACAGATTGCCACCGCCTACCGTCGGCATCGTTTCCTGTAAAAGTCCTTTCAATGTAGTCCGGCGCGAACTCTCGGTACTGGGGATTCAGGATATATTCGTCGGACTTAGTGTAAAACAGCAGCGTATCCGTGATGGCACCGAACTTCCGATGTGGATCGCCATGAGAATGTGTTCGCTTCCAAACGATTTCGTTCCGGAATTTGGTCGGTCCAAAGACGCCATGCAGTAGCACCTTCAGATAATGGCTCGCGGTTGGGTCGCAGTGGAGATAGAGGGAGCCGGCCGGCTTCAGCACGCGGTGTAGCTCCAACAGGCGCACCGCCATCATGGCGAGATAGGCCATCATGTCGTTCTCGCCCAGGAACGAGCGCAAGGCGCGCAGCATCTCGGCGGCGTCGGAGTTACCCGACTTCACCACATCGTCGAAGGCATGCTCGGCCGCCTCGTTCCAGTGCCAGGTGTCTTCGAAGGCCTCGATCTGCGCCTGGCTCTGCTCGCCGGCCGGCGAGCGGAACAGCACGTTATAGGTGGCGTTGGAATTGAACGGCGGATCGAGATAGACCAGGTCCACGCTCTCGCTGGCGATGTGATCGCGCAAGATGCGGAGATTGTCGCCGTAATAGAGTTTGTTGGTCATGTGGCGGAAGCGCAATCGGGGGTGAGATTCGCGCTTCTATGCTACCATCCCGTCATTCCGGCGTAAGCCGGAATCCAGGGGCGGCAGACTCGGCATGCGCGGCCCTGGAGCCCGGCTTGCGCCGGGGTGACGGAGGAATGGACCCGCTTCACAAAAAAGCATAGATGGCCGGGCAACCAAGGAGGCGGCGGTGAACACCAAGACCACTGTCCTGGCGGCGGCGCTGGCGGCGTCCGGCGCGCTGGCGCTGCTGTTGGTCGCATCGGCCGCGCCGCCGTCGGCCGAAGCAAAGTCCTGGCGCGAGCGGCAGCAGGCGTCCGCCAAGGCCGTGCGCCAGCCGCGCCGCAAGGGTCTCTTCTGGCGCCTCGACCCGAAGCTCTATCATTGGCAGCCGCGCGGGCATTTCGGCGTCGGCCCCGGCTCCTATGAATGTTTCGGCTATGACTGCAACTGGTAGCCCCGCGCGGCCGCCCTTCCCCCTCTCCCCTTGTGGGAGAGGGCGGAGCGCCGCATCGCATCAGCGATGCAACGGCGCTCCGGGAGGGGGGTGAACGGCAAGCTCCAACTTTGCGGCTTACCCCCTCCCGACGCCTGCGGCGTCGGCCTCCCCCGCAAGGGGGGAGGCGAAGTTGATCTTGCCGTTCGCTACACTCCATCCATGACCCCAGCTCTGAAAGAGCGCATCGAGGCGGCGCTTGGCGCGCGCGTCGTCGAGATGGCGCCGCTCGCGGTCGGCTTCGGGCTCGACGGCGCCGCGGTGCGGCTCGCCGATCGCCGGCATCTCGCGGTGAAGGCGGCGGCGCCCGGCTCCGCGCGCGCCGGCAATCTTGCGCTCGAAGGTTTCATGCTCGGCGAGCTCGCGCGCCTTTCGGAGCTGCCGGTGCCGCGCGTGCACTATTCCGGTGACGATCTGCTGGCGATGGATTTCATCGCGAGCGACGGCGGCGGCATCGACGCGAAGGTCGAGCGTCATGCCGGCGCATTGATCGCGAGCTTGCATGCGGTGCCGCGCCGGCGCTTCGGCTATGCGCGCGACACTCTGATCGGGCCGCTGGCGCAGCCCAATCCTGAAGCCGCGCGCTGGGTGCCGTTCTTCCGCGACCATCGCCTGCTTTACATGGCGCGCGCGGCGCATGACGAAGGCGCCCTGCCCTCGGCGCTGCTCGCGCGCATCGAGCGCTTCGCCGCGCGCATCGATGAGCATCTCTTAGAGCCCGCGCATCCGGCGCTGCTGCATGGCGATCTCTGGACCGGCAATGTGCTCACCTGCGGCGGCAAGGTCGCGGCGTTCGTCGATCCGGCGATCTATTTCGGCCATCCCGAGATCGAGCTCGCCTTCGCCACTCTGTTCGGCACGTTCGGGGAGAGCTTCTTCGCCGCCTATCAGGAGCGGCTACCGCTCGAGCCAGGCTTCTTCGCGGAGCGGCGCGAGATCTACAATCTCTATCCCCGCTTGGTACATGTCAGGCTGTTCGGAGCGGGCTATCTCGCCGGCATCGATGCGACCTTGGCGCGGCTCGGATGCTGAATGGCTCGGGAGGCGATTTGATGCTGTCGCTTGGCGAATTGAAGGCGTCGAATGAGATGCCGAACGCCTGCAAAGGCGCGCCGGAGGGCTGCAAACAAAAAGAACCGGCCCGGACAGCGCCGGGCCGGTCTTCCCTGCGAAACGAGCCGAGCGCCAAAGGCATGGCCTTAACAGCGGGCTTCGGCTCGCCCCCCCATCATGTTCCTGAGCCTAGGTTTTTTCGGAGTGCTACAGGTCCCTCTGAAGTCTTCCGCGCGATTAGGAAACTAAGGCCCCCCAGCCCCGTCCCCCGCTTTGTGACAAGGAGGCTAACCAGCGCCGGGGGAAGCTTCAACATTAGGCAAGGGGGGCGGCGAAAAACGCTGTCGCACTGTGGCGCAAATGCCAAGGCGGGACCGGGGCTCGCGGAATTTACCAGCGGACTCAATGCGTTATGTCATGGCCTGGGGTGGCTTGTCCTGCCGGCAGAACCGTCCGCCGGCGGAGCAGATCGCCGCATCCAGCGGCAAACTTTCCGGCGGCTTGTTGCAGTTCGGCAACGGGTGCTTTTTGCGGCTGTGCCGAGGCCGAATCGAAACGCCAAGGCCTTGGCCGGTTTGCTGTTTCCCGCGTTGCACGCGCGCGGCCAGTTGCGCCGCTCCGGCTGGTGTGCATCATGCGGCAACTCTCAAAACGGGGAAGAAGTCATGAAGCTTCTGCGCTTTGGCGCGATCGGACAGGAGAAGCCGGGGCTTCTGCACGACGGAAAAATCCGCGATCTGTCAGACAGTATCGGCGATCTCGCCGGCGCCACGCTCGGCCGCGAAAGCCTGAATCGTTTGAACGCACTTGATCCCGCGAAGCTGCCTCTGGTCGAAGGCAATCCGCGAATCGGCGCGCCGGTCGGGATCGTGCCGAAATTTCTCGGCATCGGGCTGAACTATCGCGACCATGCCGAGGAGACCGGCATGCCGATCCCCGAAGTGCCGATCGTGTTCGCCAAGGCAAGCTCCTGCGTCTCCGGTCCCTACGATCCGGTGCTGGCGCCGAAGGACTTCCAGCGCATGGACTACGAGGTCGAGCTTGCGGTGGTGATCGGCGAACGGACGAAGCAGGTGACCGAAGCCGATGCGCTCGATCATGTCGCGGGCTATTGCATCTGCAACGACGTCTCCGAGCGCAGCCTGCAAAAAGGCGGCGCAGGCGAATGGATCAAGGCCAAGAGCTACGACACGTTCGGCCCCCTCGGGCCGTGGCTCGTCACCAAGGATGAAGTCCCCGACCCGCAAGATCTCGATCTTGCGCTCGACCTCAACGGTCAGCGCATGCAGACCGGCAACACCTCGACGATGATCTTCTCGGTGGCGCAGCTCGTCGCCTATATCAGCAAGTTCATGACCTTGATGCCCGGCGATGTCATCACCACCGGCACGCCGCCCGGCGTCGGCATGGCGCGCAATCCGCGCGTGTTCATCAAGCCGGGAGACGAGATCCGCGCCACCGTTTCGGGCCTCGGCGAGCAGCGCTGGAAAGTGGCGGCGGAGAGCTAGCGCTTCCAGCATGCATGGAAATGGTGGACGGGGCCCCTGCCGTTGCCGATCTGGAGTTCGTTGGCGCGCTCGAGCGCCGCGGTGACATAGACCTTGGCGCGTGTCACCGCCTCGCGCAGTGAGGCACCCTTCGCGAGCTCTGCGGCAACCGCCGATGACAAGGTGCAGCCTGTGCCGTGGGTGTTCTCGGTCGCAACGCGGGGCGCGGTCAGCCGCAACTCTCCTTCTCCGTCGACCAGGATGTCGACCGCCTCGGGGCCGTCCGCATGACCACCTTTGATGAGCACGGCCTGAGCGCCAAGGGCCCTTAGCGCTTCGGCCTGGGCGCGCATTGCGCTCTCATCCTTGGCTTCGTCCTGGTCCAGCAGCTTGGCGGCCTCCGGCAGATTCGGCGTGATCAGGGTGGCGCGTGGCAGAAGCACGGTGCGGAGCGTTTCGATGGCGTCCTCGTCGAGCAGCACATCACCCGACGCCGCCACCATCACCGGATCGAGCACGACGGGAATGCCCTCGAGCGCCTTCAACTGCTCGGCAACCGCTTCGATGATCTCAGCCGTCGCCAGCATGCCGATCTTCACCGCACGCAGATCGAGATCGCGCGCCACGACCCTGATCTGCCGCGCCACGAAATCCGGCGGCACGACGAGCACGGCGTCGACGCCTTGCGTGTTCTGCGCCGTGAGCGCGGTGATGGCACTCGCGCCATAGACGCCGAGCGCGGCGAAGGTCTTGAGGTCGGCCTGGATGCCGGCCCCGCCCGAGGAATCCGAGCCGGCAATGGTGAGAGCGATAGGAGTCATTCCGCCTCAAATAGCGGGGGGTGTGGGAAAAGGCGAGTGCCGTCAGCCGATCTTGGCGAGCCCCGGAAACATTTCCAGGATCCAGGCGGCGATCAGGGTCATGGAATCGGTGAGGAAGAGAATTCCGGTAAGCACCAGGAACGCGCCGAGCAGCTTTTCGACCAGGCCGAGATGCTGCTTGAAGCGCTGCATGGTTTTCATGAAGGGCTTGATGGCGACGGCCGCGGCGATGAAGGGAATGCCGAGCCCGAGCGAATAAACGAACAGCAGGCTCACGCCTTTCGACACCGAGTCCTCGCCCGCGGCCACGGCCAGGATCGCGGCGAGCACCGGCCCGATGCAGGGCGTCCAGCCGAAGGCGAAGGCAAGGCCGATGACATAGGCGCCGATCAGGCCTGCCGGCCGCGCATCGGCGTGGTAGCGCGCCTCGCGATGCAGGAAGGGCAGATGGATCACGCCGAGAAAGTGCAGCCCGGCGATGATGATGATCACGCCGGCGATCTTGCTCAAGATTGGTAGATTGGCGAGAAGCAGCTGACCGGCGGCGGTGGCCGTGGCGCCGAGCGTGACGAACACCGTGGTGAAGCCGAGCACGAAGGCGATGGCAGACAGCACCACCGTCTTGTAGACATGGGACGGCGTCTCGTCCTCGCCGGTGAGCTGGTCGAAAGTGGTGCCGCCGAGGAAGCAGAGATAAGGCGGTACGAGCGGCAGCACGCAGGGGCTCAGGAAGCTCAACAGCCCCGCGATCATTGCGCCGATAAAGGTAACGTCCATGCAACCGATGCCCTATTGGATTCCCGGGACAAGCCCGGCAATGACGATGAAGGTGAAATCTAACCGCACCGCAAGGCCCTGGGCATCACTTTACCGTCAAGTATGGTGCACTAAGCAGCGGCGGCGCGGGCCCGCAACGCCGCAGCCCTGATCGCCTCGATATTCTCTTTGTAGTTGCCGCCCTTGAACACGGCGGCGCCGGCAACCAGCACATTGGCGCCGGCCTCGACCACAAGCGGCGCAGTCTTTTCGCTGATGCCGCCATCGACCTCGAGGTTGATCGGCCGCGCGCCGATCGCCTTGCGGATCGCCCTGATCTTGTCGAGCTGAGACGGAATGAAAGCCTGGCCGCCGAATCCGGGATTGACGGTCATCACCAGCACGAGATCGACCTTGTCGAGCACATAGTCGATCGCCGTCTCCGGCGGCGACGGCGTGATCGACACGCCGGCCTGCTTGCCAAAGCTCTTGACCAGTTGCAAGGAGCGGTCGAGATGTGGCCCAGCTTCGGCATGCACGGTGATGATGTCGGCGCCGGCCTTGGCGAAGGCTTCGATGAAGGGGTCGCAAGGCGCGATCATCAGATGCACATCGAAGGTCTTCTTCGAGTGCGGGCGGAGCGCCTTCACCACGTCAGGCCCGATGGTGATGTTCGGCACGAAATGGCCGTCCATCACGTCGACATGGATCCAGTCGCCGCCGGCGCGGTCTATGGCGCGCACCTCCTCGCCGAGCTTGGCGAAGTCGGCGGAAAGGATCGACGGGGCGATGATGATGTCCTTGGCCATAGGCGCTGTCGGCCCTCCACGGGTCCTTTTAGACCACATTCCCCTTAAGCAAAATTGTCATGCCCGGCTTTATGCCGGGCATCCACGTTTTTATTGATGCCTGGCTAAGGCGTGGATAGCCGGGACAAGCCCGGCCATGACGGTGGAATTCGGCTCAGGCGCGGGCGGCGTTCTGGGCAAGAGCCACGACGCCCGGCAATTGGGCACCGCCGAGCCATTCGAGGAAGGCCCCGCCCGCGGTCGAGACATAGCTGAAATCCTCCGCCGCGCCCACCTCGTTCAGCGCGCGCACGGTGTCGCCGCCGCCCGCCACGCTGACGAGCTTCCCCTCCTTGGTGAGGCGGGCCACCTCGCGGGCAATGGCGAATGTCGCCTCTCCAAAGGGCGCCGTCTCGACGGCGCCAAGCGGCCCGTTCCACAACACGGTGCGGGTCGAAGCGAGCCGCCGTTTCAGATCCGCGACACTGTCTGGCCCGAAATCGAGGATCATGGAGTCCACCGGGACCTTGCCGATCGGGCAGACCTGCCAGTCGACACCCGTCTTCAGGGCCTTGGCGACAACCACATCCACCGGCAGCACGATCTCGCAACCCGCGGCTTGCGCGCACGCCATGATGTCCTTGGCGGTGTCGACGAAGTCCGGCTCGACGAAGGACGTCCCGACCGCCACGCCCTTGGCGAGCAGGAAGGTGTTGGCCATGGCGCCGCCGATGACGAGGCTGTCCATGCGCGAGACGAGATTGGTGAGCACCTCGATCTTGGTGGAAACCTTGCTGCCGCCGACAATCGCCATCACCGGGCGCTCAGGCGTCTCCAACGCTTCGCCGAGCGCGGTGATCTCGGCCATCATCAGCAGGCCGGCATAAGACGGGAGATATTTGGTGATCGCCTCGATCGAGGCATGCGCCCGATGCGCCGAGGAGAAGGCGTCATCGACATAGAGATCGCCATGCTCGGCGAGGCGGCGCGCGAAGTTGGCGTCGTTCTTCTCCTCGCCGGGATAGAAGCGGACATTTTGCAGCACCGCGACCTCGCCGGGCCGCAGGCCCGCGAGCCCGTTGCGCGCCTCTTCGCCGATGCAGTCGCCGACGAAGCGGACTTGCGTTCCGCCCATCAGCTCCTTCATCTTCTCGGCCACCGGCTTGAGCGAGGTCTCGGGCGAGATCGTGCCTTTGGGGCGGCCGAGATGCGAGAGCACGATCACCTTGGCGCCCTCGCGGGCGAGCTTGGCGATAGTCGGCAGCACGCGGGCGATGCGCGTCGGATCGGCGACCTTGCCGCCTTCGATCGGCACGTTGAAATCGACGCGGACCAGTACGCGCTTGCCGCGCACGTCTACCTTGTCGATCGACCGGATGCGGGAGAGATCGACGCCGCCCGTGCCGCCTGCGGGCGCCGTCTCGTTCATATCAGGCGCCCCATGGCGACAGCAGTGTCGCTCATGCGGTTGGAGAAGCCCCACTCATTGTCGTACCAAGCGACCACGCGGCAGAACGTGCCGTCGACCACCTGCGTACTGGGAAGGTCGAAGATCGAGCTCAAGGGGTCGTGGTTGAAGTCGGTCGAGACCAGCGGTTTGTCGTTGACGCCGAGCACGCCCTTGAGCGGGCCTGCGGCCGCCTTCTTGATTGCCGCGTTGATCTCGTCCTTGTCGGTCGGGCGCTTCGCGGTGAAGGTGAAGTCGATCATGCTGACATTCGGCACTGGCACCCGGATCGAGGCGCCGTCGAGCTTGCCTTTCAGCTCGGGCAGCACCAGGCCGACCGCCTTGGCGGCGCCGGTCGAGGTCGGAATCAAATTCACCGCGCTCGCGCGGGCGCGATAAGGATCCTTGTGAAGCGTGTCGACCGTGCGCTGGTCGCCGGTATAGGCGTGGATGGTGGTCATATAGCCGTGCTCGATGCCGATGGCGTCGTTCAGCACCTGCGCCACGGGCGCCAGGCAATTGGTGGTGCAGGAGGCGTTGGAGACGACGTGATGCTCCTGGGTGAGCTGGTCGTGATTGACGCCGAACACCACGGTCACGTCGGCGCCGGAGCATGGGGCCGAGACCAGCACGCGCTTGGCGCCGGCGGTCAAGTGCTTCGCGGCGGCGTCGCGGTCGGTGAAGCGGCCGGTGCATTCCATGACGATGTCGATTCCGAGATCGCGCCAGGGAAGCTTCTCCGGCGTCGCCTCTGCGAGCACGACGACGTCCTGCCCGTCGGCCTTCAGATGCCGGTCGGCGACCTCGATCTTGCCGGGGAAGCGGCCGTGCACGCTGTCGAATTCGAGCAGATGCGCGTTCATCTCCGGCGAGCCGAGATCGTTGATCGCGACGAAGTCGAGATCCTTGCGCTTAGCTTCGAGGAACGCCCTGAAGGTGAGCCTGCCGATACGGCCAAAGCCGTTGATGGCGACGCGCTTGTTAGCCATTGCTCCTTACCTTTTACCCTTGACCACGAGATCACGCGCGGCGGCGGCGACCGCCTCGGGCGTGATGCCGAAATGCTTATATAGGTGCTGCGCCGGGGCAGAAGCGCCAAAACCGCGCATGCCGATGAACGCGCCGTCTGGCCCGATCCAGCGCTCCCAGCCGAGCTCGACCGCCGCCTCGACCGCCACGCGCGGCGCCGTGCCGAGGACCTTGCTCCGATACGCCTGGCTTTGCTGCTCGAACAGCTCAAAGCAGGGCATCGAGACCACCACGGCGCGGAGCCCCTCCCCTTCGAGCAGCTTGGCGGCTTCGACCGCAAGCGAGACTTCGGAACCGGTGCCGATCAGGGTCACGTCGCGGCCGCCCTTCGGCTCGAGCAGCACATAGCCGCCCTTGGCGCAGAGATTTTCGGCAGCGTGCGCGGTGCGGAGCAGCGGCAGGCCCTGGCGGGTCAGCGCGAGGATCGTAGGCGTGGTCTTGGCGCAGAGCGCAAGCTCCCAGCATTCGGCGCATTCGATCGAGTCGGCGGGACGCATGACATTGAGGTTGGGCATGGCGCGCAGCGCCGCCAGATGCTCGATCGGCTGGTGCGTGGGACCGTCCTCGCCAAGCCCGATGGAATCGTGGGTCATGACATAGATGACGCGGAGGCCCATCAGCGCCGACAGCCGGATCGACGGCCGGCAATAATCGGTGAACACGAGGAAGCTGCCGCCATAAGGCACGATGCCGCCATGCAGAGCGAGCCCGTTCATCGCCGTCGCCATGGCATGCTCGCGCACGCCGTAATGGATGTAATTGCCGGCGAACTGGCCGGGCTTGATGACGACGCTCTGCTTGGTAAGCGTGCCGTTCGAGCCGGTCAGATCGGCCGAGCCGCCGATGAGCCCCGGCACCACCGGCAGCAGCTTCTCCAGCACCTTCTGTGAGGATTGCCGCGTTGCAAGCTTGGCGGCGTCCTTGCTGAACTCGGCCTTGACCGAAGCGATCGCCTCGGCGATTGCGGCCTTCACCTTGGTGTCGACTGGATCGGTGAGATGGGCGCGGGCTTCGCCATCGAGCCGCTTCGCCGCCTTCTCCCAAGTTTCGAACGCGCCCTTGTGCCGGGAGCCCGCGGCGCGCCAGCTTGCAAGCACCGGCTTTGGCAGCTCGAACGGCGCATGGCGCCAGCCGAGCTTCTCGCGTGCGCCGGCAACTTCCTCTTCGCCGAGCGGCGCGCCATGCGTCGCGGCAGTGCCGGCTTTCTTCGGCGCGCCATAGCCGATCACGGTGCGGCAGGCGATCAGCGAGGGCCGGTCGGTGACGTTCTTCGCATTCTCGATGGCGAGCGCGACCGCCTCCTTGTCGTGGCCGTCGACGCGTGCCGTATGCCAATGCGAGGCGCGGAACCGCTCGATCTGGTCGTCGGACACGGCAAGGCTGGTCGGCCCGTCGATCGAGACCTGATTGTCGTCGAACAGCACGATCAGCTTGCCGAGCTTGAGGTGCCCGGCGAGCGAGATCGCCTCGTGGCTGATGCCCTCCATCAGGCAACCGTCGCCGGCCAGGCAATAGGTGAAATGATCGACGAGCTCGTCGCCGTATCTGGCATTGAGGATGCGCTCGGCGAGCGCCATGCCGACCGCATTGCCAAGCCCCTGCCCGAGCGGACCGGTGGTGGTCTCGATGCCGGGCGCATGGCCATATTCGGGGTGGCCCGGCGTGCGGGAGTTGAGCTGGCGGAAATTCTTCAGCTCCTCGATGGTCATATCCGCATAGCCGGTCAGATAGAGCAGCGCATAGAGCAGCATCGAGCCATGGCCGGCCGAGAGCACGAAGCGGTCGCGGTCGGGCCAATCGGGGTGGGCCGGGTCGAACTTCAAAAACCGGGTGAACAGCACGGTGGCGACGTCGGCCATGCCCATGGGCATGCCGGGATGGCCGGAATCGGCCTTCTGCACGGCGTCCATGGCAAGCGCGCGGATGGCGTTCGCCATGTCGTTATGCGTCGCCTCCGGTAACGCCTGACTTTGCATCAGGGCTTCGGCCATCAGTCCTCCCCCAAATGAGGTCTCGCCGGAAATAGGGGCACTTTCCCCGGAAAACCGCCCTTTCCGGCCCGTCCAAGCTCGTTCCAACCAAGGTTTGGAAAAACGCCGACGATGCAAGCGTCAATATAGGCTCACAAAGTCCCGCACAAGTCGCCAGGCGGCTTTTCAGCACCTAGCATTTCATCTCTTCCACCATTTCGGGATCGGGCTCCCGGGTATTAATACGCGCGGACGCCCATCGCGGCCTTGACCGCGTGATACCCCACAAGAAGCTGGGTCAGCGCCAGGGGATGGCTTTTCGCGCCGTTGGCGATATCGATGCGGCCAACCTGGTCGCGCAGATGCCCCGCCTCGGGAATCAGGTTCCACAACAGGTCTTCGATCCGCTCGGCGCGGCTGTCGGAAATATTGCCGTTGATTTCGAGCACGTCGACCGGCTTGCCGTCCCGGTCGCGGGCGAGCTCAAGATGCAAGCCGGCATTGCTCGACCCGTCGAATAGCGGCGTGAAGTCCGGATGCGGCAAGGTCGGCCGCAAGATGTGGCGGACGTCGAGCCGCGTGTCGGAGCCGTTCGAGTCGGCCGGCCGCTGGAAGCGGATGACGATGTCGGCGAAGGTCCGCTGCGGATGGATGAAGTTCGGGCTGTCGATCTCGCGCCGCGCGATCTGCGCCATGACCTCGGCCATCGAATAGCCGCGCTTGGTGGTGTCGCGGTGGATCTTCCACTTCACGCGAAGCTCCTCCTCTGGGTCGAGATAGATCTTC
Organism: Methyloceanibacter sp.; assembly: GCA_052039105.1. Lineage (GTDB taxonomy): Bacteria > Pseudomonadota > Alphaproteobacteria > Rhizobiales > Methyloligellaceae > Methyloceanibacter. The sequence continues at coordinate 14,375 of JBQGDO010000096.1, forward strand.
ACGTCGTAGCAATCGCGCATGCCGCGCGTGGTGTAGCCGAGCAGGCCCTCGGCGATGACAAACTCCTTGGGCCGGACATATTCCGGCGGCTGAAGCGTGCCGTGGGCGTGATCGTAGACCGGCTTCAGGATCGGCTCGCCGCCGCGCAGCAGGCGCAGATGCTGCTCGACAATGTCGATATGATTGGCGCGCGGGTCGAGCGCAGACAGGCCGGCGGCGGCGCGCTCCGCCCGGCTATAGCGATGATAGTCGTCGGTGCAGATCACCGTGCAGTGGTCCGCGCCCAGAATCTGGGCGACGCCCACCGACAGCGTCGACTTACCCGACGCGGAATCTCCCACGATCCCGATGATGATCGGGTGATCGACGCGCTTCGCCATCTAGCACTCCAGGCACTCCTCCCAGACCGGGGGTCAAGCGACGTCGCGCGCGGCGATTGCCGCCATGCGCTCGCTCGGCATATAGGTGGTCAGTATCTGCCGTTCGCCGGTTGCTCCCGTTATCATCATGGTCTGCACCTTGTAGTGGGTCTTGCTCCGCTCGACGCCTTCGAGCATGAGGCCAGTGGTGATCCCGGTGGCGCAGAAAAACACATTGTCCGAGGTGATGATCTCATCGCGCTCGTACCATTTCGAGGTGTCGATCCCGGCCTCCTTCACCGCTTTCGACTCGGTCTGCAGCTGCGGGTCGAGGCGCGCGAGGAATTCGCCGCCGAGCGCCCGGATCGCGCATGCCGACATAACGCCTTCGGGCGTGCCACCGGTTCCCATCAAGGCGTCGATGCCGGAGCCGGGGATCGCCGCCATCAGCGCGCCGGCGACGTCGCCGGCCGGATAGAGCGCGACCCGCGCGCCGGTGGAGATGATGGCTTCGACCAATTCGCGGTGGCGCGGCTTCTCCAGCACGAACACGGTGAGATCGTCGACATCCTTGCCCAGCGCCTCGGCGAGCACGGTGAGTTTCTTCTCGGTCGGCCAGCGCGGGTCGATCTTGCCGCGCGCCGGGGCGCTCGCCACGAATTTCTCCATGTAGAAGGCGGGCCCGAAATGCACCATGGCGCCGCGCGGGGCGACGGCAAGCACGGCGAGCGCATTGGTCTGGCCGCGCACGAGATAGCTCGTGCCCTCCACGGGATCGACGGCGATGTCGGCCTTGAAGCTCGAGCCGGGGCGGCCGAGCCGCTCGCCGCGCTGCGGCTGGGGCGCCTCGCCGCGGGTCGCCTCGCCGATCGCCACCACCGCGTCGATATCGACCTCGGCAAGTGCGGCGCGCATCGCGTCGAGCGCAGCAACGCCGGCGTCCTGACTATCCCCGCGGCCGATCCAGCTGAAGGCGGCGGTGGCGGCACTTTCCGTGACGCGGCGGAGAGAGAAGATCAGACTCGGATTGACCTGGCTTGAGGCCGGCATTGGGGCTCCTTAAAGCGCCGCAAAGGAACGCAAGAAAACGCAAAAGGACGCAAAAACACGCAAATCGGCGATAGGCCGGAGGGCCGGCGCGCAACTATAGCGTATGGCGCGGCGAGCACCTAGGTTTCAAGGGGTTAGCCTCCACCAACTTCCGAATTGATTCAACGGGCCGATCGGCGCGGATCGAGTAAATCCCGCAACGTGTCGCCGAGCACATTGACCGAAATCAGCACCGCGATCAGCACCAGGCCCGGCAGCACGGTCACCCACCAAGCGCCGGCGAACATCAAATCGTAGCCGGAGCGGATCAGGGTGCCGAGCGACGGCTTGGTCACCGGCATGCCGAGGCCGAGGAAGGACAGTGCCGCCTCCGCCATGATGGCGCCCGCGACCTGCGTGGTGGCCAACACGATGAGCGGCGAGAGAATATTGGGCAGGATGTGGCGGGAGATGATGCCGAACCCGGTCGCGCCGAGCGCCCGGGCGGCACGCACATAGTCCTTGGCGGTCTCGACCTGGGTCGCCGCCCGGGCGGTGCGAGCGAAATAGGGCCATTCGGCCAAGCCGATGACGAGGACCAGCAGCAGCACGGCGTAGCGGCTCAAGGCCTCGCCGCCCAGCCCGGCGCGGAACAGGGCAAGCGCGATGATCGCCATCATCAAGGTCGAGAGCGAGAGCTGGATGTCGGCGGCGCGGGTGACGATGGTGTCCACCTTCCCCCCGCGATAGGCAGCGAGCAGGCCGAGGGGAATGCCGAGCACGGCCTGGATGACGACGGCGAGCATGCCGACCACGAGCGAGATGCGCGTGCCATAGAGGATCGCGCTCAACAGATCGCGGCCCTGCGCGTCGGTGCCGAGCAGAAAGCGTGGATCGCTGCCCTCGATCCAGGCGGGGGGCAAGCCGGCATCTAGCAGGTCGAAGCTCGCGAGATCGAACGGATCCTGTGGTGCGATCAAGGGGGCCAGCAGTGCCGCCATCGCGATCGTGCCGAGCACGATGGCGGCCAGCGCGGCGCCGGGCCGCTCGGTCGCGAAGCCAACGAGATCGCGCGCTCCTTGCCGCAGAACCGCCGCGCTCATCGCGCGCCTTCCAGGCTGACGCGCGGATCGAGCATCAAGCTGACGATATCGACGAGGGTGTTGGTGACGACGAAGATGAGGCCGACAAAAACCAGATAGGTGGTGATCAGCGGGATATCGGCGCGGGTCACCGCTTCGAGGAAGAGGAAGCCCATGCCGGGCCATTGGAACACCGTCTCGGTGAGCAGAGTATAAGCGATAAGGGTGCCGACCTGGAGACCGCCGACGGCGACGAGCGGAAGCAGCGCGTTGCGCAGCGCATGGACCAGCCATACGCGCAAATGCGAGGCGCCTTTGGCGCGGGCGGTGCGCACATAATCATGGCCGAGCTCGTCGAGCATGGCACTACGTACCAGCCTGATGAACAACGGCAGCATGATCGAGGAGAGCGTGAGCGCGGGCAGGATCAGATGTTCCAGCCCGTCGGCGGTGAGCAGGCCCGTTTCCCAGACGCCGAGCTCGACGGTTTCGCCCCGGCCGAAGGCTGGCAGCCAACCGAGCCAGACCGAGAACACGGTGATGAGAAAAATCCCGGTGAGAAAGACGGGCACGGAAATGCCGAGCACGCTCAGACTCAGGATCAGCCGCGCGCCGCGTGCGCGCGGGCGCACCGCGCAATAGATACCGGCCGGAACCGACAGCAGCAGTACGATCAGGCTCGCGCCGAACACGAGCTCGAAACTTGCAGGGAATTTGGCGAGGATGACTTCGAAGGTCGGCCGCTTATAGATGGTGGAGGTGCCGAGATCGCCTTGCATCGCCCCGCTGAGATAGCGCGCCAGCTGCACCGGCCAAGGCTGATCGAGCCCAAGCTCGTGCATCAGCTTTTCGCGCTCAGCCTCCGGCACCGACTCGCCCATGATCTCGCGTAAGGGGTCGCCGAGCGCATTCTTCACGGCGAAAGCGATGATGAGAATTGCCAGCATCACGAGCGCGGCCTGCAAGAGGCGGCGCCCGAGGAAGCCCAGCCCGGCGGCAATTGCTTGCATCGATCCGTCCGCGTCAGCTCATGTTGCTCGACGGGTCAGACCATAAGCGATTGCGGCCAAGACCGCAGCCTGCCACGGCACGAAGAGCAGCGCGATGAAATCGAGCAGCGCGGCCGGATAGAGCAGCAATCCAAGCACCGTGCCCGTCGCCACGACGAGCCCCCAGGCTTTGGTAGGTCGCAATGGCTGCGCGGCGATGCCCGCGCCAAAGGCGGTTAGGCCGGCACCGATGCCTCCTCCCACCAGTCCGGCCAGAATCCAGCCGACCGACTCGCGGCTCGCCTTGGCGCCCTCGACCGTGCCGAACAGTTCCGAGCTGACCACCGAGGACATGACGTCGTTTGCCGTGTTCACCGCGGCGAGCCAGCCGAGCACAGTCAGCAGCATGGCAAGCAGGCATTTGCCCGAGTCGCGGCTTGCCCAGCGCCAGAGCATGATCCCCAAGCCCGCGCCGAAGGCGATGCCGGCATGCAAAGGGATGCCCTGAGCATTGATGAGGATCTCGGGGTCCTCGAGGCGCAGGTCCGGCAGGGGGGACGGCAGGCTCGAGACCAGGCCGGTGAAGGCGCCCATCGCCGCCATGACGGCGACGGCGCGGGCGCGCGTTGGAGGCTTGGGAAGCGATGCTGCGCCGACAATAGACGAACTCATCCATGCCCCCGCGCGGCGAGCGGAAAGGTCCTGGGCAAGTCTATCAGTATGCTATTGTCCCCGCCACGCCTCAGCCTCTGGGAGGGTGTCATGCCTCTACTTAAGACATTGATTGTATTGATATTATTGTTGACATGGTCGGGCGCGGGCATTGCGGCCACGCTGGACGACACCTGTGACGGCGTAGGCGGCATTCAATGCGATGCGGGGCTTTGGTGCGAACATGAAGCCGGTCAGTGCAACGTGGCCGACGCCGCGGGCAAATGCGTCAAGGCTGCGGAGGTTTGCAAGCAGGATTACGAGCCGGTCTGCGGCTGCGACGGCGAGACCTACGGCAATCAATGCATGGCCAGGGTGGCAAAGACGCAGGTGGACTATATCGGCGAGTGCACGCAGTAAGCTCGCCGAGACCTTCGCGTAAGCGCTTGCCTAGTTGACGCTCGCCGACGCGCTCGATTCGGCGACCGATTTCAACTGGGCCAGGCCCTTTTCCATCTCGCCGCCGATCATCTTCTTGCCGTTCATCACCAGGCAGATGGCCTTCGCAACGAAGCTATCATTGGTGCCAGCCATGCTCCAGGTGACTGCGGTCCCCCCGCTCTCGGGCTTGAAGCCGAACTCTGAACTGCTGGTGCCTTCGAACGGTTTGACGAAATCGACCTTGAGCTTGACCGATTCGTCGGGCTTGCTTTCGACCACAGTCATCTTGCCTTCGCCGACCTTGTCGTTGCCAGCCCAGGTCATGGCGGCACCCTCGCCGGACTCGGGCCCCTCGAAACCTATTTTTGCTTCAGGGTCGAGCTTAGCCCATGGCGACCACGCATCCCATTTGTGCAGATCGTTGACCTGAGCGAACACCGCGGCCGGAGGAGCCGAGACCTGAGCCGTCCGCTCGACCCGGAATTCGGAAGGCTGAAGCGCGACGACAACGACGAAGATGAGCACAAGCGCCGCAAGCCCGATGAGAATCTTCTTGAGCATGGTGTTTCCTCCCTAGACCCGGGCCGCAGTGTACGGCGCCCGCGCTCACTCGATCACTAGATCACCGAGATACGGCATATCGATGACATTCGCCACCGCGCCGATCTTGACGTTGTTGCGCGCGGCCCAGGACAAATGCTGCCAGTGCAACGGAATCAGTGCCGCGTCGGCATAAAGCATGCGCTCGATCTCTTGCAGTGTTACGGCGCGCGCCTTGGGATCGGTCATGGTCTGAGTATGAAGCGTCAGACGATCGACCTCCGGGTTCGAATAGTTGCCGGCGTTATATTGGCCGTAGCCCTTGGCCTTGTCCGGCGTCATCAGCAGAAATTCGTAGAAATTCGCCGAGTCCTGCGTGTCGGATTGCCAGCCGATCATCATGATGTCGCCAGCCCGCTCGTCGAAGCGCTGCCAATATTGCGCTTTCGGCATGGTCTGGAGATCGACCTTGACGTTGATCTTGGCGAGCATGGCGGCGACCGCCTCGGCCACGCGCGCATCTTCGATATAGCGGTTGTTTGGCGCCAGCATCGTCACTGAGAAGCCGTCCGCATAGCCCGCCTCTTGCATCAGCGCCTTGGCCTTGGCGAGGTCGTAGCGCGGCACGAGCGCCGGATCATGACCGGCATAATGCGGGGGGCTGAGCTGACCCGCGGCTGTCGCGAGCCCGCGCATGATTTTCTCGGCGATGCCTTCGCTGTTCACCGCATGCACCATGGCGAGCCGCACGCGCGGGTCCTTGAAGGCCGGAACGCGCTCTTGGTTCAATTCGAAGGTCACGATGCGCGGGCTCGGCATGGTGATCAGGGTGCAGCAAGAGGCGTTCTTGATCCGCGCAAGATCGGTGGGCGGTACGGGGGCGATGAAATCGACGTCGCCGGCAAGCAGAGCCGAGACGCGCGTCGCCGGCTCCTTGATCGGCGTGAAGACGATCTCCTCGACATTGCCCGGTGAGTCCTTGTCCCAATAATCGCCGAAGCGTTTGAGTTTGAGCCGCACGCCTTGCTCCCGCTCGGTGACGACGAAGGGCCCGGTGCCGCCCGCATGCGTCGAGGCGAAGGAGGCGCCGTGCTTGACGATGGTGTCCTTGGGGCGTCCGCGCTCATCCGTGCCCGTGTAAAACTCCCGATCCATCGGGAAGATATACGTGGCGAGATTGAGCACGAGCGGATACGGGCCCTTCGTGACGAGCTCGACGGTGCGATCGTCGATAGCGCGCGCTTCCTGGAACGGCTCGAACAGCGCCTTGAAGTCCGGGCTCTGCTTCAGCCGGTTGAAGGTCCAGACCACATCGTCGGCGATAAGCACGCGGCCAGATTGAAATTTGACGTCTTCGCGCAGGTGGAAGCGCGTGGTGCGCTCGTCGACCTGCTCGTAGCTCCTGGCGAGGCGTGGCTCGATGGACATGTCCTGACGGAAACGGACCAAGGGATCGAACAGGAGATGCGACATCTGCAAGGTCGCGCCGGAAAGCTGCTCGTGCGGGTCAAGCGAAGTCGGGTCCGAGTCATAGGCCATGCGCAGGGTCTTGGCGCCGGCGGCATCGGGCCCCGATAGCGCGAGTAGAACGGTAAACACGGCTAGGAGGCGACCTCGCATGGCGGGCTATGTCGCCCGAAAGGCAGCGCGCCGTCCACTCCCCTTTGCTTCGGCGGACCGGCTCTGTACAGTCGCGCCGCGGCGCAAGGCCCGAAGGAGCTTCAGCTATCGTGCAGGGATTTTTCGTCACCGGGACCGACACCGATGTCGGCAAGACCGTCGTCTCCGCCTGGCTCGTCGGACGGCTCGGCGCCTCCTACTGGAAGCCGGTACAGGCGGGGAATCATCCCGAGACAGATTCCGAGATCGTGCGACGCCTGGCCGGCGCGCCCCCTGAGCGCATCCTGGCGGAAGCCTATCTGCTGCCCGAGCCGATCGCTCCGCACGAGGCGGCGCGGCGCGCGGGCACGTCGATCGACATGGCGAAGCTCGCGCCGCCGCCCTGCGACGGAGTTTTGATCGTCGAAGGCGCTGGTGGCCTTCTCGTCCCGCTCAACGACAAGGCTTATGTCATCGATCTCGCCGCCGAGTTGCATTTGCCCATCATCCTCGTCGCCCGCTCGACGCTCGGCACCATCAACCATACGCTGCTGTCGATCGAGGCCATCAGGCGACGCGGCTTGCCGCTTGCCGGGGTGGTGGTGAACGGGCCGGAAACGCCGCATAATCGGGCGGCGATCGAGCGCCACGGCAAAGTCGAGATCCTCGCCGAGATTCCTTGGATCGACCAACTTAGTCCCGCGAAGCTCATGGCCGTCGATCCGGAACTCGACCTCGCCAAACTCGCGCAGGCGCACGTATGAACGACGAGCCAAAGTCGCCGAAGCAGACTTCTCCTGCCGAGAGCGTGCTTCAGCGCGACCGCCGCTATGTCTGGCACCCTTTCACCCAGCATGCGACGGAAGGCGATCCCATCGTCGTTGCGCGGGCCAAAGGCGCATCGCTGTTCGACGCCGGCGGCAAAGAGATTCTTGATCTCATTGCCTCGTGGTGGACCTGCACGCATGGGCATTCGCACCCGAAACTGAATGCGGCGCTCGCCGAGCAAGCCAACGCGTTCGAGCATGTAATGTTCGCTGGTTTCACTCACCGACCCGCCGCAGATCTCGCCGAGGGGATTGCCAAGGTGCTCCCCGGCGATCTCAACAAGGTGTTCTTCTCGGATGACGGCTCAACCTCGGTCGAGGTGGCGCTGAAGATCGCCTATCAATATTGGATCAATGTCGGCGAGCCGCGACGGCGCATGCTGATCGGCTTCGACGGCGGTTATCACGGCGACACATTGGGTGCCATGTCGGTGGGGCGCGGCTCGCAATTTTTCAGCCCGTTCCGCGATCTGATGTGCAAGGTGATGGTGCTGCCCTACCCCGCTACCTTCGAGTGCGACGATGCAGTGGAGGAGCGCGAGTCCGGCGCCCTGTCCGCATTCGAGGCGTTGCTCCGTGACCATAGCGACGCCATCGCGGCGCTGATCATCGAGCCTTTGCTGCAAGGCGCGGGTGGCATGAGGCTGTGTCGCCCAAGCTTCCTCAAACATCTCGTCTACACGGCCCGGGCCGCGGGTGTGCTGGTCATCTTCGATGAGGTAGCGACCGGGTTCGGCCGCACCGGGACGATGTTCGCCATGGAGCAGGCCGACGTGGTCCCTGACCTCGTCTGCCTCTCCAAGGGTCTGACCGCGGGCTATATGCCGCTTGCCGCGACCGTGGCGCGCGAGGAGATCTTCGAGGCGTTCCTCGGCGAGAGTTTCGACCGCGCCTTGCCGCATGGCCATTCCTTCACCGCCAATCCACTGGCTTGCGCCGTCGGGCTTGCCTCGCTTGGACTATTCCAGGAGGAACAGACGCTTCAGCGGATTGCGCGAATCAATGCGCGTCACCGAGCGATGATGGCCGAGCTTGCGGCGCGCTCCGACGTGACGCGGCCGAGGGTGATCGGCTCGATCCTCGCCTTCGATGTGAAGTCGGCGAGCGGGGCTTACCAATCCTCGGAAAGCCGGACCTTGCGCGATTGGTATCTCGCGCACGGGCTCAATATCCGGCCGCTCGGTCAGACCGTCTATCTGATGCCGCCTTATTGCATCACCGATAATGAGCTCGACCGCGCCTATGCCGGGATGGTCGAGGGGTTGGACCGGCTCGCCTCCGATGCGCCGAGCCGGCCGTAGACGATGTGCCAGGTAATGCGCCGGCCGCCGGCGTCGGCGGCGCGGATGGCGCGGCGCAGGGCGCCGGCGGAAAGCGGCGCATAGCCCTCCCGCGGTGTGAGACCACCGACAGCCTTCATGCGGCGCAAAAAGGCGAGTGCGTCGGCATCCGGCATCAATTTCTCGTCTTCAACGGTGCCAGGCAGCGCCGGCAGATCGACGAGACCGCTCGGCAAGCCTTCTTTCGCGAGCGTGGCCCGCCATTCGGCGAAACTTTCGGGCCCGAGGGTGGCGTAGAGCAAGATTCCACTCGGGGCGAGAAAGCGCCTGAGTCGTTCAAGACTTGCGGGCGGGTCCGGGAGCCAATGCAAGGTCATGCTGGAGACGATCACGTCGAGCTCCGCATGCCCGCCGGCCTCGCCCGCATCCATCACCTCGAAGCTGATCTGCGCCGGGCCGAGCGGCGTCAGATTGCGGCGGCATTCGGCGATCATCGCGGGCGCGACATCGGTGAGCACGAAATGTCCGCCCGGATAGCGCTGCACCAGGTGGCGACTAAACAAACCGGTGCCGCAGCCAAGCTCGAGCACGCGCGGACGCTCGAGCTCGGGCAAGAAGGTCGCAAGCTTGTCGGTGACGGCGCGCTGCAGTCCGGCATGCAGCTCGTAGTCGGCCGCTCGCGCGCCGAAGCTCGCGGCGATCTCGCAGCTACGACGCGAGAGCATCGCCGAATTCAAGGACATGACGCGCGCACCATCTGGGATGCCTGAGCGGAAGAACGTGGCTCCCATCCTCCGACCACACGATCTCGTTCCAGATCGCCTGGCTCATCGCGAGCGGAACGATCGGATCGTCGCGGGAGGCGAGGGCGAGGATCGGACAGACCAGTGCGTCTTTAGCCCCTCTTGCGTCCCAATGCATCAGCCAATCGAGGCCCTCCCCGAGCCGTGCGACATTGAGCGCATTGGGCAAGGCAAAGCCTGCGGCGCCACAGGAGCGCCAGAAGGCCTGAAGCGTGCTTGCGGGCTCGCGCTCCAGCCCGCGCTTCAAGGCTTGAACTCGCGACGGGGCAATATGGCAGCAGAAGCAATCGAACCCCTGGATGCTGACCAGCGCCCGGAAGCGGCCTCCGCCCTCCTTGAGAAGCCAAAGCAGGCCGAGCGAATGGCCGACGGCGATGGCGTCAGGCGGCCAGTCGGTCTTTCCTTTCGGGCCGCCTGCGACGAAGCCGAGATCGACGAGGGTGATGTCGGCGCCACGCAGATGCGCGGCGAAGCCGGCCCAAATGCCGGCATGGAAGCCCCAGCCATGAACGAGCACGAAATGCATTTCGTCCACTATAGCGCTCGTACCCGGCGGGGCGTGTCCTCGGTTGAAAGCACCTCTAAAAGCCGATCGATATCGGACTCTTGATGCGCCGCGGTGAAGGCCAGTCTTAGCCGCGACGTGCCGGCCGGAACTGTCGGCGGCCGGATCGACGTTGCCCACAGCCCCGCCTCGCGCAAACGCGCGCTCATGGCCAGCGCGGCTTCCGGCGCGCCGAGGATCACAGGCACGATCTGCGTACACGATGCGTCGGTATCAAGTCCCGATGCGTGCGCGCCGTTGCGGAACCGCTCGGCCAGCACCGCCACATGGGCCCGTTCCTTGTCCATGCCTGCGATCAGACCGAGTGCGGTATCGATCGCGCCGAGCACCGGTGGCGGCAGTGCGGTCGAATAGACGATGCCGGAGCAGCGATTGACCAGGTAGTCGCGCACCGTCTCGCTCGACGCCACGAAGCCTCCGAAACTCCCCAACGCCTTGGAGAAGGTGCCGATGACGATGTCGGCATCGCCCGAGAGCCCTGCACCGCCCTCGCCGAGAATGCCCGTGGCATGCGCGTCGTCGACGATCAAAGTCGCCTCATGGGAACGCGCCAGCGCGGCAATTTCGGCGAGCGGCGCCAGGTCGCCGTCCATGGAGAACACGCTCTCGGTCAGGATGAACTTCGGCCGATCATCCGCTTGATATTGATTCAGAAGCTCGCCGAGATGAGGTGCATCGCAGTGCCGGTAGCGGATTTGCCGCACCCCCGCGGCCTGACAGCCAAAATGCATGCTGGCATGGTTGAGGCGGTCGGCGAAGACGAGCGGCTCGGCGCCGAGCACGGACTTGTCGAGCAGCGCCTGTAATACGCCAGCATTGGTCTGGAAGCCCGAGGCCATAACGAGGGCCGCAGGCTTGCTCTTGAGGCGCGCGACCTTGGCCTCGATGGGAGCGAACAAGTCGAGATTGCCGGTGACGAGGCGCGAGGCGCCCGAGCCGACCCCATAGGTCTCGGCCCATTCCATTGCTCGGCCGATCAGCGCCGGGTGGAAGCGCAAGGCAAGGTAGTCGTTGCTGGAAAAGTTGAGGTAAGAGCGCCCTCCGGCCTCGATCATCCGCGCGTCGTGCGCGGCGACCGCGAGAAGGGAGCGGCGTAGGCCTTCGCGGGCGCGAGCGTCGAGAAAAGCCCGGTAGCGGCTTTCGTTTGCGGTCATGTTCCTGTATTAGCGGAGGGGGTATCCCCCAGCAATCGCCATGCAGCCCAGTGACCGACATCTTTAAAATCGCGAATCGTATCAACGGCAAAGACCACCAAGCGGAGACCCCGCGCGAATCCGGTTTGGAGGCGGAAATCCGCCACGATTGGATGGCGCAGGAGGTCGTCGCCCTGCTTACGGGCCCCCTACTCGAGCTGGTCGATCGGGCGCGGGCGGTGCATCGCCGCCACCATGAAGACGGCGAGGTGCAGCTTGCCAGCCTGCTTTCGATCAAGACCGGCGCCTGTCCCGAGGACTGCAAATATTGCGCGCAGTCGGCGCATTACGCGAAAACCACCGGGCTGAAGCGCGAGACCTTGATGAACCTCGATGAGGTCCTGGAGAAGGCAAAGATTGCCAAGGCCGCCGGCGCCAATCGCTTCTGCATGGGCGCTGCCTGGCGCGAGGTGAAGGATGGGGCTGCGTTCGACAGCGTGATCGAGATGGTCAAGGGCGTGCGCGCGCTCGGCATGGAGGCGTGTGTGACCCTCGGCATGCTGAGCCAGTCCCAGGCCGACCGCCTCGCCGAGGCCGGGCTCACCGCCTATAACCACAATCTCGACACCTCGCCCGAGTTCTACGGCCAGATCATCACCACCCGCAGCTATCAGGACCGGCTCGATACTCTGGCGCGCGTGCGTAAGGCGGGCGTGGAGGTGTGCTGCGGCGGCATCATCGGCATGGGCGAGACCGTGGAGGACCGCGCGCGGCTGCTCCAGACCCTCGCGAATCTCGCCCCGCATCCGGAAAGCGTGCCGATCAACGCGCTCGCGGCCGTCCCCGGCACGCCGCTCGGCGACCGGCCGCCGGTCGATCCGCTCGATTTCGTGCGCATGGTCGCGGCGGCGCGCATCATGATGCCGGTGTCGCGCGTCAGGTTGTCGGCAGGACGCCGCGAGCTGACCAAGGAAGCGCAGGTTCTCTGCTTCCTCGCCGGCGCCAATTCGATCTTCTACGGCGACAAGCTGCTCACCACCGCCAACAACGACGCGGCGGACGATCTTGCTCTAATCGAGGAGGCCGGCCTGAGCGTCCAGCCCCCCTCGCCTGGAGGCTGCTAGCGCCGCAGCTTCGGCGTCTCGCCCGGGTTGGTGTAGTAGGTGATCATCAGCATCGCCATTAGCAGCGACGCGAACAAGCCTGCCAGGGTGCCGATCCAGACCGGCGAGCCGGCGAGATCGCTCCGCTTGGCAAGCTCGAGCGCCGCGGTGCTGGCCGCGAGCGAAGCCACAATGCCGAATACGAGCACGACCACAGGCGTGCGCGTGTCGTCCGGCCCCATGCCGGCGACCCGCGCCACGAGGAAATTGCGCACGAGGATGCCGGCTATGATGCCGAGAAAGCCAGCGAGGATGGCCAGCGACAAGCCGCCAAGAGAGGTTCCAACCCCGAGGCCCGTGAGTGCCCCGACCGCGGTCCCGATCAACAACACGACCAACAGGCTTGCTTGCGTCATCGCTCCCCCCTCTAGGCTGGCGTTGGAGTGATTCCAGCCGTTCTACGGGTTCCAAGTATGCCCGAACCCCCGGGTATGGGAAAGCCAGCAACCGGGGGGCGCGCTTGCGTTCCGTCTAGGCGGACGGTAGGCAAGTGCCTCACAACCTTGAACCTTCCCGCCCATGTCCCGCATCGTCTATGTGAACGGCAGCTACCTCTCCGAGGAAGACGCGAAGATCTCGGTCCTCGACCGGGCCTTCTTGTTCGGCGACGCGGTTTACGAGGTGACGGCGGTGCTCGATGGACGGCTGATCGATTTTGCGCCGCATCTCGAGCGGCTTCATCGCTCGCTCAAGGAGATCGCGCTCGCCTCTCCTCTCAGCGACGCAGACTTGCGCGCGCTGCATGAGGAATTGGTGCGCCGGAACGATGTCGCCGAAGGCATCGTCTATCTTCAGATCAGCCGCGGCGCCGCCGATCGCGACTTCGCCTATCCCGAGGACGCGTCGCCCACAGTGGTCGCCTTCACGCAAAGCCGGCCGCTGATCGACAATCCTTATGCCGAGACCGGGGTCAAGGTCGTCACCATCCCGGACCTCCGCTGGAAGCGTCGCGACATCAAGTCGACCTCGATGCTGGCGCAAGCGATGGGCAAGCAGGAGGCCAAGCGCAGAGGCGCCTATGAAGCGTGGATGGTGGAGAACGGCCACATCACCGAGGGAACCTCCTCGACGGCATTCATCTTCGATGCGCAAGGGGTAATCCGCACGCAACCGCTCGGTCATCACATTCTGCCCGGGGTCACGCGGCGCGCTCTGCTCAGGCTTGCCGCCTTCGAGGGCGCGCCCATCGAGGAGCGGCCGTTCAGCGTTGCCGAAGCGCTCTCCGCGCGCGAAGCGTTCATGACCGCGGCATCTGCTTTTGTATTGCCGGTCGTGGAAATCGACGGGGTGCCGATCGGCGATGGGCGTCCAGGCCCGGTCGCTCGGAAATTCCGCGCGCTTTATCTCGAAGAGGCACGCAAGCCGTGAGGCAAACGGACCCCAAGGTCGGGGTCAAGCGCGCCGTTGCGCTGATGAATGGCCGCGCCGGGGCCTTCAGCCAAAGACACGCGGCAGACATAGAAAAGACGCTCAAAGCCAGTTTCTCGCGTCACGGTCTCGAAGTGGAAATCGACTTTATCGACGGCGAAGATCTGAACGAGGCCGTGGATAGAGCGCGCAGCCGAGCCGAGCGCGGCGAGATTGCCGCCGTGGTCATTGGCGGCGGCGACGGTAGCGTGCGCATCGCCGCAAGCGTGCTGTCCGGCAGCGGTGTCCCGCTCGGCATCGTCCCGCTTGGCACGTTGAACCATTTCGCCAAGGATCTCGGCATTCCGTTGCGGATTGAAGACGCGGTGGCGGCAATCGCCAGGAAGCGTGTCCGGGCCGTCGATCTCGCCGAGGTCAACGGCGAAACCTTCATCAACAACTCTTCCATCGGCATCTACCCTTACATGGTGATCGACCGGGAGGCACGAAGGGCTCGCCACAAACTCGCCAAATGGATGGCTGCGGTGCCGGCGTTTCTGCGCATGATGCGCCATTTCCCGCGGCGGCGTTTGCGCATTTCGGCTGCGGGGTTCGAGCGGCCCTACCGCACCCCCTGCCTGTTCGTTGGCAACAACGAATATGCGGTGGAGCTATTCACTTTGCGCAGGCGCAAGCGCCTCAATAGCGGCAAGCTTTGGCTCTACGTGGTTAAGCCGCGCGAGCCGCTCGAATTCTTCTGGATGGTCTGCCGGCTTTGCTTCGGCCGCCTCGATCAGGCGCGCGATCTGGACCGGTTCGAGCTCGCGGAAGCCGAAGTCAGCGCCAAGACCAGCAGGCTCCCGGTGGCGCTCGACGGGGACGTTCGCATCCTGCACACGCCCCTGCACTATCACTCCAGGCCGGGGGCACTCAACGTCATCGTTCCGTGAGTTTGCCTAACAGCCGGAGCCCGCGCATGGCGGAACTCCGGCCTGAGCTTGGGGCACACGTCCCCAAGACAAACTTAGCGGCGGGCCGCTTTCTTTTTGGTCTTGGTTCGCGAATTGCGGCGTTTCGCGGCACCGGTCTTGCGCTTGATTGCGGCGCTCGAAGCGGCCGCGCGACGCGCTGGAGCGGTCTTTCCAGTGGCGCGACGATTAACTTTGCCTTCGGCGAGTGCGCTCAATTTCTTGTCGGCTCCCTTCTCCTCCCTGAGGTTGGCATTGAGCAGGCTCAACACGTTGTCATGGCCGAGCTCTTCCGCCCACGCGATCAAGGTGCCGTAACGGGAGATCTCGTAATGCTCGACGGCTTGGGCGCTGCCGATGATGGCGGCGTCGAGCACCTTCTTGTCGTCGACTTCACCCGCCACTTCGTCGGCTTCGGAGATCAGACCGTCAATGGCCGGACAGTCGACGCCTTTCGGCGTCTGGCCGAGACGCTCGAACACCTGCTCCAGCCGCGCGACCTGATTTTCGGTCTCGCGCAGATGCTCGCGCAAGCCGGCCGAAAGCTCACGATTGGTGGCTTTGTCGATCATTTTCGGCAGCGCCTTTACGATCTGATTCTCTGCGTAATAGACGTCCTGCAAGCTATGCAGGAACAAATCCTCCATCGACTTGATGTCTTTACTGAACAGCCCCATGGGGTCGCGTCCTTTCCTAGGTCAAGACGTGTTTGAGATTGAAGGCTGCGGGTGCGGCACAAGCCGGCCGAAGCACTCTGCCTCATAATTGCCAAAGGCGGCGTCGAGTTCCCACACTCCGCGCTAAGAGACCGCGAATCGGCTATGCTTGAGACTAGGCAGCCAGCGAGCGTTCGCATGTTCCCCGGCCGTCAGACCACGGATTTCAAACGCAAGCTCATCGAATTCGCGCCGGAGGTGTGGCTTGCGCTCGACCTGCTCGCCAAGGACACGGGGCGAAGCGTTCAGGACCTTGCCGACGAGGCTTTCGGCGACCTGCTCGGCAAATATCAGCGTCCAGCTTCGTTGAAGGACGCCTTGCGGGAAAGCGCGCGCCGGCTTCCGGCCAATGACGATGTCCCGCCCCTTGGTTAGGCGCCTGCCCAAAGTGGGCCGCGGCTAACCCCCTTGGCGCGTTCGGCGGCGGCGCGATAGAACTCCTTGCATTTTCCTTCAGGGCTTCATCGGTGCCAGTAGAAACCATCGCGGCAGCCACGCCAATCCACTTCGATGGAGCCGGCGCAAGCCTCGCTTGGGCGATTCCCTTCATCGGGCTGATCCTCTCCATCGCCTTCCTGCCGCTTCTGGCGCCGCGCTTCTGGGAACATCATTTCGGCAAGGTGGCTGCCTTCTGGGCGCTCGCCTTCCTCATCTCCTGCGCGCTGGTTTCCGGTGTCGAGGCTGCGGCGGTACAGGCGCTCGACATCATCCTGCTCGACTATCTTTCCTTCATCCTTTTGCTGTTCGCGCTGTTCGTCGTGGCCGGTGGCATCCGCGTCAGCGGCAATCTTGTCGGCACGCCCGCGACCAACACGGCGATCCTCGCCTTCGGCACCTTGGCGGCAAGCTTCCTCGGCACCACCGGCGCATCGCTGGTGCTGATCCGGCCGATCATCCGCGCCAATCAGGACCGCGCCCACAATGTGCATGTCTTCGTGTTTTTCATCTTCCTCGTCTCCAATATAGGCGGCTCGCTGACGCCGCTCGGAGACCCGCCGCTCTTCCTCGGCTATTTGAAGGGCGTCGATTTCCTGTGGACCCTGGAGACGATGCTCGCGCCCATGCTGCTGTCGAGCGCGATCCTGTTGGGGTTGTTCTATGCGATCGATCGGCTTGCCTGGAATCGAGAGTCCGAGGAGATCAGGGGCAAGAGCCGTGTGCAGCGCCAAATCCGCATCGAAGGTCTGCACAACGTGATCTATCTCGCTGCAGTCGCCGGCACGGTTCTCGTCACCGGCGTTTGGAATCAAGGCGCCAAGCTCGAGATCGGGCTTGGACTTACCATGCCGGTCAACGGGCTTGTGCGCGATATCGTCCTGATTGCGGTGAGCCTGTTGTCCTGGCGGACCACGCCAAGGCCGGTGCGCGTGGAGAACGCCTTCACCTGGGCGCCGATGCAGGAGGTGGCCATCCTGTTTGCCGCCATCTTCATCACCATGATTCCCATGTTCGCGATGTTGCAAGCCGGCAGCGAGGGCCCGTTCGCGCCGCTTCTGAGCCTCGTCTCGACGCCGGACGGCAAACCGGTCGAGGCGGCGTATTTCTGGCTGACCGGCGGCCTGTCGAGCTTCCTCGACAACGCGCCGACCTATCTCGTGTTTTTCAACCTGGCGGGTGGCGACGCGAAAGTCCTGATGGGACCGCTTGCACTTACTCTGCTCGCCATCTCGACGGGCGCGGTGTTCATGGGCGCCAACACCTATATCGGCAACGCGCCCAATTTCATGGTGCGCTCGATCTGCGAGGAGCGCGGCATCAAAATGCCGAGCTTCATCGGCTATATGCTGTGGTCGGGCGCGATCCTTCTGCCGCTGTTTCTGCTCATTACCTGGATCTGGTTCCTGTGAGGCGTTAGCTCCTGAGCTTCTTGAGGATCGCTTCGAGCGCGGCGATCGCCTCTTCTCTGTCCCGCTTTTGCAGGTCGAGCAGGAGCTTGAACCCGTCGGCCTCCTCGCGGATGACCTTGCCCTCGCTAGTAAGGTCGTCGTAGAGGCCGAGCACCTTGTAGCAGCGCACCGGCTCGGCGAAGCCCTTGACCTTGATCGGCTGTTGCTCCTCGGCGGCGATGTCGTCCTTGACCAGCGAATAGGTCTCATGCCCGAGCAGGATGCCGTCGATCTCGGCATGCGACTGGAGCCTGGCGGTCAGGTTCACGGCGCTGCCGATGATCGTGTAGTCCATGCGATCCTCGCTGCCGAAGTTGCCCACCGTGACGTATCCGGTGTTGATGCCGACGCGGAGATGAAACGGCTTCTCGGCGCCGAGCTCCAGCCATTCCGAGCGTAGCTCACGTAGCCGCTTCAGCATGGCGACAGCCATACGCACGCAGGCGCGCGCATCCTCCTTGACCCCTCGCGACTCTGGATCGCCGAAGAAGACCATGATGGCATCGCCGATATATTTGTCGATGGTGGCGCCATGCTCGAGCGCGATATTAGTCATCTCGGTGAGATAGCGATTCAGCAGATTAGTGAGGTCCTCCGATTCCAGCTTGTCGGTCGTCTCGGTGAAGTTGACCAAGTCAGAGAAGAAAATAGTCAGCTTCTTGCGGTTGGAGGTGATCTCGACGTTCTGAGCGCCGGTGAAGATCGAATGGTAGATCTGCGGCGAGAGGTATTTCGACAGCTTGGTCGACAGCGCGTCGAGCTCCTTGTTCTTCTGGGTGATGATCTCGTTGGCGCGGCGCTGCTCCTCGGTGAGCGCGTTGAGCTGCTGCTCGTTGCGGTCGCTCAAGCGCATCAGACGCCGGGTGACACGGAACAGCTTCTGGTAGTCCTTGAGCAGCTCCGCGTACAGCTTGCGATCGCCGGCGTCGGCGATACCGCCACTATCTACCAGTTGCTGTGCGGCGGCGATGACCTGCTCTTCCGCTGCAAATAAGTCATCGGAGGACATCAGCCCGACATTTTCTCGAGATGGAACTTGGCGTTCTCCAGGTCCTCGCCGAACTCCTCGCCGAGCTCCTGCATCGTGTCGTCCTCGGTGTCGTAGTACCAAAAGATATCGACCGACGCGCCGTCCTTGGCCGCTGCGTCGAGTTTATCCATCAGCATCATTATGGCCTTGGCGCTGGATGAGTTGAGGTAGATGAGTTCGAAGTCGAAGCGGCAACTCCCTGTGCCAAGCTGTTCGAGATAGGCGTCGAGCGCAGCGAATACCCGGCCGTAAAACTCCGTCACGTCCTCGGGATAAGATTCACCCTTGAGCGTCAAACGGTTGCTGCCGAAATCGAAGGACACCGCCGGAGTGCGAGGGGTGGCCTCTATGTCGAGTTTGTACTGCATCGCTCTCGACTCTCAGATGGTCGCCTTGAGGGCGAAAAATACGTAGTTGGCGTCGATCTCGGTGAAATCGAACTCGATCGGCTTGGAGGCGCGGCGGGCGATCTCCATGAAGCCGAGGCCGGCGCCCTTGCTACCCTCCTCGGGCTCGGCGCGGAGCTGCTCCTTGTAAAGCGCCTTCAGCTCGTCCTTGCTCATCTCCTTGATGCGGCTGAGCCGTGCATTCAGCCTCGGAACGTCGCCGCGCTCGACCAGATTGCCGGCGCAGACCACATAATCGCTTCCTTCCCTGCCGATGGTCAGAATGCCGTAGCGAATTTCCATGAGCGCGCTGGCCTCGGCAGCCGGGGGCAACGGCGCTTGCGCCTTCTCGGCGGAGTAGCGGATGATGTTCTGCATCTGCTCGACGAACACTGCGAACACGCTGCGCAAGGTCTTGGTGTCGGCGTCGTCGATGGTAAGCTTCTGCTTCAGAGCCTCGCCGACACCGCTCAACACCGGCTCGGTAACATAGCCGCTATACGCGAAGATGATGCCCTGGCTATGCAGCATTCCGCGCAAGTCCATCAGTTGGGACGCGAGCATCTTGCTACCTTAGGGATGGGGGACGAAGCCCAGCACGGTGAGATCGTCGCGGCGGATTTGCTGCCCCTGATAGCTGGCCAAAGCCTCACGCAGCGACTGTTCCTGGTCGCGCATGGATGCCCCCAGATTCTTCCTCAGAAGCTCCTGAAAGCGCCGCTTGCCGAACGACCGGCCGCGGGGCCCCCCGATCTGATCGATCAGCCCGTCAGTGGTCATGTAAAAGCTGTCGCCGTCCCCAAAGGGCAACGAGATGTCATTGAAGTTCGTCTCCAAGGGATAGCGGCGGTAGCCGACGCCTTTGCGGTCGCCTTTAATCTCGATCACGCCCTTGCGGTTGGCGCGCCACAGCGAGAAGCGCGCGCCGGCGAAGGTCATTTTCCGCTGTTTGGTATTGATGAAGCAGATGCCGGCCTCGAGCCCGTCGTCGGTTTCGCCCCGCTCCTCATTCTGACCGAGCAGACTCTGCACCCCGCGATGCAGCCCGGTGAGCACCTGGCTCGGATTGTCGCTTGAAGCGCTACGCAACATGCGGTCGAGCAGGCCCCAGGCGATCAAGGTCATGAAAGCGCCGGGCACGCCGTGGCCGGTGCAGTCGCCAACCATCACCGCGTAGCCGTCATTGATCGGCTGAAACCAGAAGAAGTCGCCGCCAACGATGTCGCGCGGCTCCCAGATGAGGAAATGGTCGGCGGCGATCTCGTCGAGCTCGCGACGTGCCGGAAGCACGGCAGCCTGGATGCGGCTCGCATAGCGCAAGCTTTGCAAAATAAGCTGGTTGGCCGCCGCGGCGCGCTGTTCGCTCTCCTTGACCTCGGTGAGATCGCTATAGACGGCAACCGTGCCGCCAGTCTCGGTGCGCCGTTCGCTGATCTGCAGCCAGCGTCCATCAGACCGGCGTTGCAGCAAAGGCAGGCGAGGATGGAGGTGTTCGGCAAGGCGCTGCCGGATCCAGCCTTCTTCCCTCCCCTTGGCGTCCTGGATCAGGCCGTGCGCGACCGCGCTCCGGATGATCTCCTCGAAGGTCATGCCAGGCTTGGGCGGTCCTTCGCCGTGATCGAACAGTTCGGCATATTTGGCATTGCCGAGCACGAGCCGATCTTCGTTGTCGTAGAGGGAGAAGCCCTCCGAAATGGTCTCCACGGCGTCGGTCAGCCGCCGCTCGCTTTGCGCCAAGGCCTCCTGCTCGGCGGTCTTGCGCGCGGTGATCTCGCTCCAGGAGCCTATCACCTCAAGCGGGCTACCGTTCTGGTCACGCACCAGGTGCTGCTCGTCGCTCACCCAGCAATAGATGCCATCAGCCTTGCGGAAACGATATTCTGCGACGTGGCGGTCTTCCGCGAACAGCTTGGCCTGCGCTTCCTCGACGGCGGGAAGGTCTTCCGGATGCACCCGCGACCGCCAGAAATCCGGGTCTTTGAGATATTGGTCGGGCTCGTAGCCGAGCACGCGCTTGATGTTGTCGCTGACGAAAGTGGGCGCATAGGAGCCGCCTGCCTCGAAGCTGTAGACCACGGCCGGCGCGCCATGCAGCAGGAGATCGAAGCGGGCACGCGCCGCATTCTCCGCCTGCTCGGCCGCCTTACGCGTGCTGATATTGCTCCAGGAGCCGACGATCTCCACCGGTTCGCCGTCGTCGCCGCGAAGGAGATATTGCTCGTCGCTGACCCAGATGTAATTGCCGTTGCGCTTGCGGAAGCGGTACTCGGCGGCATGCCGCCCCTTCTCGAACAGCTTCGCCTGTTCGGCTTCGACCTTCGGCAGGTCCTCCGGGTGGACGTTGTTGCGCCAGAAATCGGCATGTTCCAGATATTTCTCCGGACAGTAGCCAAGCAGCCGCTTGATGTTCTCGCTGACGAAGGTCGGCGCATAGTCGTCTTTCGCCTTGAAGCTGTAAATCACAGCCGGCGCGGTTTCGAGCAATGCCGACAGCCGCGCCCGCGCCGCATCCTCGGCGGCTTCAGCGCTCTTGCGGTCGGTGATGTCGCTCCAGGATCCGACGATCTCAAACGGCTCGCCGCCCGCGTCACGGATCAGATGCTGCTCGTCGCTGACCCAGCAATAATGGCCGTCCTTCTTGCGGAAGCGGTACTCCGCAGTATGCCGATCGCGCTCGAACAGCAGCGCCTGCTCGGCCTCGACCGAGGCGAGGTCATCGGGATGCACCCGCGCGCGCCAGAAGTCGGCATTCTTGAGATATTCGTCGGGACAATAGCCCAGCAGCCGCTTGATGTTCTCGCTGACGAAGGTCGGCGCGTAATCGCCGCTCGCCTTGAAGCTGTAAATCACCGCCGGCGCGGTGTCGAGCAAGAGCGCAAGCCGCTCACGCGCCCTGTCCTCCGCGTCCTCGGCGGCTTTGCGTGCGCTGATATCGCTCCATGAGCCCACGACTTCAGAGGGTTCGCCCTGCTTGTCGCGCACGAGATGCTGCTCGTCGTTGACCCAGCAATAGGCGCCATCCTTCTTACGGAAGCGATATTCGCAGACATGCTGGCCGTGCTCGAACAGCGCGCCCATCTCGGCTTCGATGCGCGGCAGATCGTTGGGATGCACACGCTCGCGCCAGAAATTGGGGTCGTCGAGATATTCGCGCGCCGAATAGCCGAACAGCCGCGCGATGTTGTCGCTGACAAAGGTCGGTCTGAAATCGCCCTTGGCCTCGAAGCTATAGATGACCGCGGGCGAGGCATCGAGCAGCCGGGCCAGGCGGTCCGCGGCCGCAGCTTCGACCTCGGCCACGTGCCGGTATTCTTCCTCCAGGTGTTCGCGCTTTGCGTCGGCCAAGACAGTTTCGACGATATTCGCCACCTCTCCGGATCCGGTGCCGTCGCGCAGCATCTTAGCAAGCGCTGCCGCCGCAATCTCGGCGTATTTTCTAGAGGAAGACATGCGTCAGTTGTGCGGGATACAGTGAAAGCGCGGGCAGAACAGGCTGTTTGCAAGCGATCTTTTCGGGGCGGCAGCCCTGTGTCAATGGCGCAACCTTATGTGACGCTGCGCAATTCATGTGAAGGTTTAAAATCACCAAGCGAGAACCTTGAGCGGCGCCCGAAAGCTTGGCTTCGGACAAACGATCCAGGCCCGCGCGCTGAGGCGCGCGGGCCTGGAAATCGCGCTGCCCAAGCCCCGTGACTATTGCGGCGTCTCGGGCGCCGGTGTCTCGGGTGTCGGCTCGGGAGCCGGTGTCGGTTCCGGTGCCGGCGTCGGCGTCGGCTCGGGGGCCGGCGCCGGGGTCGGAGCCTCGGCCGTTCGGCCGATGACGCAATCGAACCAGCCAGGCTCGCCCCATTTACAGTCGTGCCGTTGGCTCTGAACCACGACGAAAATCGCGGCAAGGACAATCAAAATGAGAATAATCCGCATGCGGGCACCCTCCCTGATGCGCGCGTAAAGTATACGATGCGGGGCCAAACAAAAAGGGGCGGCGCAAGGACTTCCGCCGGTTTTTCACCGCGCTTGGCGTTCTGGCGGCGCCGCCTTCCACCTATATGATAGGGCGGGCCGGGCTTCAGAAACGCCGCTCCTGTTCGTCTTTGGGGTCCACGGACGGACTTTGAGGGGCGACAATGACCGAGATGGACGACAACTCGATACGGCCAAATTTCACGTTGTCGCGCCAGGCTTTCCTGCGCGGTGCTCTCGCGCTAGCTGCGGCTCCCCTGCTTCGCCCTAGCCCCGCCAATGCCTCAGAGGCGCTCCAAATGCGGGAGATCGCGCCGGGCGTCTTCGTGCATCAAGGACGCTACGAGATGCAATCGCCCGACAATCGCGGCGACATGGCCAATGCGGGCTTCGTGGTCGGGACCGATGCGGTGGCGGTGATCGACACGCTGGGCAGTGCGGTGGCGGGAAGCGAACTTCGCGCCGCCATCACCGCGGTGACGGACAAGCCGATCAAATACGTCATCAATACGCATATGCATCCCGACCACGTGTTCGGCAACGCGGCCTTCAAGGCCGACAATCCCACCTTCGTCGGCCACTACAAGCTCGCGCGCGGGCTTGCGACCCGTGCCGACCGGTATCTAGCCGTCAACAAGACGATGCTGGGTGAAAAGGCTTTCGAGGGAATCGAGGTCATTCTGCCGACTCTGACAGTCGACAAGGCCCTCTCCCTCGATCTCGGCGGCCGTACCCTTATCTTGGAGGCGCAGCCGACGGCGCATACCGACAACGACTTGATCGTCACCGACAGCGCCACCGACACTCTGTTTCTCGGCGATCTTCTGTTCTCGGTGCATATCCCGACGCTTGACGGGTCGATCAAGGGCTGGCTTGCCCTGCTGGACGAGCTCAAGAAGCGAAAGGCGGCGCGGGTCGTGCCGGGACATGGGCCGCACGCTATGGAGCTGCCGGAGGCGCTCACTCCCGAGCAGCGTTATCTCGCGGCCATTGCCGCCGACGTGCGGAGGTTACTCAAGGAAGGCAAGACCCTGGAGGACGCGACAAAAAGCGCCGGATTGGCCGAGCGGGAGGCCTGGAAATTGTTCGGCCAATATCATGTCCGCAACGTCAGCGCGGCCTTCGCAGAACTGGAATGGGAGTGATATGATGCGCGCAAGCACTCAGGAGATCGGCGCCATGACCTCTCTCGCCAAGGTTTTGCCTATTGGGGCGGCGGCGGCGCTTGCCGTCTGCCTGACGGTGCCCGCGCAGGCCGGCACGGATATCTGGCCGACGCTCAGGCAGCAGGCTTTCGGCGACCGTCCCATTCAGGCGGAGGACGGCGCCGTCGTGCTCGAGCTTCCCGCCACGGCCGATGACGCGGCGCTGGTACCGCTCACCGTGCGCGTGCCGCCACATGTCACGCAAGGCCTGAAGTCACTCACCCTATTCATCGACAAGAACCCCGATCCGAAAATTGCCACCCTCGCCTTCGGACCCGCGGCGGGCCGAGGCGGCGAGCGAAGCTTCTCCACCCGAGTGCGCATCGAGGACTTTTCCCATGTGCGGGCCGTGCTCGAGACCGAGGACGGCACCTTGCACATGGCGAGCAAATTCATCGCAGCGGCCGGCGGCTGCGCGGCGATGGCCGCCAAGGATCCCGAGACGGAGACCGTCGATCTCGGCAAGACGCTGATCAAAGTCATCCCGCCCGCGCTTCCACAGAACCCGATCTGGGCGGCGCAGGTGATGATCAAGCATCCCAATGCCAACGGCATGCAGCTCGACATCAACACGGCGAATTTCATCCCCGCGCGTTATGTGAAAGAGATGATCGTCAAGCGCGACGGCGAGCTCGTGTTCAGGATGGACTCGACCTTCTCGATCTCCACCAACCCGAATTTCCGCTTCACTTTCGGGCGGGGCGACGAGAACAGCCTCGATGTGGCTATCACCGACACGGACGAGACGCATTTCGCCGCCAAAGCGAGCCCGGGCGGCTCTTAGCCCGCCCCTATTGCTGCTTCGAGGAATAGAAGATGTGGGCCTGAAGGAGGAACTCCTCGGGCTTCTTCAGGAACAGCTCGCGCGCCGTTTCGTTGCCGAAGCAATAGGTCTTGCCGGCATAGACGGTCGAGACCGAGCAATCGGTCTTGATCTCCTTGCCGAGCGCCAGCCCCATCACGCACTCGCCGTCGAATTCGCCTTCACCCGACTCAGCGGCAACGGCCGGCATGAGGCAGATCGACGCGACCGCGAGTGCTGATAACAGAGTTTTGATCATCGACTGCCGCTCCGTCGTTTCGCCATGGGGGAAGCGCCGAAAACCGCGCATCTGAGTATGCCCGCTCCGGCCCTGTTGCGCCACCCATGCATCCAGCAGGCTGAGCGCTGCGTAGCTTCTGCGGTATAGTCATTGGGGGAACCTTGAACTCACGTTCAATGTTCGCCGAGAGGCCGTCTTGAGCGAGGACACTGACCTCTATACCGGCGACAAGGTCAGCGCCGCTCTGCCTGAGCGCCGGATGCTCAGCATCGCCTTCGCTCACCTTCCGGCGCGCGCGGTTCATGTGTTTGCCTCGCTCGGCATTGCCGACATTTTGGCGGCTGGACCGAAGCACGCCGATGAAATAGCGCAAGCAGTCGGCGCGCACGCTTCTTCCCTTTATCGGTTGCTGAGATTTCTGTCGACGATCGAAATTGTCGAAGAAGCCGATGACATGCGGTTTTCGCTGACGACGCTGGGCAAGACCCTTTGCACGCAGCCGGTCTCGGTTGTGAGGGACAATGTCCTGCTCATGGGCTCTCCGACATATTGGTCGGCATTTGGGGAATTGCCCGCGCAAATTCAGACGGGCGAAAACGCCTTCCAGAAAATATACGGCAGCTCATTCTTCGACTATCTGACGGGTCACGGCCGCGAGGCCGCTTTGTTCCATCAAGCGATGGATTCGATGTCGAAAATGTCAGCGCCCGTTATCGCCGCCGCTTACTATTTTTCCGGGTTCGAGTGCGTCGTGGATGTCGGCGGAGGCATGGGTGCGCTGCTCATCAGCATCTTGAAGCGCAATCCTTTCCTTCGGGGAATTCTGTTCGATGCTGCAAGCGTGATCGCCTCGCGCGACAGCGAAGCGACTCTGAGCAACCGGCTGCAGAAAGTCGCCGGCGACATTTTCGACGAAGTGCCAAGCGACGGCGACGTATACATATTGAACCGCGTGCTGCACAACTGGGACGACGCGACTTCGATACGCATCTTGCGAACCTGCCGCTGCGCAATCAGTTCCCAGGGGCGGCTGCTCGTGATCGAAATGACGCCGCCCGAAAGCAGAAACGCCGGCAACAATTGGGCGGGATTAGACCTGTTGATGATGCTGTTGTTCGATGGCCGCGAACGCAGTCAGGCCGACTTTTCGAAGATACTGCACGCGGCTGATTTTTCCCTGACGCGCGTCGTTGGCACCAAGTCCCCGTTCTGCATCGTCGAGGCGGAGCCGATTTAAGCCTAGCGGCGTGGATGGATCCGGGATTGGTGGGCGCACAAGGACTCGAACCTTGGACCCGCTGATTAAGAGTTTCCAGGTCTAAGGTTCTTACTCGTTCCGGGCCTAGCCTCGAATGGCTATTTTCTTGGATTTCTGATTTCATAGGTTTCCAGTTCGTTCTTGCAGTTTCCACTCAGCGTGCTTACTATGTGCTTACTGGACCGGACACTCTATAATGGCAACATAATGGCAACCGCTCGCATAACAAAACGGGCCGTCGACGCAGCCCAACCCTCCGCAAGGGACGCTTACCTTTGGGATCCTGACCTGCCTGGCTTC
>JBQGDO010000097.1:0-1717 GCA_052039105.1 Methyloceanibacter sp.
AACCGCTGCAACACCTTGCGCACGGTCTCCAACTGGTGGGTGAGCGTTTCGATGCCGCGCAGATGCAAAAGGCACAGGAGTTCGTCAAAACCCTGCGCCAGGCTGAGATGGCTGAAACGCTCCCGCAGCCGATACCAGCGATCGTCCGACCTTGGCGGACTGTGCGTCGCCGCCAGCAAGGGCGCGAGATAGAAGTCGATCTCGAACGGAATGTCGATTTCCAGCAGTGGCAAGCCGGGCAGTGGAGCAGGCCTGTCGGCGGTCGCGGGCGCAGGCGGATGGCGCGACCGTCCCACCGGCCGGGCCTTGGCCGCCGGCTTCGACCTCGCTTTGTCTCCGCCGGTTGTCGCCCGCTGCCGAGCAGCCGGCCGCCGCCCGATGATCGTGTCGAGGTGATCCGCCAACCACACGCTTCGAGCCCAGCCGCCAGGAAAGGCAGTCATCGCCTCATGCCACCGGGTCAGTCCATGGCGTTCGAGCAGCGTGCGCGCCGGACCGAGCCTGTTCTGTTGAGCCAAGGCCAGGGCATGCAGCAGATGATCGGTGTTGGTGGGGATGTAACGCTTCGACAGCCGCTTCAGGAATACCAGCGCCCGCTCGGTGCGTCCATCAAGCAGCGCCGCGGTCGCCGCCAGGCACAGGATGATCGCGTCGCCGGGTCGGGCGCGAACGGCCTGTTCGGCCAAGGGCAGAAAAGCATCGCTGCGATGCTGGTCCGCAAAGGCATCGCACAGGATCTCCTCCCAGTCGCCGGCTTCGTTCGGCGGATCGCGCTCGGGGAACAGGGGATCGTCGGGAAGGTCAGGCATCGACGGCCCGCGCTTTCTTGGGTCACCAAACAGCAGGCTACGCGGCTTTCGCCGCGGGTTGAAGGTGGTTGGCGTCTACGGTGGTGGTGGCGGGGAGCGGCGCCCGGGTGCTTGCGCCTTCTTCCCCTACTCGACGACCTACAGCGGGTTTTTGTGCTCCTGGCTTATCTCCAGAAACTGCCGCGGCGAGACGATTCGCACTCCCCGATACGCGGAATCGGGGAAATGCTTTTTGTTCCCGGTAATGAGGACAGCCGCCTTGGCGGCAAGCGCCGCATCCAGATACGCCCGGTCTTTGGGATCGGGCAGGTGCAAGGTCGAGGGCTCGGGAGCGACAAAAGCAGCGTTCCGGCTCACCACCCGGATCAGGGAAATAAGGGTCTCCTGGGCTCCGGCGAAGCGTTTACGCCGGGCAACGGTGACATACTCCCGCAGGATCTACGCGGACAGAATGCACTGATGAGACTCAAGCACTGCGTGCAGGACGGTGCGGCAGATGCCCGGGTTGAGGCCAGCGGAAATGAGGACGTTGCAGTCAAGGACAACTCTCATCCTTAAGAGATCGGTCTTCTGAGCGCGCCAGTGCGATCTCCTGTTCCACCGTCTGCATGACCTCCTCCTCGGTCATCGCGTCAAACGGCGGGGGGACGGGACGGGCAAAAATCTCTTCCAGGACTTGAGCGGCGCGGGTGCGCCCTTGCACCGCGGCCAGGCTTTTGGACAGCACATCGAGGACGACGGCGGCCGCATCCTTGCCTTCCTTGCGGGACAGCGCTTCGATCTGCTCCTCCAGCGTGCCGTCAAGCTCGATAGTGACAGTTTTCATGGAGTTGAAAAAAGACCAGACAATGGCAATTTCACTTTAGCAGAAGTCTTTGAATCAGAAACCAATTTACCTCAGGGGGTGC
>JBQGDO010000098.1:0-23044 GCA_052039105.1 Methyloceanibacter sp.
TCCGCGCCCACCCCCCTTTCCTCAAATGAATCTGATTTCAGCGGCTTGGCTTGCCTCGTTCGCAGGGAACCTTTAGCTTCCGCCACGCTTTTGTCGGCATCGCAACCACCGGAGGATTGCCGTGGCCTTCGAACTCCCTCCCCTTCCTTACGAATATGAGGCGCTCGAGCCCTATATGTCAGCCGAGACGCTGCATTATCACCACGACAAGCACCACAAGGCTTACGTGGACAATCTGAACAAGCTGCTGCCGGGCTCGGGCTTCGAGGGCATGGAGCTCGAAGAGATCGTCAAGGCGAGCTACGGCAAGAACCAAGGCGTGTTCAACAATGCCGGGCAGGATTTCAATCACATTCATTTCTGGCCCTGGATGAAAAAGGACGGCGGCGGCAAGAAAGTGCCGGGCGCGGTGCTTGCCCTGATCGACCGCGATCTCGGCGGCTTCGACAAATTCCGCAACGATTTCATCGAGGCGGGCAAGACCCAGTTCGGCTCTGGCTGGTGCTGGCTGCAGATCAAGGACGGCAAGCTCGAAGTCGCCAAGACCCCGAACGGCGAAAATCCGCTGGTGAAGGGCGCCTGGCCGCTGCTCGGCTGCGACGTGTGGGAGCACTCCTATTACATCGATTACCGCAACGAACGGCCTAAATATCTCGAAGCCTGGTTCGATCACCTGATCGACTGGGGACATGTCGAGGAGATGCTGGCGCGCGCCCCCAGCAAATAGCGGTTCATTGCGGCGCATTGCGGTTTTTCGCGTGTCAATTGCGGTGCATTGCGGACGCATCCGCGGCAGCACGGCGCGTGCCCGCATGCGGGCCGAGTCCTGCCCGCGTCGCTGACTTATCCCCGCGCTACGGGCTCGATTCGATCGGCCGCCGCGCGCGCTTCAAGCCAGTTCGCCGCGGCGGCTTTGAGCGCGCGCTCGATCTCGGCGCGCGCTTTCATCAGCTCGCTCACCACCGCGCCGTGTGTCCGCGGCGCCGCGAGCTTCGCGTCGATCTCGGCGCGCCGCTGCGACAGCCGGTTCACCTCTGCCTCGGCCTGAGAAACCGCCTTGCGCAATTCCTTGCTGCGCTCGCGCGCCTCTTTTCCGGACAGCCGCTTCGCGTCGCGCGATGAGCGCTGGTCCTTCCCGCCACTGTTGCCATCGCCGGGCGAACCCAGCACCGCCGCGCGGTAGTCGTCGAGGCTGCCGTCGAATGGCGTGACCGTGCCGCCATCGGCCAGCAGCAGCCGGTCGGCGATCAGTCCAAGGAGATGCCGGTCGTGGCTGACCGCGACCACCGCCCCGCTGAACCCGGCAAGCGCCTCGACCAAAGCGTCCCGCGCCTCGATGTCGAGATGATTGGTCGGCTCGTCGAGGAGCAAAATATGCGGCGCCTCGCGCGTGATCAGCGCCAGAGCAAGCCGCGCCCGCTCGCCGCCCGAAAGCTGGCGCACCGGGACATGCACCTTGTCGCCGGAGAAGCCGAAGCGCCCGAGCTGCGTGCGTACCTCACCGAGAGACGCCTGAGGCAACAGCCGCTGCATATGCTGCAGCGGCGTCTCCTCCGCCACCAGCTCCTCGATCTGGTGCTGCGCGAAATAGCCGACCCGCAATTTGCCGGACGCGACGATCGAACCGCTCATCGGTCGCAATTGACCCGCTAACAGCCGCGCCAAGGTGGTCTTGCCGTTGCCGTTGCGCCCGACCAGGGCGATACGGTCGTCAGGGTCGATGCGCAAATTCAGCCGCGACAGCACCGGCGCCCCCGGCGCATAGCCGGCCGAGACGCCTTCGAGCACGATCAGCGGCGGGCGCAGCTCCTTCGGGCTCGGAAAGTCGAACGTGACCGAAGCGTCGTGCACGACTTCGGGTATCGGCGCCATCGCCGTCAGAGCCTTGAGCCGGCTCTGCGCCTGGCGCGCGGTATGCGCCTTGTAGCGCCAGCGGTCGACATAGGCTTGCAGCTTGTTGGCCCTCGCCTCCTGCTTCTTGCGCGCCGCCTCGGTCTGTGCCGCGCGTTCGGCCCGTTGCCGCGCGAACGAATCGTAATTGCCGCGATACAGCGTCAGCCCGCCGCGCTCCAGATGCAGGATATGGTCGGCGACCGCATTGAGGAAATCGCGCTCGTGGCTCACCACGATCAGGCTGCCGCGATAGGCCTTGAGGAACGCCTCGAGCCACAATGCCGCTTCGAGATCGAGATGGTTCGACGGCTCGTCGAGCAGGAGCAGGTCGGGCGCGGAGAAGAGCAACGCGGCGAGCGCCACGCGCATGCGCCAACCACCGGAGAAAGAGTCGAGTGGCCGGTGCTGCGCGGCCTCGGGAAAGCCGAGCCCGGCGAGGATGCGCGCCGCCCGGGCCGGCGCGCCATGCGCATCGATCGTGTTGAGCCGCTCGTGGATTTCGCCGATGCGGTGCGGGTCGTGGGCATGCTCGGCTTCGGCCAGGAGCCGCGCCCGTTCCCCGTCCGCCGCGAGTACCGTCTCGAACGGCGTGGCCGCGCCGCCGGGCGCTTCCTGCGCGAGATAGCCGATACGCGTTCCCGACGGCGCCTCGATGCTCCCGCCATCGGCTTCGTAAATTCCGGCTATCAGCTTGAGTAGGCTCGATTTTCCCGCGCCGTTGCGGCCCACCAAGCCCACATGCGCCTTCGGCGGCAGCGAGGCGCTCGCGCCGTCCAGCACGAGATGGCCGCCGAGCCTGAGACTGATGCCGTCGAGCGTGAGCATGGGCGATCAGTAACGGATCGCTCCGGCGCGGTGAAGATGTTCTATCGGCGCTTGATGCCGCCGAGCGCGCCGCGCTTGATCTGCTGCTCGAGCGCCCGCGTGGCCGCCGGCACCACGGTCCGGATCACCGTCTTGGTGAGCGTGGTCCAGAAGCTGTCGCTCCGCGAGGCCGTTCCGGTCTTGCGCTTTGCCGGGGCCTCATCGTCCACCGGCGCGGCCTCGGCCTCGACGCGCTTGGCGGTGCGCCGGTTGAGTATCTCGTAGGCGGACTCGCGGTCCTCGGCCTCCTCATACTCGCCGCGCACCGGGCTCGCGTTGATCACCGCCTTGCGTTCGGCCTCGGTGATCGGGCCGACCCGAGAATTGGGCGGCTTGACCCAGGTCTTTTCCACCATGGTCGGCTGCCCCTTCTCGTCCAGGGTGGAGACCAGCGCCTCGCCGATCCCAAGCTGCATGATCGCCTGCTCGGTGTCGATATTCGGGTTCTTGCGGAAGGTCTGCGCCGCCGCGCGAACCGCCTTCTGCTCCGCGGGGGTGAAGGCGCGCAACGCATGCTGGACGCGATTGCCGAGCTGGCGCGACACCGTGTCGGGAATGTCGAGCGGGTTCTGCGTGACGAAATAGACGCCGACGCCTTTCGAGCGGATCAGCCGCACCACCTGCTCGACCTTTTCCAGCAGCGCCTTGGGCGCGTCCCTGAACAGAAGATGCGCCTCGTCGAAGAAGAACACGAGCTTCGGCTTCTCCGGGTCGCCGACTTCGGGCAGCTCCTCGAACAGCTCGGACAGCAGAAAGAGCAGGAAGGTTGCATACAAGCGCGGGCTTTCCATCAGCCTGTCGGCGGCGAGCACGCTGATATAGCCCTGACCCGATCGGTCGGTGCGCATCAGGTCCTTGATGTTCAGCGCCGGCTCGCCGAAGAAATGGGTGGCGCCCTGCTGCTCCAGCACCAGCAGCGAACGCTGGATCGAGCCGACCGTAGCCTTGGCGACGTTGCCGTATTTGGTGGTGAGGTCGTCGCGCGTGGCGAGATTTTCCAGCAGCGCCTGCAAATCCTTGAGATCAAGCAGCGGCAGCTTCTCGTCGTCGGCGATCTTGAAGGCGATGTTGAGCACGCCTTCCTGCGTATCGTTGAGATTCATCAGCCGCGACAAGAGCAGCGGTCCCATCTCCGAGACGGTTGCGCGGATCGGCGCGCCCTGCTCGCCGAACAGGTCCCAGAAGATCACCGGATAGGCCTTGTACTCGACCGTGTAGCCGATCTCCTTGGCGCGCGCCTCGATCCAACCCTTGGGCTCGCCCGTCTCGGCCACGCCCGAAAGATCGCCCTTCACGTCGGCACAGAACACCGGCACGCCCGCGTCGGAGAAGCTCTCGGCCAGACCTTGCAGGGTGACGGTCTTGCCCGTGCCGGTGGCGCCGGTGATCAGCCCGTGCCGGTTGGCGAGCCGGAGCCAGATATATTCCGGCTTGACGCTCTGCCCGATATAGACGCTTGCCTCGGGCGCCTTGGCGCCGGCCACCGGGGCCGCCGCATCGCCGCCCGCCGGCTTGCCGGGATCGGCCTTTTTGGCACGCGGCTTCCGCGTCTTTGCCGGCTTCTTCTCCTCGTCAGCCATCGTCTCGCCTCCTCGAATCCGCCCTTGCACTTTAGCTTTCCCGGGATTGGCCGCAAAGACACACGCGCGCGGCTTCCTTGTCGCTTTCGCTTCATGCTAGGAGGGGCCTCTTTCCCGCTTGGCTTAGAGCTTGAGAGGAATGGC
The DNA here is from genome assembly GCA_052039105.1 of Methyloceanibacter sp. Lineage (GTDB taxonomy): Bacteria > Pseudomonadota > Alphaproteobacteria > Rhizobiales > Methyloligellaceae > Methyloceanibacter. The sequence continues at coordinate 4,482 of JBQGDO010000098.1, forward strand.
GGAACTCACACTGGCCCGCGGCTTCCCCCGCGCCGACGAGGCGGCCTGGAAGGCGCTCGTCGAAGAAGCATTGCGCGGCGCGCCCTTCTCGGCGCTCCGCTCGAAGAGCTATGACGGCATCGACATCGAGCCGCTCTATGCGCGCGCGACCGAGGCGAGCCGCCTCTTGGGCCGCGCGCCGGGTGCGCCCTGGGCGGTCATGCAGCGCATCGACTTGACCGACCCCGAAGGCGCCAACAGGCAAATCCTCGAGGACCTGAACAACGGCGCGGACGCGCTCCAGCTCGTGTTCCAGGGGGCGGTCGGCGACTACGGCTACTGCCTCCCCGCCACCGGCGCCGCGATCAGCGCCGCGCTCGACAATATCTATCTCGACGCCGGCATCGCGCTCGATCTCGACCTCAGCATTCAGTCGAAAGATGCCGCCGGCCTACTGGCGACCTTGGTGAAGGCGCGCGGTCTTGCGCCGAAGGACGTGAGCATTCGCTTCGGCTTCGGCCCGCTCGCACTGATGGCGATGACCGGGGAAACGCCGCTGCCTTGGTCGCTGCTTGCGCCGATCGCGGCGAAGTTGGTCACCGGTCTCGCGGACCAAGGCTTTACCGGGCCGTTCGCCGTCGCCGATGCGAGGGTGATCCACGCCGCGGGCGGCTCCGAGGCGCAGGAGCTCGCCTTCGCGCTCGCCAGCGCCGTGACCTATCTGCGCGCGCTGGAAAAGGGCGGCGTTCCGCTCGACGATGCGCAGGCGATGATCTATTTCCGGCTCGCCGCCGACCAGGACCAGTTCCTCACCATCGCCAAGTTCCGCGCGCTGCGGAAGCTTTGGGCCCGCGTCGAGGAGGCGTGCGCACTCGAGCCCCGTCCGGCGTTCGTCGCCGCCGAGACCGCCTGGCGCATGATGACCAGGCGCGATCCGCACGGAAACATCGTGCGCGGCACCATCGCCGCGCTCGGCGCGGCGGCCGGGGGCGCGGACGCTATCAGCGTGCTGCCTTTCAGTGGTGCACTCGGGCTGCCTGACGCGTTCGCCCGCCGCATCGCCCGCAACACGCAGACCATCCTCATCGAGGAAGCCAATATCCACCGCGTCGCCGATCCGGCCGCGGGCTCGGGCGCCATCGAGGCGCTGACCGGGCAGCTCTGCCAAGTGGCGTGGTCGTTGTTCCAGGACATCGAGCGCGAGGGCGGCACGCCGAAGGCCATCGAGCTGGGTTTGATCCAGAAAGCTGTGGCCAAGGTTCGCACCGAGCGTCAGGCCAACGTCGCGCGGCGCAAGGACACGCTGATCGGCACCAGCGACTTTCCCGATCTCGCCGAGGCGCCGGTTGCGGTGCTGGCGCCGCCGCGGCTCAGCGCCGTGCCGTCCGACGACAGGCTGCTCACGCCGATCAGGCTCGCCGAGCCGTTCGAGCGCCTGCGTGACCGCAGTGACGCATTCCTCGCCAAGCACGGCACGCGGCCGAAGGTGTTTCTCGCCTGTCTCGGCCGCGCCTCGGACTTCAATGCGCGGGCGAGCTTCGCCAAGAGCCTGTTCGAGTCGGGCGGCATCGAAGCCGTGGAAGCAAAAGGCGACAACCTCGCGAAACGATTCGATGAATCCGGCGCGACGCTCGCTTGCCTCTGCTCCTCAGACAAGGTCTATGCGGAGCAAGCCGAAGCCGGCGCCAAGGCGCTGATCGAGGCGGGCGCCGCGCGCATTTATCTCGCCGGCAAAGCTGGCGCCAACCAGGAAGCCTTCGAGCAGGCCGGCATTAGCACCTTCCTTCATCAGGGCTGTGATACGCTTAGCCTATTGCGAGCCGCCTACACCGAGATCGACCGCAAATGACCCGCATTCCCTCATTCGCCGAGATGAGCTTCGGCCAAGGCGCCGCCAACGATGCGGCGCGGTCCGATGCGCCGGCTTGGCAGACGCCGGAAGGCATCGCCGTCAAGCCGGCCTATGGCGCGGACGATCTCAAGGGTCTCGACTTCCTCGATGGGCTCCCGGGCGTGCCGCCATATCTGCGCGGCCCTTACCCGACCATGTATGTGCAGCGGCCCTGGACGGTGCGGCAGTATTCGGGCTTCTCCACCGCGGAGGATTCCAACGCCTTCTATCGGCGCAATCTCGCCGCGGGCCAGCAAGGCGTCTCTATCGCCTTCGACCTCGCCACGCATCGCGGCTACGACTCCGATCACCCGCGCGTGACCGGCGATGTCGGCATGGCCGGTGTCGCCATCGACTCGATCTACGACATGCGCACTCTGTTCGATCACATCCCGCTCGACAAAGTGTCGGTGTCGATGACCATGAACGGCGCGGTGCTGCCGGTGCTGGCGCTGTTCATCGTCGCCGGCGAAGAGCAAGGCGTGCCGCATGCCGAGCTCTCCGGCACGATCCAGAACGACATCCTCAAAGAGTTCATGGTGCGGAACACCTACATCTATCCGCCCGCGCCCTCGATGCGCATCGTCTCGGACATCATCGGCTATACCTCGCAGCAGATGCCGAAGTTCAATTCGATTTCGATCTCCGGCTATCACATGCAGGAGGCGGGCGCGACCGCCGACCTCGAGCTTGCCTATACGCTTGCCGACGGCATCGAATATGTGCGCGCCGGTATCGCCGCCGGCCTCGACATCGATGCGTTCGCGCCGCGGCTCTCCTTCTTCTGGGCGACCGGCATGAATTTCTTCATGGAGATCGCCAAGATGCGCGCCGCGCGCGTGCTCTGGGCGAAGCTGATCGCCGAAGAGTTCAAGCCGAAGGACCCGCGCTCGCTCGCGCTGCGCACCCACTGCCAGACCTCCGGCTGGAGCCTCGCCGCGCAGGACGTGTTCAACAATGTGGTGCGCACCTGCGTCGAGGCGATGGCCGCCACCCAAGGCCATACCCAGTCGCTGCACACCAATGCGCTCGACGAGGCGCTGGCCTTGCCCACCGATTTCTCCGCGCGCATCGCCCGCAACACCCAACTCATGTTGCAACAGGAGAGCGGCACCACGCGCAGCATCGACCCGTGGGGCGGCAGCTTCTATGTCGAGCGGCTCACCTACGATCTCGCCTCCCGCGCCATGAAGCATATCGAGGAGGTCGAGAAATTCGGCGGCATGGCCAAGGCCATCGAGGCCGGCATCCCCAAGCGCATGATCGAGCAGGCCGCGACCGCCACGCAAGGGCGCATCGATTCCGGCCGCCAGACCATCGTCGGCGTGAACAAGTACCGCCCCGAGACCGACGCCGACATCGCCATCCTAAAGGTCGACAACCGCGCCGTCCGCCGCCAGCAGCTCGACAAGCTCGCCCGGCTCAAGGCCGAGCGCAACGAGGCGGAGGTCAGGCAGGCCCTTGACCGGCTCACCCATTATGCCGAGACAGGGACCGGCAATCTGCTCGAAGGCGCGGTCGACGCGGCGCGCGTTAAGGCGACGGTCGGGGAAATCTCCTATGCTCTGGAGAAAGTCTATGGGCGCCACCGGGCCGAGGTCTCGGCGATCACCGGCGTCTATCGGGCGGAGATGGGCCGCATGGACGGAAGCATGAATCGCGTCAAGGAATTGATCGAGAGCTTCGAGACCGCACACGGGCGCCGCCCGCGCATCCTGGTCGCCAAGATGGGCCAGGACGGGCATGACCGCGGCCAGAAGGTGATCGCGTCCGCCTTCGCCGATCTCGGCTTCGACGTCGATATCGGACCGCTGTTTCAGACCCCGGAAGAGGCCGCACGCCAGGCCGTCGAGAACGACGTGCATATTGTCGGCGTGTCGTCGCTCGCCGCCGGCCACCTCACGCTGGTGCCGGCGCTGCGCGAGGCGCTCGAAAACCTCGGCCGCGGCGACATTATGATCGTGGTCGGTGGCGTGATCCCGCCGCAGGACTATGCCGCGCTCCATGAGGCCGGCGCCAAGGCGATCTTCGGCCCCGGCACGCCGATCGCCGAAGCCGCCATCGATCTGCTCAAGAAGCTCGGTGCCAAGGGCGGTGCGAAGCAGGCCGCGGAATAGCCGCTAGCTGAGCTGACACAACAATCTTGATCTTGCCTTTGCGCGGGTTTCCCCCTACCGGCATGGCATGCGCGCCGACCCAGCGAAGAACGACATCGAGCAGACCGCGGCCGCCGTCCGGGCCGGCGACCGGGTGGCGCTCGCCCGCGCCATCACCCTCATCGAGAGTGCCAAGCCCGAGGACCAGGCAGCCGCACAAGCGCTGCTCGACAAGCTGCTGCCGCATACCGGCAGATCCGTCAGGGTGGGTATCAGCGGCGTTCCCGGCGCCGGCAAATCCACCCTGATCGATCAGCTCGGCCTCAACCTCGTCGCCCAGGGCCACAAGGTCGCCGTGCTCGCCGTCGATCCCACCTCGTCGCGGACGGGCGGCTCGATCCTCGGCGACAAGACGCGCATGGGGAGGCTCGCCGCCGAGCCGAACGCCTTTATCCGCCCCTCGCCCGCGGGCGATGCGCTTGGCGGCGTCACCAAGACCACGCGGGAGACGATCGCGTTGGCCGAGGCCGCAGGCCACGACGTGGTGCTGGTCGAGACGGTCGGCGTCGGACAGTCGGAGACCTCGGTCGCCAACATGGTCGACATCTTCGTCGTGGTGGCGATTCCGGGCGCCGGCGATGAGCTGCAAGGCATCAAGCGCGGCCTGCTCGAGCTCGCCGACATCATCGCCGTGAACAAGGCCGAGGGCGACAATGTCGAGCGGGCCAACCGGGCGGCGATGGAATACCGCACCGCGCTGCATATCCTGTCCTCGGGCAACCCCAGTTGGGACCCGCAAGTGCTCACCATCTCCGCGCGCGACAACACGGGCCTCGACGAGCTTTGGGCGAAGGTCGAGCAGCGCCACAAGGCAATGCAAGGCTCGGGCGCGCTCGGCAAGCGCCGCGCCGATCAGGCTGCGGCCTGGATGCGCGAGATCTTCGAGCAGCGCCTGCTCGCCGCCTTCAAGGGCGGACGGCGCGCCGCGCGCCACTTTCAGGAGCTCGAGGACAAGGTACGGCAAGGCCGGATCACGCCGGCCGCAGCGGCAGAAGAGCTTTCCCGCCTTGCCGGCATTAAGGACGCCGAGTAGAAGGCGCCAAATTTGCTTCCCTCGCGGCGGTCCTGCTTGTAACTCAAGAGCATGGCTAGGCCGCGCGTCCTGATCACGGGCTTTGGCCCATTTCCGGGGGTGCCCGACAACCCGTCCTCTTGGCTCGCCGAGGCGCTAGCGGCCGGGGCCGCGCCGCAAGCGGACGCCGAGCTTCATGCACGGGTGCTGCCCACCGAATGGCAGGCCGTGACCTTCATGCCGGACCTCTACGCGGCCTTGCAACCGACTCTAATGATTCACTTCGGTGTCTGTCAGCGGGCCAAGGAGTTGCGCATCGAGCGTTTCGCGCATAACCGTGCGGCGTTGCGCGCCGACGCGCGTGGCGCGTTGCCGCCGGGTCCAACCATCCGTCCGGAAGGGCATGCGCGTTTCGACACGAAACTGCCGGCGGCGAAGCTCGCCGCTCATCTTGCGGCATGCGGGCTGCCTGCCACTCCGTCGCGCTCGGCCGGCGGCTATCTTTGCAACTATCTCTACTATCACTCGCTCGACTGGACGGAGCGGAACGGCTCTCTTGCGCTCTTCGTGCACATTCCGCCCGTGGAGAATTTCGGCGAGGCAGCGCTCCTTCGCGCCGGTCGGGAAATACTGCGCTTCACGCTGGCTGCCTCCCCCCTTGCGGGGGAGGCCGACCGATCTTTGATCGGTCGGGAGGGGGGTAAACCGCACACCCAGGGTTTGCCGCTCACCCCCCTCCCTGACCCTCCCCCGCAAGGGGGGAGGGGAAGAGCCTCGCTCGTGGCGAAGGGTTAGAAAATGGGCGTGGGCCGCAGACAAGTGTTGTTGGGAGGTTTTGGTGCCGGAATGGCCGCCTTCGCCGGCCCGCGTGTTGCCGCTGCCCGCGATGAGACCGCGGACCCGCAAGCATTCAGCACCTACGGCATCGTGCCAGGCGGCGGCGAGATCGACCAGACCGCAACCTTGCAGCTTGCCGCCGACGAAGCTGCCGAAAGCGGCACCCCCCTCTTCCTTCCCGCAGGCGTCTACTCCACCAATCGGCTCAATCTCAAATCCGGCACGCAGATCGAAGGCGTGCCGGGTTGCACCATCCTCCGTTATGGCGACGGCGGCACGATCCTGGGCCTTGACGGCGTGGAGAATGTGCGTCTGGCCGGACTTGTGCTCGACGGTCAGATGCTAAATGCAGGTTCCGGCAACGCGCTACTCACCGCGACCGCGACCAAGCATCTCGATCTTTCCGGCTGCCGGTTCATTTCAAGCGCCGAGGACGGCGTGGTGCTGCGCCAAGTCTCGGGCTGGATCAAGAATTGCGAGATCGCCAATATCCGCAAAGGCGGCCTGTTCAGCGAGGACGCGGCCGGTCTCGAGGTCGCCTACAACCATGTGCACGATTGCGGCGACAACGGCATTCTCGTTTGGCGCTCGGCGGCCGGCGAGGACGGGACCATCGTCTCCGGCAATCGCGTCGAGCGCATCGCCGCGAAGAGCGGCGGCAGCGGCCAGAACGGCAACGGCATCAACGTGTTTCGCGCCGGCTCGGTGCTGGTCAGCGGCAACCGCATTGCGGATTGCGCCTTCTCCGCGATCCGGTCGAACGGCGGCTCGAACTGCCAGATGGTCGGCAATTCCTGCGCCAGGCTCGGCGAGGTCGCGCTCTATGCCGAGTTTGCCTTCGAAGGTGCGGTGATCGCCAACAACCTGGTCGACAAGGCGGCGATCGGCGTGTCCGTCACCAATTACAATGAAGGCGGGCGGCTGGCGGTCGTTCAGGGCAACCTGATTCGCAATCTGTTCCCGCGCAAGGACGTCGAGACGCGCGGCATCGGCATCCATGTCGAAGCCGATACCGTGGTGAACGCCAACGTGATCGAAGGCTCGCCCGCCTTCGGCATCGTCATCGGCTGGGGGCCTTATCTGCGCGACGTGAGCGTGACCGACAATCTGATCCGCGACGCTCATATCGGCATCGGCGTCTCGGCCGATCCGGCGGCCGGCAACGCGTTGATCACCAATAATCTGATCTCGGGCGCCAAGGACAGCGCGATCCGCGCCATGAGCGGTCCGACGCCGGTCGGTCCCGACCTCGCGCGCGAGAAGGCCGACGGCTTCGGCAATCTAGTTGTCTATGCCAACGTCGCCCGCTCCTAGGGCTGGCCCTGATAGACCAGGTCGAGATCGGCGATGCCCGCCGCGAGATTGATGCCGACATCGCCGGTGACGCTGATCGGGTTGAGCACGACCTTGTTGCCGCCGACCAGGGCATTGGCGCCGGCGCCGACCCCGGCTGCGACCTCTGCCGTGGCTCCGACATAGTTACCGGCAAGCGAGCCAGGCCCTCTGGTGAGCCCCGGAGACAGCACGCCCCACAGCAACGTCCCGCCTTTCTCCCAGCCGAGATCGATGCCGATCTTGTTGATGCTGCCGGTATAGGCTTCCGGCGGCAGGCCGCCGGCCGGCGTGAAGACGCAATCGACCTGCCGGCTCGAGCCGACGATGAAGCTCATGCCGCCTTCGACATGGCATTTGAGCTGGCCGCTGATCGTTTGGGCGCCCGCCACATGCCAAGACAAGGCCAGCGCCAATCCGCCAAGCAGGGCGGTAAATCCGAATTGTCTCATCGCCTTGGAACGCATCTCCCCTCTCCTCTCGGCCCTTGAACCCGGCCACGCTGATAGCCGGCCAATCCGGCCAGCATTGTGGCGGCTTACTCCGCCGCACCGGCCCGTTGGCGTGGCGCGGTCTGGAGCGCAGCAAGCGCATCGGCGAGCGCGGAGGCGGCAACCATCCGTCCCACCGCGATCCCCCGCCAATTGAACAGCTCGCCTTCGAGCTGTTCGGCAAGCGCACGCTGCGCCTTCGGCAGCAGCGCGGCGACGATCTCGGCGAGCGCGCGCTCGGTGCCGCGCTTGGCGCCGTCGTCGATCTTGAGCGCAATGCCAAGTCCAAGCCCCGGCAACGCGGCGCAATGCACCCCTTCGGCCCCACCCTTGACGAACAGCTCGGGCGCGAGCGCGCGCATGGCGATCGTATCGAAGCGCCCTTCCCCAGCCACCAGGACCGGCTCGGCGAAGCAGGCGTCGCACAATCGCCGTGCGGCTTCCGCCCGCGCCGGCGCCAATCCCTCGCCCGTGCCGAGCCGGGCAAAGCCGCGCGCGAGCGCCGTAAGCGGCAGCGACCATGTAGGCACCGAACACCCATCGACAGCCATGCCGCTATCTCTCAGCGCGATTCCGCAAGTCTCTGAAACGATTCCCTTGATCATGACTTGCAGCTTGTGGTCTGGCCGCTCGTAGCCACGCGGCTCGAAGCCGAGATGCACGGAGGCGGCAAGCATGCCGGCATGCTTGCCGGAGCAATTATTGTGAATGGCCTCCGGCCTGCGCCCCGCCTCGATCAGTGCGCGCATCGCCTTGTCGCTGACCGGCCAATGCGCGCCGCAAGCGAGAGCGCTCTCGTCGAGCCCGGCCTTGGCGAGCAGGCTGCGCACGGCCTCGACATGCACCCGGTCGCCGCTATGCGAGGCGCAGGCGACCGCAAGCTCCTTATCGCCGAGCCCGAACGCATCCGCGGCCCCGCTCTCCACCAGCGGCATCGCCTGCATCGCCTTGACCGCGGAGCGCGGAAACACCGGCCGCTCGACATCGCCGAGCGCGAGCAGGAGACGTCCGCAGGCATCGGCAATCGCGACCGCGCCGGCATGGCGGCTCTCAACGGTCTTGCCGCGCAAGACCTCCACCAGGATTGGATTGGTTGGCGATGGACCGCTCATGCGGCTGCAATCAGGATCGGCGCGCGGCGTGCGCCCCAGTCGCCGGGCAGCGACTCGAACAGACCAGGGACGGCCGCGCCGCAGGCGCCGCAGCTTCCTTCAGCATCGAGCCGCCAATCGGTGATCGTGTACCAGTCGCGCCCGATCAGAAGCTCACCGCAAGACGCGCAATAGGTGCTCTGCCCCGCCTCGTCATGCACGTTGCCGGTGTAGACGTAGCGCAGCCCGGCTCTGCGCGCGATCGCTTGCGCGCGCGTCAAGGTCGAGGGTGGAGTCGGCTTCTTGTCCAGCATCTTCCAGTCGGGATGAAACGCCGTGAAGTGCAGCGGCACATCCGGGCCGAGATTTGCCATCACCCATTCGCTCAAGGCGCCAACCTCTTGAGACGAATCGTTTTCGCCGGGAATCAGCAGGGTGGTGATCTCGAGCCAAGTCTTGGTTTCGTGCTTCACGTAGCGCAAGGTGTCGAGCACGGCGTCGAGCGAGCCAGTGCAAAGCTTGCGGTAAAAATCGTCGGTGAAGCCCTTCAGGTCGATATTGGCGGCATCCATCGCGGCGAAGAACTCCGGCCGCGCCGCTTCGCCGATATAGCCGGCCGTCACCGCCACAGTCTTGATGCCGGCCGCGCGGCAGGCCGCGGCGACGTCGACCGCATATTCGAGGAAGATCACCGGGTCGTTATAGGTGAAGGCGACCGAGCGCGCGCCGCTCTCGGCCGCCGCGCGGGCAATCGCCTCGGGCGAGGCGTAGCTTTGCAGCCGGTCATCCTCGCGGGCCTTGGAGATGTCCCAGTTCTGGCAGAACTTGCAGGTGAGATTGCAGCCGGCGGTGCCGAAGGACAGCACGGCGGTCCCGGGCAGGAAATGGTTTAGCGGCTTCTTCTCGATCGGATCGAGGCAGAAGCCGGACGACCGCCCATAGGTGGTGAGCACGATCTGGCCGTTCTCGCGCGCCCGGACGAAGCAAAGCCCCCGCTGCCCCTCATGCAGCTTGCATTCGCGCGGGCAGAGGTCGCATTGCAGGCGGCCGTCATCGAGCCTGTGCCAATAACGACCAGGCACCGAGGCGCCAATCTCGATGTTCTCCATGCTAGAAACATGGGCAGGCGGGCAAGGGAGGTCAACGGCTTCGATGACCGCTGGGCAGCCAGGTGCGCGGATCAGGGCGCCGGCCGTGGCCGGAACCTTCTATCCGGCCGGGCGCGGCCAACTCAAGGCCGAGCTGGCTGCTCTGCTCGCCGATGCCCACGTCCCGCCCAAAGCGGGGCTCGCCGGCGTGGTCGCGCCGCACGCGGGCTATATGTATTCCGGGCCTGTCGCAGCAAACGCATTCGGGCCGCTTGCCGCGTCGAGCAAGTCCTTTGACCGCGTGCTCCTGCTCGGGCCGCCGCATTACGTGCCGGTGAGCGGGGTCGCCGCAACGTCGGCCACCGCCTTCGCCACCCCGCTCGGCGAGGTCCCGGTCGATCGGGAGGCGATCGACGCGCTATTGAAGGTAGGTCTCGTCAGCATCGACGATCGCGCGCATGCGCCCGAGCATGCCTTGGAAGTCGAGTTGCCGTTCCTCCAAGCCGTGCTCAGAGACTTCACGCTCATTCCCCTGCTCGTGGGGGACACCTCTCCCGAAGAGGTTGCCGCCATCATCGACGCCGTGCTCAATCAGCGCACCTTGCTCGTGGTCAGCACCGACTTGTCGCATTATCTCGATTATGAAACCGCTCGGAGCCACGACCGCGTCACGGCGGAAACCATCGAGCGGTGCGTATTCGACCGGCTCGGTCCTTATGACGCCTGCGGTTACGCGGCGCTGAACGGCGCGCTTTGCGCCGCGCGCAACCGCGGCTGGCGCATCCAGCGTCTCGACCTGCGAAATTCGGGTGACACGAGCGGCGACCCGAGCCGCGTTGTGGGTTACGGCGCCTGGGCGTTCGCCGCCTAACGCCGCCGCGCCCGCGCCGCAGGTTTCGCCGTGGCGGCCGCGCTCCCGACAAGCTCCACCGGCACGCCCTCTTCGTGTTTGGACGCACGGATCACCAGTGAGGTTTTTACGCTCGCCACATTGGGCGCGGCGGTCAGCTCGTGGATGATGAACTCCTGGAAGGCGCTCAGATCCGGCGCCACGCAGCGCAAGAGAAAATCGATCTCGCCCGACAGCATGTAGCAGTCGCGCACGATGGGCGAGCTTTGCGCCCGCTTCTCGAAGGCGATCAGATCGGCCTCGGCCTGGCTGTGCAGCTTGATCATGGCAAAAGCGGTGACATCGAAGCCGAGCGCCCTGTCGTTGAGCAGCGCGGTAAAGCCCTTGATGATGCCGGCCTCCTCCAGTGCCCGCACGCGGCGCAGGCATGGCGGCGCCGAGATGCCGACTTTGCGCGCGAGCTCGACATTGGTGATGCGCCCGTCGGCCTGAAGCTCGCGCAGGATGCGCCAATCGGTGGCATCGAGCCTGGCTGAACGCATCTCCTTTGCTCCCTGGACGGTTGAGGAATCGCGGGCTAGAAGGCGGCGTCGAGCGTCCCTGACTCGGCGCCGCGTTTTGCGCAATTTTACGTCCTCCAGACAAAAGAATCGAAAAGAAATTGAGCGTTATCCGTTCCGGAAATTTTAGTGGGCCTGGTCGAACCAGCCCCGGCCGGCAACCACCTTCTCCGGCCGAAGGCGCCGCTTCGCTCATCGAAGAGAGCCGCAAAGCCCGCGCGGCCAAGACCTGGATCTTGACCGACGGCTCGGTCGGCATGGAGGCGCAAGGCATCGCCGTCGCCGAAGCCGTCGGCCTCCCTTTCAGCTTGCGTCGCGTGCGCGTATCAGGCGCTTTGCAGCTTGTCCCGGCCCGGGTCCAAATCTATTTGCCGCCAGCGCTCCTCTTGCGCTCGGTCTCGTGCAACGAGCCTTTGCGGGAGCCGTGGCCGCGGCTCATCGTGTCCATCGGGCGGCGCAGCGTGCCGATCGCGCTCGCCGTAAAGCGGCTCTCAGGTGCCTACGCGGTTCACATCCAGAATCCGAAAGTGCCGGCGCGCCTGTTCGATCTGATCGCCGCGCCGGTGCATGACGATTTCCAGGCGCCGAACGTGATCACCACCTTCGGCGCCGTGCATAGCGTCACGGCGGCGCGGCTGGCCGAGGCAGGCAAGCGCTTCGCTGCACAGGTCGAGCGCCTGCCGCATCCACGCGTCACCGTGCTGGTCGGCGGCGACAGCCAGGCGTTCAGCTTTCCGCCCGACGCCGCCGCAACTTTCGGCGGCCGGCTCGCCAAGCTCGCGCGTGACACGGGCGGCACGGTGCTGGTGACCCCGTCGCGCCGTACGCGGCAGGGCTCGATCGCCGCGCTCGAAGCCGCGCTCAAGGGCGTGCCGCACATCGTCTGGGACGGCAGCGGCGACAATCCCTATTTCGGCTTTCTCGCGCTCGCCGACGCCATCGTCGTCACCGAGGACTCGGTGAACATGGTCACCGAGGCGGCCGGCACCGGCAAGCCGGTCTATGTGCAGGGGCTTCCCGGCCGCTCGAACCGGCTTGCGCGCTTCCACCGCCTGATGCGCGAGCGCGGCGCCACCCGACCCTTCCAGGGCAGACTCGAATCGTGGAGCTATGCGCCGATCAACGACACCGAGATGGTCGCCGCCGCCGTCCGCCAGGCGCTTGGCCTTGAAAGCAAAGGCTAAAATCACGTCTTCGGGAGCGGCGGTTGCGCAACCGCCGCTCTGTGCTTACCTGTGCTCTCCTTACTGCTGAGGGGCAAAACCATGGCAGCCAAGCGCCACGCCAAGGTCATCATCATCGGCTCCGGGCCGGCCGGCTACACCGCAGGCATCTATGCCGCGCGGGCCATGCTGAAGCCGTTGCTGATCACCGGCATCCAGACCGGCGGCCAGATGACGACGACCACCGATGTCGAGAACTATCCCGGCTTCGCCGACGTGATCCAGGGCCCCTGGCTGATGGAGCAAATGCGCCTCCAGGCCGAGCATGTCGGCACCGAGATGATCTACGATACGATCGTCGAGGTCGATCTGAAGCGGCGCCCCTTCTGGCTCAAGGGCGACAGCCACACCGAATATACCGCCGACACGCTCATCATCGCCACCGGCGCCAAGGCGCGCTATCTCGGGCTCCCCTCCGAGCACCGCTTCAAGGGGTACGGTGTCTCGGCCTGCGCCACCTGCGACGGCTTCTTCTATCGCGGCAAGAAGGTGATCGTGGTCGGCGGCGGCAACACGGCGGTCGAGGAGGCGATCTATCTCGCCAATATCGCCAGCCAAGTCATCCTCGTGCATCGGCGCGGCGCACTGCGCGCCGAGAAGATCCTGCAGGAGCGGCTATTCGCCAACAAGAAGATCGACATCATGTGGAACTACGAGCTCGACGAGGTCACCGGTGTCGACGACCCGCTCTCGGTTACCGGCGCCAAGCTCAAGAGCACGCTCACCGGCGAGATCGTGCACATTCCGACCGACGGCATCTTCATCGCCATCGGCCACGAGCCGCAAAGCGAGCTGTTCAAGGGCCAGCTCGACATGAAGTCGTCCGGCTACATCCTCACCGCACCGCATTCGACGGCGACGAGCCTGCCTGGTGTCTACGCCGCGGGCGACGTCGCCGACGACGTCTATCGCCAAGCGGTCACCGCCGCGGGCCTTGGCTGCATGGCGGCGCTCGAGGCCGAGAAATATCTCGCCGGCATCGAGCCCATCGCCCAAGCCGCCGAATAAATCCAATCAGCGCGTTTGAGGAGGGATGGTTGCCCCATCCCTCCCCGGCTTGCTTACGCGACGCGGAACACGGCGCCAGCGACCGAGCGCGGCCGCTCGCGCACGCGTCCGCCGTCATTGCCCGATTTCACGATCCACTGGCCGCTGTCCGAGCGGCCGGTGATGATGCCGACATGATGCGCCCAGACCACTACGGCCCCGACCTGCGGCCCGGATGCCCGCCCCCAACTTTTCCAGTTGCGCGCGAGATTGAGCTCAGGACCGCCGCCCAGCTGCGTGCGCATCCACCAGCCGCACCAGCGCGCCGGGCGCGGCCCGACCCCCGCCGACGCTCTGGCCGACGCCGCCACGCGAATCGGCGTGGTTGAGCTACGCGTGCGCGTGGACGAATTGCGGCCGGCATGGGCGTAGCTCCTCCGCGTCGCTTGACGGCTGGAAGATTTTCCCGCGCCGTACTTCGCGTAGGATTTACGCGAGGGATGCTTCGCGTAGGACTTGCGCAGATGCGCCTTGGCATAGGACGTCCGCAGGTGTTTCGCGTAGGACCCCTCAGAGCTGTAGCGAGGCCGCGCCTCCGCGAGATCGAGCGGCATAATTGCCGTCACACCAAGCAGCGCGGCGACAAACGCAACGATACGCACTCCAAACATGATGCATGCTCCAATTCTTGTTTTGGGAGGAAGCAGCCGGCGATGCTTTGCGCCGGCCGGCACGCCGTGGCGTGCTTCGATCTAACTTGCGGAAAAACCTGACGATAAATCGGCTCGCCGGTGGCCCGGCTTGGGCCATTCATGGGCGGGAGCGGCGATTTCGCGGCAAACTCCCTGATCGCGCGCAGATTGTGACCATTGCAACTCACAAAGCGGCACAAATGCGCATGATCGCATCAACCAAGGATTAGCGCGCTGCGCTGCAAACTCGCATCATCAGTTTGGCGTGGAGGAGGCTTACATGGGAGAGCAAATGGAGCGCTGGGAGCTCGACATCATCCCGCCTCTCGATACGGTGACGATCACGCTGAATGTGAGCCCGCCAGACCTCGAACTTGCCGTTGCGACCAGTGGCGTTTCGCTCTGCCCCGCCATGAATCAGGCGATCGTCGCGGTGATGGTCGTCGATACCGGCTCGCGCGAAGTGTATCCCTAACGTCGAACTTTCATTTTGACGGCGCACCGGCGGCAAGCGCAGAGTGTTTGCCGGTGAGGACGCCATGCCCGGCAAGCGCGTGCAATTCGACGACGAGACCTGGGCCGCCATCGATGCGCTTGCGCGCGAGCGGGGCGTAAGTTTTCAGGAGCTCACCGACGAGGCGTTCGCCGATCTGTTGAAGAAACACCGCCGGCCGGTCGGGCTCAAGGCCGCTCTGAAGGAGAGCGTCGCCGCGCGCGGCAAGTCTCGCTGATCCGTTGTTAGAGGTAAAAATGAAAGGGGCGCCGGCGGGTCGCCGCCGCCCCTACATTATTGGCAACGTCCTGAGATCGCTGTCGCCGAACTACATGCCTTTCTCCGAGCATTTCAGAGCATCGGCATCCCAGATGCCGCCGGCCTGTTCGCATTCGGCTTGGTTCTGCGCCGTGGAAACGTCTCCGGCAAAAGCGGGACCGGCAGCGAAGGCCAACAGCAGGGCAATCGTTGAAACGAAGGTCTTCATCACATTCTCCCTTACGTTGTACTGGGACGCAGGGAGAACGCAGGCCGTTGGCCATGGTTCCTAAGGAATCGACCGCCCTAACTGGAAAAGGGGCGCCGGAACAAGCCGGCGCCCTCGTTCATTGCTTTGCGCTAGTAGCCGCCGCCACTCTTCTTGGTGCAGGACTTTGAGTCGGCATGCCACATGCCGCCGGCCTTCTGGCAATCGGCTTGCGTCGTGGCTTTCGAAACGTCGCCGGCGAAGGCTGGGCCTGTCGCGGCAAGCGCGAACGCCATGACAATGGCGGAAATGAAAGTCTTCATGATGGTTCTCCCTTACACTGGGACCTAGGGAGCCGGGGCAACGCGGGCCTACGGGCTTGGTTCCGGCGCAGCCCTGCGGCGAGCGGCCGCTGCGCGTTACCTATTTTTCGCAGAGCCCGATAAATTCCAATCGCACGTCGCGGCAGAGATGATGTGCGTCGTCTTCGCTCTCGGCCTCGATCATGACGCAAAGCGAACGGTCTACCGCATAGAAGCGCACCCCGCGTGCGCTGCGACTGTTGATGCGCAGCGTCTTGACGGCGCGAAGTCCAATCTTCTCGGTGGCGATCTTGGCCACGTGCTGCTCCGACCATGCGGCGAATTGGTGTTCTTGTTCCGTTCTATACGCGATTCGCGGCCAAAGGGAAATGCTGTCGCGGAGTGCCCCCGGCACCCGCAAAAAGCATTAATCTCCTGGAACTAGAACATGCGGGTCGCGGCAAGCGGGTGTAGCCCCGTCCCGGCCCACACCGAACACGCGCGAGAGGCCGCGCGGCATAGAGGAGCCAATGGCAGACAAACCAAGTTTCGAAATTCCGCCCGAGCTGCGCGACCTGGCGGAGAAGAATGTCGAGCAGGCGCGCGCGGCCTACGGACATTTCATGGACTTCCTCACCCAGGCCGTGGCCGCCTGGGCCGGAACGCCCGCGGCGAGCGAGATGAGCGGCTTCCGCGCCGTGCAGGAGAAGGCCGTCGCCTTCGCCAAGGAGAACGCCGAGCGCTCTTTTGCGCTGGCGAGCGATCTTGCCCGCGCCAAGGACGTGCAGGAGGTCATCACCTTGCAGAGCCGCTTCGTGCAGACGCAGATGCAGACCTTCGGCATTCAGGCGCAGCAGATCTCCTGGCTGATGGCCGACGCCATGCGCGACTTCCAGCCCAAGACCAAGGGCTGAGGGTTCAGTTGGAGGCTTGGCCGAGGCAGCGGCTGGCGGTCTTGTTCCAGAACAGCGCTCCCTGCCCGGCATAGTCGACGACCGTCTGGCTGTTCACGTCGCGCGAGACGATATAGCTCCTGAGCGACGCGAGCGCGCTGCCAGACAATTGCATCCGCCGCAACGCGCAGCAATTGGCGCTGATCTCGTCCTTGTGTCCGAGGTGATGGCAGCATTCGTGCTGCCGGACGAAGCTCTTGAAGTAGCTCGGCGCATTGGCATAGCGCGCATAATAGATGATTTGCGGCCGCCCCGAGGCGCGATCATGGGTCGCCTCGGCGAAGAAGCGGCGCGGATGGCTCGTGCCGGTGCGGAAGATTTCCTGCACCGCTTGGCTCTTGCCCGTCAGCCGGTTCGCGCCGGTACAGGCCGCGACGGCGGCGTCCGCCGCGAGGCAAAGCGGGAGGGCCAAGACCAGACCAAGCCTCATGTCCTCCGCTATAGCGCGATGCTCTCCGCCAGGTGTTAACGGCGGTGAACCTTAAGCCGCTTTGGCGTAGTAGGACTTGAGTTGGTTCATGATCTGCTGCTTGTCGAACTGCGCGCCCATCGCCAGCATGGCGTCGGCGAAGCGGCTGGTGATCTCGCCGATTTGCTGCGGCGAGAGCTGGTTGAGAATGCCGATACGCACCTGCACCGGCTCGGACAGAGTCGGCCAGATACCGAAGCCCGTCGCGCGGGCGCCCTGCACCAGCTCCTTCTCCTTGCCCTCGAGTTTGCCCGGCAGATTGCACACCACCAGGCTCGGCATGTTCGAAGTCACCTCGCAACCCATGGCCTCGACCGCCTGGCGCAGCGCCTTCTCGTGATAGGCGTAGTCGGTGGCCTTGCGGCGGCGGCCATAGCCGAGAATGATGCGAAGCGCCTCGTGGAAGGCGGCGACCGCGTAGCAGGAATGGGTCTGGTGATAGGCCGGAGTGTCGACGTCCTTACCGTCGATGATGCCCCAATGCCGCGCGTCGAGGATCGGGTGATGCACATAGGTGCGGCAGCCGCGCTTCTTCACCATCTCGATCGCCTTGTCGGTGAAGCTCACCGGCGCATAGGTCAAGGGCAGCGACAGCACGCCCTTTTGCGGACATGACGCCCAGGCCACCACACCCGGATAGTCGTCGATGTTGAAATCGCCGACGCCGAGGCTCGACACCGCGTCGCAAATGCCCATCACGCCATGCTTGACGCAGGCATCGGAGAAGCCCTTGAGGTCGTTGATGCGGCCAGAGCCCGTCTCCCAATGGGCCATGAACGCCCACATCGGCTTGTGCTTCCCGAGCGCCTTGTCGATCGCCTCGCCGGTAACCGACTGGCCGTGCGGCGTATCGACCACGGTCACGCTTTTCGGCTTCGGGTTGAGGCTATCCGCGGCAAGTTCGTCCTTAGTCGCGGCCTTCATGCGGATCGTGAGTGTGTCGATACCGGAGAAGGTCCCGTTCGGAAAGCAGACGACCTCATCGCCCGGCAGGATCAGCGACAGCACGCAATCGAGTCCTGAGAAACCGGTGCCGGCCACGCCATAGGTGTAGACGTTCCTGGTGCCCCACAGCTCGCGCAGCATCTGCTTGGCCTCGAGCATGCCGCGCAGCACGTCCTTCTGCATATGGTCGGCGACGCCGGTCTTGGCGAAGCGCTCCAACACGCGCGGGTCGGTGTTCCCGGGCCCGGGGCCGGCGGCTAATGTTTCGGGGATATCAAGCTGTGGAAAGATCTTCGTCATGGGAACACCCTCTAGCGTCAAGGTCAGCGCACAAAGAAACGGCTCAATCGTCTAACCGGCCAGGCGTCGCACCGCAAGACCGGCAGGCGGCCTCTTTTCCACCGGGCCCAATGCGGCGGGCCATCGGGAAACGGAGGCTACAAAAAGAAGAAGCCCCGTACGGGGGGGTCGGGGCTTCTTCCAAGGTAAAGTTCCCTGCGGGGGCGGTGATGGGAGGGAACACCATCACCATCATTAATTTTACGCCCAATCCGGATCCGAGTCGGGACTTTTTTACGAACAGGGTTAAGGTTAACGGTCTGAACACAACGAATTGGCCGTTTTCGGCGCTAGAGGGAACGCGGGAAACCAGCATGAGTACTGCGAAGATCGGTTGGGCCGCAGGCCTCGCCGCAGCTTTTCTTGTCACCGCGAGCCCCGCGGGCGCGGCCCCGTGCGGCAGTAAC
>JBQGDO010000099.1:0-18599 GCA_052039105.1 Methyloceanibacter sp.
AGAAACTCGCGGCGATGCGTGACGAAATTGATGTCGTCGAGGGCGACGGTCGAGCCGCCATTAGAGTTGAAGACCTTCGTAAGGTGCTCGACGCGCAGGATCACGTCGCGCGATTTGAGGCGATCGAATCTGGCGCGCACCTCGGGGGATTGATCGCGGTGGGATGGCAAGGCGCGGGGCATGACGAGCTGGTTCATCGCGTCATGCCTCCTTGATCAAGGAGCGGTCCCAGGGGAACAGCCGCTTGCCGAGAAAGCCTAGCAGCATGTCGGTGCCGAGCCCGATGATGCCGATCATGACGATGGCGGCGTAGACCTTCTCGAAATGCTGGTAGCGCGCCTGTTGGGTGATGAACCAGGTGATGCCGGAGCTGGTGCCGACCAGCTCGGCGACGATCAGGTAGGTCCAGGCCCAGCCGAGCAGGATGCGCTGATCGCGATAGAGGTCGGGCAGGATGCCGGGGATCACCACGCGCCGCAGCAGGATGCCCGCCTTCTTGGCGCCGAGGGTGAGCGCCGCCTCCACCAGCCCCGGATCGAGCTTGCGCGTGGTGTTGGCGACGATCAGCACTTGCTGGAACAGGGTGCCGATGACGATGATGGCGATCTTCGGCCCGTCATAGATGCCGAGGATGGCGACGGCGAGCGCGCCGAAGGCTGGCGCCGGCAGGTAGCGGAAGAACTCGATGAAGGGCTCGCCGAGCCGGGCGGCGACGGCGTAGGTGCCGCACAGAATGCCGAGCGGCACGCCGACGATCGAGGCGATGAAGAAGCCCCAGAAGATGATCTGGATCGAGTGCCACAGACTTTCATGCAGCCAGCGTCCGTCTTGCGACAGCGGCGGGGTGGTGAAGGAGGTGTAGAAGGCCTGCGCCACCTCGTGCGGCGCAGGGAGATAGATCGGATTGGCGGGGATGCCCGCGGGCGGCTGCTTGCCTCCGCTTTCCGCCTCCTTGACCGCGTCGGCGAAGGCGGCCTTCGGCATGCGCATGCCGGGCCGGAGATATTCGGCCGACCCCGCTTCGGTGATCAGCACTTGCGGGTGCCAGACGAAGGGGACGTAGCTGACGATGCACCAGAGCAGGATCGGCAGCACGAAGGACAGGCAACCGATGACGAGCTTGGCGCGCGGCGAAAGCGGCTTCAGCACCTGAAGCCATTGTCTCCGCCGCTTCGCCATGCTCGCCACGCCCCCGGATCGGGCCCTATTGCGCCGCGGCGAGCGGAGCCACGGCATTGATCAGGGACGGGTCGATATAGCTATCGACGTCCTGGGCGTCCTTGTAGACCTCGTATTTGACGTTGAAGTCGTCGGAGATCTTGGTCGAGCCGTACATCGACTCCAGCCCCGGTCCCTTCTCGAATACCTTCTTGTTCTCCTCCAAGGTGAGCAGGCGCGTGCCCTTGAGCAGCGGCGCATATTCCTCCGGCGGCAAGCCGTTGCGCCGGCTCATGATCAAGAGCGCCTCGTCCTTGGTGGCCGGATCATTGATGAATTTGACCACGCGGTCCCACAACGAGATGAACTTGATCCAATCCGCTTTGCGCGCGGCGAGGCTTTGCGGCGAGACGGCGAGCACGTCGTAGATCAGGCCCGGCGCCTCGGCCGAGGTGAAGATGGCGCGCGAGCCGGGCACGGATTTCTGCGCGAGATAGGAGCTCGGCGGCCAGGCGCCGATCGCGTCGACCTGACCCGAGGCCAGCACCTGTGGCGTGTCGTTGGTCTTGGTGTTGACCAGCTCGATGTCCTTTTCGGTCATGCCGTTCGCCTCGAGCGCCTTGAGGATGAGCAGATGGTCGACGAAGCCGATCTCCACGCCGATCTTCTTGCCCTTAAGCTCCGGCACGGTCTTGATGCCCGGCTTGGCCACGATTTGGTCGTTGCCGTTGGAATAGTCGGTGGCCATGACGATGATGCCCTTGCCGCCGCCCGAACCGGTGACCAGCGTGTCGCCGTTGGTCATCAGCACGGCGTCGGTCTTGCCGGCGGCGAAGGCGTCCATCGAGGCCACGTAGTCGAACCATTCGAATTTCACGTCGAGGCCGGCTTCCTTGAACCAGCCCTTGTCGATGGCGACCTGCCAGGCGACCCAGCCCGGCCAATCGCTATAGCCGACGGTGAGCGGCTCGGCCGATGCCGGGCGCGCGACGAAGGTCGCAAGCGATAGAGCGAGAGCGAACAGCGTTGTCTTGATGAGGTTGCGGCGCATCCGAGTCTCCCGAGTATTACGAATCGCAAAATGCGTAATACTCGGCTGCAAGCACCGTGCCGGATGGGCTAGCGATTGAATCGGCGGGCGAATCGGGCGCCGATGGCAAGCTCCCGCTGCCGCCGGCAAGAAAAGCTGCGTAGCCAGAGTGCGGTGCGCCTAATTTTTGTTCAGTCAGCACCGGCGCCGGGCGCAAGCGGCGAGTCGGAGATCATTGCGCCACGGCTTTCTGACGCGCTTCGCGCGCGCCGTCAAAGATACGCTTCACCTGCCCGAGGGCTTGGACGAATTCGAGCTGTTCTCCCTCGGGACCCTTGCAGTAGATCAGCCTCCAGCCGTTCGATTGGCCCTCGGTGATGCCGTTGCTGTTCGCTTCGATCGGCGTGGCGAGCCTTTCCTGCTCGGTCGCAACTGTAATGACACGGTTGGCTCGGACCTGCGTCATACCGCGCCGCGCTGCTTCCGCTTCGAGATCGGCGATGAACTTGTTGAAATCGACATCGTCGCGGATGTGAAAGCAGATATGCATCATGCGCGGAAAGGCGGGACTCATAGGGTCAAGCGGCTCGGCGAAAGCAGCGCCGCTGCCGGCAGGCTGATCGGCGTCACGGTATTGCAACAACTCGATCACGACATTGTCGAACTGGATGAAACGCACATCCAGGCGCTGCGCGCCGCCTTTCAGGTCCGGAATGCCCATGGTCCGTGGATTGACCCGGCGGACGCGTGCTTCGATCTCCTGGTCGGTCAGCAGCGTATTGTGGATCGCCTCCCCTTGAAAATCGCCGTCGCGCATGATCTCGGTGCCGCCAAGCACCTCGGTATAGAACTCGAAGGCGCGATCCATATTCTGGACCGTAAGCCCGAAATGCTGCACGCCCTGCAGCCGCGCGCCGAGCGGTGCATTGTCAGAGCCCCCCGGGTTTGCCTGCTGTTCGACTTGGGCCGCTGCCGGTGTGACGCGCACGGTGGACGCGGCCAATCCGCCAACAACTGACGCGCCGGCGGTTTGCAGAAAAGCCCGTCGCTTCAGGTCGAGCCCATCGGTGTGCGAATGATCAGTCATGCTGCTGCGTCTCCTTGTCGATGTACACGTTGAGCTAGTCGAAACGTGATCATCTTCACGGTAGGCGAATCTTGTATTGAGCGGCAAGCGCGTAGCCTCAATCGGCGGCGCCCTGCTCCCGCGCGCCCTCATAGGCGGCGTAGCGCGCCTCCTGCCCGAAGGAGGAGAGGCCCACATATTTCTCCGGAAGCGCGATCTCGCCCCGCTCGAGCCGGGCCTTTTGATAGTTGAAGCTCTGCGCCGTCTGGGCAAACAGATGCTCGCCGGCAGTCACGACCTCGCGCGGCGGCTGATCGGCCTTCATGAAGCGCTCGAGCGGCGCGACAGGAGTGTGGTAGTCGACGGCAAAGAACAGCGGGAAGGAGAACCGCTCCTCCTTCACCGGGCGAACCCGGTGGGAGGTGGCGACGAATTCGCCGTTGGTCCAAATCTCCATCATGTCGCCGATATTGACGACAAAGGCGCCGGGCACGGGCGGCGCATCGATCCAGACTCCGGCGCTGTTCAGCACTTCGAGCCCCGGCGCGGTCGAATGGAGCAGGGTCAGGCATTCATAATCGGTGTGCGCGCCGATGCCCATGGCCTTTCCGGCTTCAGGGTTGAAGGGATAGTGGATCAGCCTGAGCTGGCTCGGCGGCTTGGTCAGATAGGCGTCGAAGAAATCCGGCGCTTCGCCGAGTGCCAGCGCAAAGCCGCGCATGAGCGCGCGTCCGAGCGAAAAAACCGCGTGATAATAGGCCATCACCGGCTCGCGAAATCCGCCGATCTCGGGCCATTGATTGGGGCCGAGCAGCGGGTTGCCGCGCACGTAGTCGGGATCGTCAGGCGGAAGGTCGAGCGCCAGATCGAAGGCTTCCTTGCGATCCTTGCTGCCCGAGGCGAACACCTCCTCCCCTTCCGGCACGTAGCCGCGATGGTTGCGCGAGTTGCCGATATAGACCTTCATTTTCTCGGCGAGCGGCTGCGCGAAAAAGCGCTCGGTGGCGGCGCGAAGCTCGGCGAAAGTCGATTCCGGGATGCCGTGTCCGGTGACGTAACAGAAACCGACTTCGCGTGCGGCCTTACCAAGCTGCTCGGCAACCTGTTTGGCACCATCCAGAGTCCCTGAAAGCAACCCTGAAATGTCGATCATAGGGAGCTCGGTGAAGGCGGTCTGGTTCATTGCAATCCTCCTAAACGCTTCGAATTGAGCGCGCTGTTCTGGGCGTGCCTTCCCAGGCAACGATGCGCCAGGATCGTTTCGTCGCAATTCCATCCGAGGTCAGGTCCTCGATCTCAAGCCGGTCGAAGTCGTCGTCGATCTCGGACCGGAATCTCTTCCCTTCGCGAAATGGCAGGCTGGATCTCTCGATCCTCCATTCCTCGGCACCTTTCCGGCCAAAGGAGATTTCGCAGTCGAAGAGTGCTTGCGCCTCGCCAAGCGAGCCGGCGGCGTCGAGCAGGCTGCTTAGCTTGGTGTTTGGAGGTAGGGGTTCGGCGCGGCCGCGCGCGTACATGAATGCATCCGTGGCGGCGATGAGAAAGCCAACGGCAGATGAGCCGTCCGCGGCAAGCCAAAGGGCCACGACATCTTGCGCGGTTCCAGCCTCGCGGCGCCAGTGCTCCACGTAAGATGCCTCGACGCCATGCTCGACAAGGATGTCGTCTGCAAACTCCAGGCGACCTTTGTCCGCGACGCCGCTGGCGGGCTGGTAATCGAAGATGCCATGCCAATGGGCGGGGGAGTGGGACAGCTCGAGATGGCCAATAAAGCCTTCCTGCAGCGTCATGAAGCGCAGCATCGGCCAATCGAGGTCGCGCAGGCACGCGGCGGCCTCGAGCTTGGGGCGTCCAGCCGGAATACGCAGATCGGCGTAGCGGCTTGGGCCTTGCAGCCAATAGACTTCGGTCGTCGTGTCGAAACGGTCGCCGGGCCAGGCAATCAAGGTCCGGCGCCAAAGCCCCTGAAGTTCGTTCAGCTCGACCATGCGTATTACGAATTGCCAATTGCGTAATACGCGCGCTGCAAAGGATATGCCGCATTGAACTGACGGGCAAATGCGGTGCGCGGCAAACCGGTGTCAGTTCGGCCTGCCCAAAATGCGGGCGGCGGCGCTTAATTTGCCGTCAATCGGCTGATCGGCGTTGCGCCTGGTTATTTGCGCGCGGGCAACAGACAGGACGCGGGCAGCGGCTTGTTGGCCACTTCCCGGAGCGCGAAGCTCGATTTCAGCCGCGCAACGCCGGGGAGCCGCGCGATCTGCTCCTTATGGATGCGCTCATAGTCGGCGAGATCGCGGGCCATGACCGTGAGCAGATAATCATCCTCGCCGGACATCAGGTGGCAGGAGACCACGGACGGCGCCTTAGCGACCGCCTGCTCGAACGCCTCGAGCAGGTCCTCGCTCTGACTGGTGAGGCCGATATGCACGATCACCGTCATGCCGATGCCGAGAGCTTCACGGTTGATGCGGGCGCGATAGCCTTGAATCACGCCCTTCTCCTCGAGCGCGCGGATGCGGCGGGCGATGGCCGTGGCCGACAACGGAACCCGCTCGGCGAGCTCGACCTGGCTCAACCGTCCGTCTTCCAACAGCGCCCCGAGAATCGCGCGATCCAGCGTGTCGAGTTCCAATTGCTTCATTTTCCAGCGTCCAATGGCGCCAAGGCGCGGATTTATCGCGCTATTCTAAGTCTACACCGAAGAAAAAGCCAACAATCTTCTTCGGTTTTCCGCCATGTTCCGCGCGACAGAAGCGGGTCCTGCAACGGAGGGGGCCATGCGCATCGGTGTTCCCACTGAGATCAAATGCAACGAGTTCCGCGTCGGCCTCGTCCCCGGCTCGGTTCGCGAGCTGACGGCGCGCGGACACGAGGTGCTCGTGCAGTCCGGCGCCGGCGCAGGCATTTTCGCCGATGACGCGGCTTACGAAAAAGCCGGTGCGCGCGTCGTTCCGACGGCCGAAGCGGTGTTCGCCGAGGCCGACATGATCGTCAAGGTCAAGGAGCCGCAGGCGGCCGAATATCGCCGACTCAAGCCGCACCAGATCCTTTTCACTTATCTGCATCTTGCCCCGGACCCCGAGCAGGCACGCGGCGTGCTAGCCTCGGGCGCCACGGCAATCGCCTATGAGACGGTCACCGACGCCAATGGCGGTCTGCCGCTGCTTGCGCCGATGAGCGAGGTTGCCGGCCGGCTGGCGATCGAGGCTGCAGCCATCGCGCTGCGACGCCCCACCGGCGGACGCGGCGTGCTCTTGGGCGGCGTGCCCGGCGTGCGCCCGGCCAAAGTTGTCGTGCTCGGCGGCGGCGTGGTCGGCACCCATGCCGCGCGCATGGCCGCCGGTCTCGGCGCCGACGTGACGATCATCGACCGCTCGCTGCCGCGTCTGCGTCAACTCGACGAATTGTTCGAGGGCCGCGTGCGCACGCTCGCTTCAACCATGGACTCGATCGAGACGGAAGTGCTCGGAGCCGACGTTGTGATCGGCGCGGTGCTGATCGCCGGCGCGAGCGCACCGAAGCTCGTGACCCGCGACATGCTTCCCCGCATGAAGCGCGGTGCCGTGCTCGTCGATGTCTCCATCGACCAGGGCGGCTGCTTCGAGACGTCGCGGCCGACGACCCACGCCGGTCCGACCTTCGAGGTCGACGGCATCATCCATTATTGCGTGGCGAACATGCCGGGCGCGGTGCCGGGAACCTCGGCGCAGGCGCTCAACAATGCGACCTTGCCGTTCGTGATCAAGCTTGCCGACAGAGGCTTGGCCGCGCTCGACGACGATCCGCATCTCGCCGCCGGTCTCAATGTCCGCAATGGACGTATCACCCATTCTGCGGTCGCAGCCTCGCTCGGGTTCGACCGGCTCCCTACGGAGCGAGTACGGCTGGTCGCGGCCGAGTAGACGCGACGTAAGTTTTATCCCGGACGCGATCCCCCCCAACTTTTGCGTCCGTAGCCGGTCCGCCCTCCCCCGCGCGGACCGGCTTCTTTTTTTTGTGGTGTGCTGGCCTGACGCGAGGGACTACGGCAGGACGGTCGTGCCTTTATAGGTGCCGGCCGCAAGCGTATCGGTGAGGCTCTCGTAGGAATAGGTGCCGCCACCGGAAGCGCCTTCATATTTGCCGGTGCCGCCGGTGTGCTTGTACAGGTATTCCTTCAGGTCCGAGCTCTCCTGCCAAGTCTCGTACATCTTGTCCCCGCCCGCGACGGTGCGGGTGCAGGTTCCCGCACCCTTCCAGCTTCCATCGGGCATGTACTCATAATTTCCGGCGCACTCCTCGGTGGCCTTCGGCGCCGCCGGATCGTTGGGGACCTTCACGCATCGGCCGACGTAATCGACCAGCTTGTGGCCCTTCTCGACCTCCTTCTCGTCCCACTTGTCGTTGACGCAGACAATGGCGCCGGCCTCATCGATAGTCTGGCCCGCTTTCGCCGCCCCGCTAAGCATCAACAGCGCGGCGGGTACGGCCAACAACAACTGCTTCGTGTTCATGGTGCGATCCTTTCCA
This sequence comes from Methyloceanibacter sp., assembly GCA_052039105.1. Lineage (GTDB taxonomy): Bacteria > Pseudomonadota > Alphaproteobacteria > Rhizobiales > Methyloligellaceae > Methyloceanibacter. The sequence continues at coordinate 7,767 of JBQGDO010000099.1, forward strand.
TTGCGCCGTGGGCTATCTGGTCCGAGGCTTGGCAAATTGCAGCCGTTGCGAGGTCGCGGGGCACGGCAGATAGTCTTTCGGCGCCTTGACGCAGGGCCGGAATTCGGCCTGAGCCTCGACCGCGATGGAGGCCATGGCAAAGACCGCAAGCGCCAACGAAGTGATGAGAAGTTTCGACATTTCCTATCCTCCCGATGTGAACGTCTGCCCGTTGCGACAGGCGTTCGGTTTCGACGGTAGGCGGTCGGATTGCAGGTCCGAATTGGGACAGCGTCCTAACCACCTGCGGGCGAGCGTGACAGGCGGTGGCGGCCGGTCGTAGTATGTAACGGTAGCTAACCCCCCGGCTGTCGGCGCGGGAGTTGGAACGTGACGGCAACGGCTACGAATTGCTGGAGCGAATCCGACCAGGACGCCATTCGTGCGCAGCTTGACCGCATTTTGCATAGCAGCCCCTTCGCCCAGTCACGGCGCCGGCAGCGTTTTCTCGAATACATCGTCAACGAGACACTGGCCGGGCGCGGCGAGCGGCTGAAGGGCTACAATGTGGGAATCGAGGTATTCGATCGCCCCGAAACATTCGATCCGACCGTCGATCCCATCGTGCGCATCGAGGCGGCGCGCGTGCGCGAGAAGCTGCGTGAATATTACGACACCGACGGCCAAGCCGATCGCGTGCGCATCGACCTGCCGAAGGGGAGCTACGCGCCACATATCGAGTTTCGCGACCTGGGAATGTCCACCGCCGTGGTCTCAGATTCAGTCAGACCCGAGCAAGGGAGGAAACCGGCGGTTCCGCTTGCGGCAATGCTTGCGGCGTTCGCTCTACTGCTGCTTGCCGGCTTTGCCGGCTGGAGCTGGCTGAGGGCGCCCCTCCCCTTGCCGGAGAAGGCGTCGATTGCCGTGCTGCCGTTTCAGAATCTCGGCGACGACGTCAAATGGGACCGCTTTGCCGACGGACTCACCGAGGACATCGTTACCGACCTGTCTCACTCCAAGGACCTGTTCGTCGTCGCGCGGAATTCGACGGAAGTTTACCGAGGGAAACCGACGGACGTGAGGAAGATCGGTCGCGATCTCGGCGTCCGTTATGTGCTCGAAGGCAGCATTCAACCGAGCGGGGAGCGAATACGCGTCACGGCCCAGCTGGTCGATGCCGAAACGGGAGGTCACGTCTGGTCCAACCGCTACGACCGGCCCGCGACCGATTTGTTCGACGTCCAGAGCGATGTGACCGGGAAGATCGCGGCCACCGTTGCCGGCTATGAGGGCGCGGTGGCAGAGGCGGAACGCTCGCTGATCCGGCGCAAACCGCCGAAGGATTTGACGGCCTATGAAACCTATCTGCTCGGCATGGAGGCCAAGCATACGGTCACCAAGGAAGGGCTGGACGAAGGCGAACGATTGCTGCGGAAGGCGCTCGAAATCGATCCGCAGCTCGCCCGGGCCTATGTGGGATTGTCGTATGTCTACGAGTATCGCATAGACTTCGGCCTCGGGACTGTGGCCGACAATTTGGCGAAGCTGATGGACTCAGCGCGGAACGCCGTCCGGCTCGATCCCAACGACGGGGAAACCCAGCTCGTTCTGGGACATGCCTTCGCCTATCATGGAATGCCGGACCAGGCGCTCGAGCAATTCGCCAAGGCCGAGGCCTTGGCGCCTCACAATGCCGACCTGCTCATTCTTATTGCCTGGTTCCTGCCGCAGTTCGGCCAACCCGACCGCGCCGTCGAGCTGGCGGAAAAGGCGCTGCAGCTCAATCCCAACTATCCTTACTGGTACAATCAAGGCCTCCGCTACGCGTATTTCTTCGACCGTCAGTTCGATAAGTCGGTGAAGTACAGCAAGCTGGTCACCGATCCTTTCGCGACGGACTACGCCTATCTAGCTGCAGCGGCAGCCATGGCCGGCGATGTGCCGCAGGCAAAAGTCGCCGCGGCCGAGGTCGTTCGCCTCGACCCAGATTGGAGTGTAGAAAAATACCTGAGTGACGCCGGCGGTTTTCCCGACGATGCCGCCACGCTGTTCGTCGAGGGAGCGCGGAAGGCCGGAGTCCCCGCCTGTGTGCCGGCCGGCAAGCTCTCGGCGATGCCGAACCTCATTCACCTCAAGGCATGCAACGAAGAACGAGCGCGCCAGGCCTCCGGCTAGGGTCGTCTACTTCAAACTGGGGAAATGAAATTCGGCGCCGGAGCGGATGCCGCTCGGCCAGCGCGCGGTCACCGTCTTCAGCCGCGTGTAGAACTGCACCCCCTCGGGCCCGTAGACGGCATGATCGCCGAATAGCGAGCGCTTCCAGCCGCCGAAGGAGTGATAGGCGACGGGGACCGGGATCGCTACGTTGACGCCGACCATGCCGATCTCGATCGAGGAGGCAAAGGCGCGGGCGGTGTCTCCGTCGCGGGTCAAGATCGCGGCTCCGTTGCCGTATTCGTGGCGATTGACGAGATCGGCGGCCTTCTCGTAGCCGTCCGCGCGTACCACGCACAGCACGGGACCGAAAATCTCCGTCTTGTAGATGGTCATGTCGGGGGTGACGCGGTCGAACAGCGAGCCCCCGAGGAAGTAGCCGCGCTCATAACCCTGGAGGGTGAGGCCGCGCCCGTCGACGACGAGCTCGGCGCCTTCCTTCACGCCTTGCGCGATGAGGCCTTCGATGCGCTGTTTGGCGTCGGCGGTGATCACCGGGCCCATCTCCGAGTCGGTGTCTGTAGCAGGTCCGACCTTGAGCGCGCGGATTCTCGGCGCCAGCGCCTCGACCAGCGTATCGGCCGTCGTCTCGCCCACCGGCACCGCGACCGAGATCGCCATGCAGCGCTCGCCGGCCGAGCCGAAGCCCGCGCCCATCAGCGCATCGACCGCCTGGTCCATGTCGGCATCGGGCATGACGATCATGTGATTCTTGGCGCCGCCGAGCGCCTGCACGCGCTTGCCCGCCGCAGACCCGCGCCGGTAGACATGTTCGGCCACCGGGGTCGAGCCGACGAAGCTCACCGCCTTGATGTCGGGATGGTCGAGGATCGCGTCGACCACTTCCTTGTCGCCATGCACGATGTTGAGCACGCCGGGCGGGAAGCCCGCCTCCTGGAACAGCTCCCAGAGCAGCATCGAGGTGGACGGGTCCCGCTCGGAGGGCTTCAAGATGAATGTGTTGCCGCAGGCCACCGCCACCGGGAACATCCACATCGGCACCATGGCCGGAAAGTTGAACGGCGTGATGCCGGCGACGACGCCGAGCGGCTGGCGGTCGGACCATGAGTCGATGTCGGGGCCGACATTGCGGCTGTACTCGCCCTTGAGCAGATGCGGGATGCCGCAGGCGAAATCGACCACGTCGATGCCGCGGGCGAGCTCGCCCAGTGCGTCGGCATGCGTCTTGCCGTGCTCTCGTGAAATGCTACGCGCGATCTCGTCGGCGGTGCGCTCGAGCAGCTCCTTGAAGCGGAACATCGGCTTGATGCGCTTGAGCGGCGGGGTGACGCCCCACGCGGCGGCGGCCTGCTTGGCGGCATCGACCGCTGCGCTCACCTCCGCCGCAGTCGAGAGCGGCAGGACGGCGATCTGCTCACCCGTCGCCGGGTTATAGACGGGCGCCGTCCGGCGCGACGCCGACGCTACTTTGCGGCCGCCAATGGCGTTCTGGATGGTCTGCATGTCGGCGCCGCCTCAGTCCCGGACCGATTTGAGCACGCCAGAGAAAATGTCGAAGAGCTGGTCGATTTCTTTCTTGTCGATGATCAGCGGCGGCGACAGCGCGATGATGTCGCCGGTGGCGCGGGTGAGCAGGCCGCGATTGAATGCCTCGACGAAGCGCGTATGCGCACGCCGCCCCGGCGCGTCGGCAATCGGCTCGAACTCGACCGCGCCGATCAGGCCTATATTTCGGATGTCGATGACATGCGGCAGGCCCTTGAGCTCGTGCAAAGCCTCCTGCCAATAAGGCGCAAGCTCGGCGGCGCGGGTCAAAAGCCCCTCTTCCTTGTAGATCTCCAAGGTGGCGATCGAGGCGGCGCAGGCAACCGGGTGGCCGGAATAGGTATAGCCGTGGAAGAAGTCGATGGTCTCTTCCGAGACATTGGTGAAGGCGTCATAGATGTGCTTCTTCACCAGCACCGCGCCCATGGGGATGGTGCCGTTGGTGACCGCCTTTGCCGTGGTGATGATGTCCGGCGAAATATCGAAATAATCGGCGCCGAACGGCGCGCCGAGCCGGCCGAAGGCGGTGATGACCTCATCGAAGATCAAGAGAATGTCGTGCTTGGCGCAGATCGCGGCGAGCCGCTTCAAATAGCCCTTCGGCGGCACTAGCACCCCGGTCGAACAGGCCACGGGCTCGACGATCACCGCCGCAATGGTCGATGCGTCATGCAGCGAGACGAGCCGCTCCAGGTCGTCGGCAAGCTCGGCGCCATGCGCAGGCTCGCCGCGGCTGAAGGCGTTGCGCGCGATATCGTGGGTGTGCCGGATATGGTCGACGCCGGAGAGTAAGGTGCCGAACATTTTGCGGTTGTTGGGGATGCCGCCGACCGAGGTGCCGCCGAAGTTTACCCCGTGATAGCCGCGCTCGCGGCCGATCAGGCGCACCTTGGTGGCGTTGCCCTTCGCCCGGTGATAGGCGAGCGCCATCTTCAGCGCGGTCTCCACCGACTCGGAGCCGGAATTGGTGAAGAACACATGGTCGAAGCCTTGCGGGGCGATATTGACGAGCTTGGCGGCGCATTCGAAAGCGCGCGGATGGCCCAACTGGAAATTGCCGGCGAAGTCGAGCTCGCCGACCTGCTTGCGCACCGCCTCGACGATCTTGGTCCGGCAATGGCCGGCATTGACACACCAAAGCCCGGAGGTGCCGTCCAGCACGCGGTGGCCGTCATCGGCGGTGTAATACATCCCCTCGGCGCGCACCAGCAGGCGCGGCGCCTTCTTGTATTGCCGGTTCGCCGTGAACGGCATCCAGAAGGCTTCGAGATCGATGGTGCTGAGCCTCGCGCTCATATGTGTGTTCATGCGTTTTGCCGCCTTTGTGCTTTGCCGAGCGCTCACGCCGACCGGCTCACGGCTTCGGTGAGACTTGCCTCGAAAATATCCATACCCTCGCGCACGAGATCGTCGCTCGCGGTCATTGGCACCAGAAAGCGGATGACATTGCCATAGGTGCCGCAGGACAGCAGGATCAGCCCCTTCTCATTGGCGATCTTCATCAGGGCTTGCGTAAGTTGCGGCGCGGGCTCGCCGCTCTTCCCGTCCTTCACCAGCTCGATGGCGCACATGGCGCCGAGACCCCGCACATCGCCAACGCAGTTCAGGTTGGAGCGGTTTTTCAGCTCGTTGCAGCGATCGAGGATGATCTTGCCGATGGCATCGGCGCGCTCGCAGAGCCGCTCCTCCTCGATCACGTCGAGCACGGCGTGCGCCGCGGCGCAAGCGACCGGGCTGCCGGCATAGGTGCCGCCGAGTCCGCCGGGATTAGCCGCATCCATCACATCGGCGCGGCCGGTGACCGCGGAGAGGGGAAAGCCGCCGGCCAGGCTCTTCGCCAGGGTCACGACGTCGGCTTTGATGCCGGCATGCTCAAGCGCGAACATCTTGCCGGTGCGGGCGAAGCCGGTCTGGATCTCGTCGGCGACAAGCAGGATGCCGTGCTCGTCGCAAAGCTTGCGCAGCGCGCGCAGGAATTCGAACGGCACGATGTAGAAACCGCCCTCCCCCTGCACCGGCTCGATGAAGATGGCGGCGATGCTCGAACGATCGGCGGTGTATTTGAACAGCGCGGCAAGCGCCGCAAGGCTCTGTTCGCTGCTGACCCCGTGATAGGTGTTGGGAAAGGCGACATTATAGACTTCCGGCGGGAACGGTCCGAAGCCCTTCTTGTAAGGAACGACCTTTCCAGTCAGCGCCATGCCCATCAGGGTGCGGCCGTGGAAGCCGCCGCTGAACGACACCACCCCCGGACGGCCGGTAAAAGCGCGGGCGATCTTGACCGCATTCTCCACCGCCTCGGCGCCGGTCGAGAACAAGATCGTCTTAGCAGGCTTGAGCACCGGGGCCATGGCATTGAGCCGTTCCGCCAGACGCACATAGGTCTCATAAGGCGTGACCTGGAAGCAGGCGTGGCTGAACGCCTTGAGCTGCTGCTCCACGGCAGCGATCACCTTCGGGTGCAGATGGCCGGTATTGACCACGGCAATGCCAGAGGCAAAATCGATATAGCGTTTGCCGTCTTCGCCCCAGATTTCGGCGTTCTTGGCGCGCTTGGCATAGATCGCCGTGGCGTGGCCGACGCCGCGCGGAACGGCCGCAACTCTGCGCTCATGTAGCTCTGCCGTCATGGACTGCTTTCTGTTGCTTGGGCTCTCGCTTGCTAGCGAGGATCACGATTGGAGCACGACCGGACTCGAGCCGTCCCAGCTGACCCACACCTTCTCGCCCCAGTCGAAATTGTCCTGATCCCAGCGCGAGCGGTTGGGACGCGAAATCCTGATCAGCCGGCCGCCGGCCAGCTGGACGTGGAAGATCGAAATGTCGCCGAGATAGGAAATTTCCTTGATCTCACCCTTGGCGACGTTGTGCGCCGCCGGACACTGCGGGACCGAGGGCGAGGCCGCGCCATCCTTATGCAAGGTCATTTTCTCGGGCCGAATCGCCACCCACACGGCCGACTTCTCCTGCCCCGCCACGGCGTGCGGTACGAAGACGGGATAGGGTTCAAGATCGGGGCAACTGACGATGGCCTTGTCGGGGCGGTCGCTGGCCAGCTTGCCTTCGAACATGTTCACCGAGCCGATGAAGTCCGCGACAAAACGCGAGCTCGGGAATTCGTAGAGGTCGGACGGCGTGCCGAGCTGAGCGATCGATCCCTTGTTCATGACCGCGATGCGCGAGGCGATCGCCAGCGCCTCGTCCTGATCGTGCGTGACCATGATGAAGGTGATCCCCACCTTCTGATGCAACTGCGACAGCTCGAAGCGCATGGCTTCGCGGAGCTTGGCGTCAAGAGCGGAGAGCGGCTCGTCGAGCAGGAGCACTTTTGGCTTCTTCACCAGAGCGCGGGCGAGCGCCACGCGCTGGCGCTGGCCGCCGGACAGTTGATCCGGCATGCGCGCGCCGAGATGGCCGAGCTGCACGAGATCGAGCGCCTCCTGCACCCGCCTGTCCCGTTCCGCCGGCGGCACCCGGTCGATCTTCAGGCCGTAGGCGACGTTGTTGGCGACGGTCATGTGCGGAAACACGGCGTAGGACTGGAACACCATGTTGACGGCCCGCTTGTTGGGCGGAATGTCGTCCATGTCCTGGCCGTCGATCAGGATCTCGCCTTCGCTCGGCACTTCAAGCCCGGCCAGCATGCGCAGCAAGGTCGTCTTGCCGCAACCCGACGGCCCCAGCAGCGCGAAGAATTCGCCGGGCTCGATATCGAGACTGACATTGTCGACCCCGACCGCCGAACCCCAGCGCTTGGACACGCCACGGAAGCTGATGATGGGCTTCACCGCGCTTTTCGCGCTGCCTGCTGCCGACTGATCCACGGGGCTCACCCTTTCGTCTTCCTCTGCGACCGGCTCTGCATCACCATCATGACGATCATGAGCAAGATCGTCAGCAAGATCAGCATGGTCGATGCGGCGTTGACCTCCGGGGTGACCGAGAAGCGCAACATCGAATAGACCTTGACCGGGAAGGTCACGGTGTCGGGCCCCGACGTGAAAAACGTGATGACGAAGTCGTCCAGCGACAAAGTGAAGGCAAGCAGACCGCCGGCGATCAGCGCAGGGCGTATATGCGGCAGAAGCACATCCCGGAACGCCTGCCAATCGTTGGCGCCGAGGTCGCGCGCCGCCTCTTCTTGCTCTTTGTTGAAACTGGCCAGCCTCGCGCCGACCACCAGCGCCACGAACGGGAAGCAGAAGGTCACGTGGGCGATGATGATCGAGCCCAGATTGAACGGCCACACCAGATCGTTGGGCCAGGGCACGACGCGGGTGAAGAACAAGAGCATGCCTACGCCCATGCAAATCTCCGGCACCACGAGCGGGAGGGTGAAGGCCCCCTCCACCGCGGTTCTCCCCCTGAAGCGGTAACGCCAAAGCAGGACCGCGGCGAGTGCGCCGATCACCAGCGAAATCAAGGTCGCGACGAAGGCGATGGTCAGCGAATTGGCGAAGGCAAGCAGCAGGCTGTCATTGTTGAACAGCTTCTCGTAATACTTCAGGGTGAAGCCGCGCCAGACCGTGATGCGCCTGGAATCGTTGAAGCTGAAGACGATCAGGGCGACGAGCGGCGCATAGAGAAAGAAGAACACGGCGAAGAGCCACGCGCGCATCTGCCACAGGCGGTTATATTCGAGAGGCGCACGGCGTTTGGCCATGGCTAGACCCCGTGCGCCGCCGGTTTGCCGCGGCTGAAATAGGCGCGAAGCGCGATGGCGGCAAAGGTGGCATACATCAACAGGAAGGACAAAGCGGCGCCGAACGGCCAATCATTCGCCTTCTTGAACTGGCGCTCGATGACATTGGCGATCATCTGACTGTCCGGACCGCCAAGCAGGTCCGGCGTGAGATAGGCACCGAGCGCCGGCACGAAGGTGATGATGATGCCGGAAATGATGCCGGGCAGCGCGAGCGGCACCACGATAGAGAAGAAAGTACGCATATGCCCGGCCCCGAGATCGAGGCTCGCTTCGATCAAGGATTTGTCGAGCCGGTCGAGCGCGGCGTAGAGCGGCAGCACCATGAAGGGCAAGTGCACGTAGACGAGCCCGACCACTACGGCGAAATTGTTGTAGAGCAATTGCAGCGGCGTGAACTCGCCGAGCGGCTGCAAGCCGACCAGAGTCATGAGCCAACTGCCCTGGTTCCACAGCCATTCGAGCGTGAAGTTGACGTAGCCCTCGGTGCGCAACACGGCGATGAGCGCGTAGGTGCGGATCAAGAGATTGGTCCAGAACGGCAGCATGATCAGCAGCAGCATCCAGGGGCGCCAACGCTCGCTGGCGAAGACGATCGCCAGCGCCACCGGGAAGCCGACAATGAGGCAGAGCAAGGTCGTGAGAGCGGCGACGAAGACCGACTTGGCAAAGATGCCGAGATAGAGCGGTTCCAGCGCGCGGGTGTAGTTGGCGAAGGTACCGCTGATGTCGACCTCGGTCAGGCTGACATTCTGGCCGAAGCTGTAGGCCCAAACGATCGCCAAAGGAGCGAGGAAGAACGCAACCACCCAGGCGATGGGCGGCACGGCCGTTGCCAAAAAGGCCAGCCGACGTTCCTGCTTCTGTGTCGCCACCGTCGCTCCCTCGCTCCTAACTCACCTCACGACCTCTCGATCAAGACGCGCGCAGCCGCGTCATCGCCTCGTCGAGGAGACGCGAGAATTCCGGCCCGAGATAATTCGGGTACTCGCATTTCGCCATGACGTCGGCGGGCGGGAAGATCACCTTGTTGTCCCTGTAGTCCTCCGGCATCAACGCCACGGCCGCGGCGTTCGGCGACGGATAGAGGATGGTCTTGGTGATCCCGGCGCCAACTTCCGGCTCGAAGATGAAATTGATGAATTTCAGCGCGTTCTCAGGATGCGGCGCGCCTTTCGGGATGGCGAGCGTATCCTGCTGGCGCATGGCGCCCTCCTTCGGCACGACGAAGTCGATATCGTCGTCCTCGGTCATGATCTGGGCGATGTCGCCGTTATATTCCATGGCGAGATCGACCTCACCCGAGAGCAGGAGGTCCTGGCCGTTGTCCTCGTGGAAGGTCTTGATGTAGGGCTTCTGCTTGGCGAGCATCGCCTCGGCCTGGTTAAGCAACTCCGGCGAAGCGTCGTTCAAGGAGTGGCCGAGATATTTGAAGCAGTTGCGGAACAGTTCGCTCGCGTCCGACATGACGGTGATGCGGCCCTTATAGGCGTCGGAGTCGAACAGCCACTTCCAGCTATCGGGGACCTCCTTGACCTTGGACTTGCGATAACCGATGCCAATGACGAGCCAGGTATAGGGCAGGCTGTATTTGCGGCCCGGATCGAACGGCGCGTCGGTCATGAACTCGGGCGCAATGTTCTTGATGTTGGGGATCTTGGCGTGATCGAGCGGCTCGAGCAGGTCGGCCTGGATCATGCGCTCGACGAACTCGCTGCCCGGGACGATGACGTCGTAGCCGGGATTGCCGGCGCGCAGCTTGGCAAAGAGCTCGTCGTTGGTGGCGAACAAGCTCATGTTGACGTCGATGCCGCTCGCCTCCTTGAAGTCGTCGAGCGTGGTTTCGCCGATATAGGTATCCCAGTTGTAGAAATTGAGCTTCGGCTCCTCGGCCGCTAGGGCCGAGAACTTTCTGGGCGCGAGGGTGATGCCGACGGCGGCGGCGCCGAGACCTTTCAGAATTGAACGGCGCGATGCGCGGGCAATCGAAGCTTTGGCAGAACGTCTGGTCATCACTCACTCCCCTTTGCTAAGCCGGTCGTGCGGCGTCTAGAATCTCTCCTTGCTGGTGGCTCCCTCGGGCAAAGTATGGCTCGTTACTGGCCGTGCAAGCCAGATTATTCGATAGGCAGTCGCCCTTAAGGTACGCCCGATCATTGATCGATGCCCCCGAGGCAAATGTATTTGACCTCCAAATACTCTTCCAAACCTTCGGCCCCGCCCTCGCGGCCGAGCCCGGATTCCTTCACGCCGCCGAACGGCACGGCCTCATTGGAGAAAATGCCCTCGTTGACGCCGACCATGCCGGCTTCGAGCTTCTCCGCCACGCGCCAGGCGCGGCCGAGGTCTTTGCTGAACAGGTAGGAGGCGAGGCCAAACGGCGTGTCGTTGGCGATCCTGATCGCGTCGGCCTCGCTGTCGAAGCGGATCAG
>JBQGDO010000100.1:0-75094 GCA_052039105.1 Methyloceanibacter sp.
GCGGATTTGTTCGCCGCTCGCCTGCCCGGTCAAGAAGTCGACCACGGTCTTATAGGCGATCGGCACGCCAAGCGTGATGACCTTGGCGAGCACCAGCGCGGCGAGTGCGAACACCACGCGCATTTTGAGATCGGGGCGCCCTGCCGGCCAGACATAAGGCAGCAGCTCGCGCAGCACGCCGAGTTGGCCCGTCCGCGCCTGAAGCACGGCGTCGCTCCTCGTTTGCGGCAGCCGGTCTTGCATGAAAGATCGCTTCTATCGGCGCGCGTTCCGCGCGGCAAAAAGGGCAGCGTCGCACGCTGCCCTGACATCCAAGCTATATAGGCCCCTGCCGCGCCCCCGCCAAGCCGCGCTCAGGGATTTGGAATTGAAACCTCTTGCTGCGGATGGATCAGGTCCGGATTGGCGATCTTGCCGCGATTGTCCTGGAAAATCGCCGTGTAGCGCAGGCCTGAGCCGAGATAGCGCTTGGCGATGGCCCACAGCGTATCGCCGCGGCGAATGACATAGACGTCTTTGGCGTGTTGCCCCGCACCCGGAGTGCCGCCGGCCGCCACAACCTCGGAGCCCGGCCCCGAGGCCGCAAGACCGCTCGCCGCCACTTCCGGCGCGGCCTGCTCCGGCTTCGGCTCGACCCGCTCGAGGCTGATCACCGCCGCCACGGTGGCGCCCGGCGCCGCGCCCACGCGTTCGGCGCGGAAGCTATGCTCGCCCATGCCGAGCGTCTTGCCGACCGCGACCTGCCAAGCGCCGGTCCGATCGGCGCGCGTCTCAGCGAGCCGCTCGTCGCCGTAGAAGATGGCGATCGAAGCGCCGGGCTCGCTCGTGCCGGTGATTGTCACCGTGCCGGATCCTGTCTGGCTTAACGCATAGTCGACGGTCTTGAACACCAGGGCCGGCTTGGCCGGCGCAGGACCGGCTTGCGATGCCTTCAGCGCTTCCTGCTCGGCGCGCGCCAAAGCGCGCGTAACATTCGGCTCGACCTCGGCGAGAGCAGCCGGCGCCCCGGCTTGTGGCGCAGCCTGCGGCGCGGCACTGGTACCGACTGCAACGCGCACCGTCTCCTGCGAAGAGACCGCACGCGTCCCGTCCGGTGAAACGATCTTCAAGGACAGTGCATGGTCGCCGCTCGGCAGCGGCTTCTCCAAGACGACGCTCCATTCGCCTTGCAGATCCGCCTTGGCTTCCGCGATCTTGGCGCCGCCGCTTTGCACGCTGACCTTCCATCCCGGTGCGGCGCGGCCGGCGATCACCCCCTCGCCGCTCGGCTCGATGACGACGACGTCGAAGGTGGGCACCGCGGTCGGCTCGGCCGGAGGCGTCACCGTACCGGTCGCCTCCGCGGCTTTCGGCGCCGGCGCTTCGGCAGGTTTGGTGGCGTCAGGCGTGCCTGGCTTATCGGCTGTGACCGGCGTCTGTTCGACCCGAGGCGCGGACAATCTCTGCCAGTCGATGTAGAGCGCGCCCACTGCCAACGCGGCGCCGCCGGCAATCATGGCCGCAATGATGGCGATGAGCTTGTTGCTCGTCATCCCGTCATTCTCTGGCCGGCGCGCCATGTTGCCTCCCTACGGTGCTTTCGGCGCCTCGCCCGAAGGTTGCTCGGCGCGTTGAATGGTGACCATCGCGCGCGCCGCCAGCATCTGCGTCACGGGATCGTATTGCTCAGCCCGCAAGGTGTGGCGGCGGTCGTCCATTTTGAGATCGCTCTCGATACTCCATTTGCCTGCGTCGTCCGGGACGACACGCGCCAAAGGCTGATCGTCGAAGAACAGGTATAGCTCGTTGTTCGGTAGCGCGATGCCGGCAATAGCGACCTTGCCGGCCCCACCGGCTGCTTCCTTGAAGTCGACACTTTGGACCCGAAGCGGCGACCGGGGCGGAGCCGGCTGCGCCTCCGCATCGGCGGGCGCGGCATCTTCGGCGCGCACAGCATTCGGATAGCATCCGAGCGTGCCCAAGCCGGCGACAACTGTCAGAACCAGGAGATATTTGCTTGCCGTCATTCCGGTGAGTCCTTTGTGCATTTTGTGAATCTACGCGGCGGGAAAGGCAAAAAAACGTCAAAACTCTCCCGCTATTGGGCGGAACCTAGCGGATCGCTTGGCGCCCCGCCAGACGATTGAAGGGACAGCCCTTTTCTTGACGGGCGGCGGAAGCCGATGGCAGATGGCGCCATGAACAATACGAAACTCTCCGGGGGTCTCCAGAATATCTGCGTCTATTGCGGCTCGGGAACGGGCGAGAACCCGGCCTATGTGGAGGCCGCCCGCAGCTTCGGCCGCATCCTGGCGGCGTCCCGCATCGGCCTCGTCTATGGCGGCGGCAGTCTCGGGCTAATGGGCGAGATCGCCCGCTCGGTGCTCAAGGCCGGCGGGCATGTGACCGGTGTCATCCCCGGCTTCCTCAGCGAGCGCGAGCACATGCTGATCGAGGCGCAGGAACTGATCGTGGTCGACGACATGCATCAGCGCAAGCAGCTGATGTTCGCCAAGTCCGATGCCTTCGTCGCCATGCCGGGCGGTCTCGGCACCTTGGAGGAGTTTGTCGAGCAGCTCACCTGGTCGCAGCTCGGGCGCCATGTGAAGCCGATCTTGCTTGCCAATATCGACGGCTATTGGGACCCGCTGCTCGCTCTGTTCGAGCGCATGGACCGCGAGCTGTTCATCCGCCCCGGGCTCGAGCTCAACATGCTGCTGGCCGACCGCATCGAGGACGTCATCCCGACTCTCGAGAAGGCGCTCGCGCCCTTACCGGCAGTCAGCGAGGAAGCGGCCGAAGCGGAAGTCTCCGCGAAGTTCTAGGCCGGCGCTTGCTCAGTCATACGCGTTCCAGGCGGGATGGCCGGCATAGGCCGCCTTGGCGTCGCGCGTAACGCCGACGCAGAAGCGCGTGACATGCGGCTTGCGGAACACGTCGTCATAGAGGATGTAGCCGACGATATAGAACGGCGCCGGGATTTCCGACCGGAAGGTCATCGCCGGCGAGAACATCTTGTCCGGCTCCAAGATCTCGTTGACCTCGGTGCGCTTGGTCTCGTCATAGGCGGGCTTGCGCCCATGCGGTTCCTGCGCCACGAACTCGACCAGCCAGCCGCGGATGATCGCCGGCGTCTTGCCGAAATTCTGCATGGCGAGCCGCACGCTGGCCTGATCGTGCAACAGGAAGAGGTCGGTCGGGCCGCCGAATATGTAAGCGCGCTCGACCGCCGGGACATACTCGGCGGCGAGCCGCGCGGCATTGGCGACGCGCCGCGTATAGAACCACAACAGCACCATCGACAGCGTGAGCAAGAGCAGCAATGCGATCAGCGGCAGCAGGATCGCCCGGAGCCCGCCTTGGATGACGGCCTCCGCTTGGCAGAGAGCGTAGTCGATGAGGCCCCCCGACCCGTCGCACGGCCCGGCTGCCGCATCGCTGCCGCCGGTCGCCTCCTCCATGGTGATCGGGCCTGAATCGAGCGCGTGCCCGCCGCCGCCCCCGCTTTCCGCCGGGTCGGCCGCGTGTTGCGCCAGCCGTACCGGCTCCGCCGCAGGGGCTGGAAACGCCGCCTGCGGCCAGACAAGCAAGAGAAACAGGACGATAAGCCCCCGCATCGGCTTCACGCGGCTCCCCGGTAGAGACTTGGCCGCAATTCTTAGCGCCGAAATTGAACTCGGCAACCTAAAGCAGCAGGCTCAGGACCGATTTTGCGGCGGCCTAAGGCCTCAGGGCGCGGGCGCGCCGTCGCGGATCAGCTTGTAATTGATCGAATCGAGCAGCGCCTCGAATGAGGCATCGACGATATTGGGCGAGACGCCGACCGTGAACCAGCGATTGCCCGCCCCGTCGCGGCTTTCGACCAGGACGCGCGTGACGGCGTCGGTGCCGCCGGTCAGGATGCGCACCTTGTAATCGACGAGGTCGAGATCGTCGATATAGCGCTGATAGCGGCCGAGATCCTTGCGCAGCGCATTGTCGAGCGCGTTGACCGGGCCGTTCCCCTCGCCCACCGACATCATCGTCTCGCCGTCAATGCGCACCTTGACCGTCGCTTCCGACACGGTGACCAGCTTGCCCACCGCATTGTGCCGCCGCTCGACCAGAACGCGGAAGGAATCCACCTCGAAGAATTGCGGCACGTTGCCGAGCATGCGCCGCGCCAAGAGCTCGAAGGACGCTTCCGCGGCCTCATAGGCATAGCCCTGCGATTCGCGCTGCTTCACCGCGTCGAGCAGCCTTGCGATGCGCGGATCGTCCTTCGGCATGACGATGTCGATGCGCTCGAGCTCGGCCAGGATGTTGGAGCGGCCCGCCTGATCGGATACCAGCAGCTTGCGCCGGTTGCCGACCGCCTCGGGCGGCACGTGCTCATAGGTGCGCGGGTCCTTCTGCACGGCCGATACATGGATGCCGCCTTTATGCGCGAACGCCGCCTCGCCGACATAGGGCGCATGCCGGTTCGGCGCACGGTTCAACACCTCGTCGAGCACGCGGGAGGCATGGGTGAGTGTCCTGAGCTTCTCCGGCGTGACCCCGGTCTCGAAGCGGCGCGCATAGTCCGGCTTCAACAACAGCGTCGGGATGATCGAGGTCAGATTGGCGTTGCCGCAACGCTCGCCGAGCCCGTTCAAGGTGCCTTGGATCTGCCGCGCACCGGCGCGCACCGCGGCGAGCGAGTTGGCCACGCCGTTGTCGGTGTCGTTATGCACGTGGATGCCGAGATGATCGCCCGGAACGTGCTTGGCCACCTCGCCGACGATCCGCTCGACCTCTTCGGGCAAGGTGCCCCCATTGGTGTCGCACAGCACGACCCAGCGCGCACCGGCTTTGTAGGCCGTCTTGGCGCAAGCCAGCGCATAGTCGGGATTGGCCTTGTAACCGTCGAAGAAATGCTCGCAGTCGAGCAGCGCCTCGCGCCCGCTCGCTACGACCGCCTCAATCGACTCTTTGATGGCGTCGAGATTCTCCTGAAGGCTGATGCCGAGCGCGACATCGACATGAAAGTCCCAAGACTTCGCCACCAGGCAGACCGAGGCGACATTGGCGGCGAGCAGCGCCTGGAATCCGGGATCGTTGGCGAGCGAACGCCCCGGCCGCTTGGTCATGCCGAACGCCGTCAGCTTGGCATGCGACAGCGGCCGCGCCTCGGCGAACAGTCTGGTGTCGGTGGGGTTCGCGCCGGGATAGCCCGCCTCGATATAGTCGAGGCCGAGTCCATCGAGCTGCTCGGCGATCAGCCACTTGTCCTCGACCGAAAAGTCGACGCCATGGGTCTGCGCGCCGTCGCGCAACGTCGTGTCGTAGAGCGAGATCCGTTCGCGAGCCATGGCCTGTCCTATACGAGCCCGAAGAAGAAATGCAGCGCGAGCAGCACCGCCAGCACGAGAATGGCGAGCTTGATGACGAAATAGACGCCGTGGCTGCCCTTGAACGGTGCATCCTTGAGAAACTCGCTCATCGCGCCACCTCCCAGGTGGTGACGAGCTCGCCGGTCTTCGGGTCCCTGGCGTCCTTCAGTTCGATGCCCATGGCGGCGAGCTCATCTCTAATGCGGTCAGCCTCCCCGAAGTTCTTCGCTGCCCGCGCGGCATTCCGCGCGTCGATCAGCGCGTCGACTTGCGCGGCCCCCAAAGTCTTGCCCGCGTCCTCAACCTTCACGCGCTCGATCTTGGCGCGCTCGCCGGAGAAGCCGAGAAACCGCAGCGCGGCGCGAAGCTCACCCCAACGCCCGGCGCCGTGCAGCTTGTGCAGCTCGGTGATGGCCTTCGGCGTATTGAGATCGTCCATCAGCGCATCGAGGAACGGACCCGGCAACTTGCCGCCCGCTTCCTTGCCTTCGAGATCGCCATACCACTCCCACAAGGTCTTGTGCGCCTCGTCGAGCGACGCCAAGGTCCAGTCGAGCGGTTGGCGGTAATGCGTCCTGAGCATGTTGAAGCGCAACGCCTCGCCGGGCCAGGCATAGCCGTGCCAGCCCGTCAGCAGCTCATGCACGGTGACGAAGTTGCCGAGGCTCTTCGCCATCTTCTCGCCCTCCACCTGGAGGAAGCCGTTATGCATCCAGATTTGCGCCATGATTGGCGTGCGGTTGGCGCAACGCGACTGCGCGATCTCGTTCTCGTGGTGCGGAAACACGAGGTCGATGCCGCCGCCATGAATGTCGAAGGTCTGGCCGAGATGCGCCGCCGCCATCGCCGAGCATTCGATGTGCCAGCCGGGACGTCCGGGTGCCTTGATGCCCGCAGGCGAAGGCCATGACGGCTCGCCCGGCTTCGACGGCTTCCACAGCACGAAATCCATCGGGTCTTTCTTGAACGGGGCAACCTCGACCCGCGCGCCGGCAATCATCTCGTCAAGCGAGCGTCCCGACAGCTTGCCGTAGTCTGGCATCGCCGCGACATGGAACAGCACATGGTCTTCGGCGACATAGGCACAGCCATTGGCGACCAGCCGCTCGATCATCGCCTTCATCTGCTCGATATGTTCGGTCGCACGCGGCTCGACGGAAGGGGCGATTTCGCCGAGTGCCCCCATGTCCTGGTGCAACTGCGCCTCTGTCTTTGTGGTGACCTTGCGGATCGCCTCGTTCAGCGGCAGCTCGGGATAGTCTTGCGCCGCGCGCGCGTTGATCTTGTCGTCGACGTCGGTGATGTTGCGGACATAGGTGACGTGCTCGGCCCCGTAGATGTGGCGGAGCAAACGGAACAGCACGTCGAATACGATCGCCGGCCGCGCATTGCCGATATGGGCGAAGTCGTAGACCGTGACCCCGCAGACATACATGCGCACGTTGTTCGCATCGAGAGGTTCGAAAACCTCCTTCGTGCGGGTCAGCGTGTTGTAAAGCTTAAGCACGACCAAGCCCCTTCGGCCTGAGGCTCGCCTTCGGTTCGCGTAACTCTTTAAGATGATAAGGGGAGAACGACCAGGCGAGCGTGTTTTTTGCTAGCCCGGAATGATGCCGCAGGAAATGATAAGGATGGGTTGCTTTTGCATCATCTTGGCACTGCTTATGGCCGTTCTTGGGGGAAGCGTCAAGCCGACCATCTTATTCATGCCGCATTGACCCCCGACTCTCGGGGCGCGCATAATGCGGGGCGGGCATCGTGCGGCGGGTGGCTTTGGGGATGAAACCAGCTTTGAGCGTCTATCGCGGCTTTTGGCGCAAGCCTGTGTCGCCGGTGCGGCTATCGGCCGGCTCCAGCTTTGCCGTGCTCGCGCTTTCCACCCTGATCCTGAGCGGCAGCGGTCTTGCGCTCGCCCAGGGCATGAGCGAGCAACAGATACGCTGCCTTCAGCTTCAGCAGGAGCTGGCCGCGGCGCAAGGCGGAGGCGGAGCCAATCGCGAAGAGGTCGGCTACATCGATCAGCAGATCGCTCAGGCCGATCGCGTGTTTCAGGGCACCCGCGCCTCGATGGAGGATGCGGGCTGCTTCGAGAGCTTCTTCATTTTCGGCCGCGGCCTGGTGAGAAGCCCGAAATGTCTCAATATGAACAACCGGCTCGAGGACGCCCGCCGCCAGCTCGCCCAGCTGCAGCAGCAGCGTCAGGCCCTGACGGGCGGCGGCGGCAACAAGCGGCGTCAGGCTGAGCTGCAGCAGGCCATGGCCCGCAGCGGCTGCGGCGGCGTCCCTCAACCAGCGCGCCGCCGCGGCGGTCTATTCGATTTCTTCAGCGGCGGTCGCGAGGATGTGGAAGAACTGCCGCAGACCCCCATCTATCGCAGCATCGACCCCAACGGGCGTTACCGCACGGTCTGCGTCAGGCTATGCGACGGCTTTTTCTATCCGGTCAGCTACGCCACCTATGGCGCGCGTGTCGCGCAGGATGCCGAGCGGTGCCAGTCGACTTGTGCCGCGCCGGCCGAGCTCTACGTCTATCGCAATCCGGGACAGGACATCGAGCAGGCCGTATCGTTGAGCGGCTCGGCCTATATGGATCTCCCCGTGGCGCTCCGCTACCGCTCGGAATATGTCAAGGGTTGCTCCTGCAAGCAGGCCGAATATAACCCGACCGAGATCGAAGCGGCCAATAAGCGCGCCGACGCCGGTCCTGCCGCCGCTCAACCCGCCGAGACCACAGGCGCCACGCCGGCCCCGGAAGCCGCGCCGCCTCCGCCGCAAGAGCCTCCGTCGCAGATGGCGGTTCCCGCCGGTGCGCCGCAATTCGACCTCGACGTAACGGGCAGCAACGAGCCGGCCCCGCCACCTCAGGCCGCGACGGAAACGCCGCCGCCGGCCGCCGTTCCGGAAGCACAGCAGGCGCCCGCGCCGCCCCCTGCCGCGGAAGCTCCGCCCCCGGCTCCAGCTCCACCCCCGACGGCACAAGTGGCACCACCCCCGCCCGCTCCGCCGGTAGAAGCGCCGCCGCCGCAGTCGACCGTCACCAAGCGCAAGCCGGCCCCCGTTCAACCGGCCTCGCCCTTCGCTCCCCAATTCTAATTCAGGCTAAGCAGACTTGCCTTCGAGCCGCTGAAGCGCCCGCGCGCGGCCGATCAGCGGCAGAAGCTCTTTGAGCTCGGGACCATGCTCGCGGCCCGTCAGCGCCAGCCGCAGCGGCCGGAACAAGGCCTTCCCCTTGGCGCCCGTCGCGTCCTTCACCGCCGCCGACCATGCCGACCAAGTGGTCTCGTCCCACGGCTCTGGCGGCAGCAGCGCCGCCGCCTCGCGGCAAAGCTTGGCATCCTCTATCACCGGCTGCAGTTTGCCGCTCACCACGTCCCACCAGGCCTTGGCCTCGGCGAGCACGGCGAGATTGCCGCGCACTGCCTCCCAGAAAGGCCCGCCGCCCTCCACGCCCATCGCTTTGAGCCGGTCCGATACGGCGCTGAAGGGCAGCATATGCAGCAAGCGTGCATTGAGCAGCCGAAGCTCGGCCGGATCGAACCGCGCCGGGGCGCGCGACAACTTGGCGAAGTCGAACGCCTCGACCAGCTCATCGAGGCTCGCATGCGGCGCGACCGCATCCGAAGTGCCGACCACCGCCGCATAGCTTGCCACTGAAAGCGGCTCGATCCCCTCCGTGCGCAAGCCCTCGATGGCAAGCGAGCGGTCGCGTTTGGAGAGCGCCTGCCCGTCGGCGCCGACCAAGAGATTGTGATGGCCGAAAGCTGGCGGCGTCGCGCCGAGCGCCTCGAACAGCTGGATCTGCGGCGCGGTATTGGTCACGTGATCCTCGCCGCGGATGACATGGGTGATGCCGAGATCGATATCGTCGACCACGCTCGGCAAGGTGTAGAGATAGGTTCCGTCTGCGCGGACGAGCACCGGATCCGACAGGGATACGGCGTCGACATGCTGCCGCCCGCGCACGAGGTCGTCCCATGCCACATCGCGCTGCTCGAGCTCGAAGCGCCAATGCGGTCTGCGGCCTTCGGCTTCGAGCTTGGCCTTCTCTTCTTCGGTGAGCTTCAGCGCGGCGCGGTCATAGACCGGCGGCTTGCCACGGGCGAGCTGCCGCTTGCGCTTGAGTTCCAGCTCCTCCGGCGTCTCATAGGCCGGATAGAGCCGCCCGCTTGCCTTCAACTTCTCGACCGCGGCCGCATAAAGCGCGAAGCGATCCGACTGGCGCACCTGCTTGGCCCAGTCGATGCCGAGCCAGTGCAGGTCCTCCTCGATCCCGCGCGTGAATTCCGCCGTCGAGCGCTCCGTGTCGGTGTCGTCGAGGCGCAGGATCAGGCTCCCGCCCGTCTTGCGCGCGTAGAGATAGTTGAACAGCGCCGTGCGGATATTGCCCGCATGAAGCCGCCCGGTCGGGCTCGGCGCAAATCTAACGGTGACGCCCATCAGAGCGTCTCGCGGAATTTGTTGGTGATGGGATAGCGGCGGTCGCGGCCGAAATTCTTCGCGGTGATCTTCACGCCTGGCGCCGCCTGCCGCCGTTTATATTCGGCGAGATAGAGCATGCGCTCGACCTTCTTGACGAGCTCCGGCGCGTGTCCGCGCGCGACGATGTCGGCGAGCGGCATTTCCTGCTCCACCAGGCAATTGAGGATGTCGTCCAGCACCTCGTAAGGCGGCAAGGTATCGACGTCGCGCTGGCCGGGCTTCAATTCGGCGGTTGGCGCCTTGGTCAGCACGTTCTCCGGAATGACGATGCCTTCCGGCCCGAGGCAGCCTTTCGGCCGCGCGCGGTTGCGGTAGCGCGCCAGCGCATAGACTTGCGTCTTGTAGAGGTCCTTGATCGGGTTGAAACCGCCATTCATGTCGCCATAGAGCGTGGCATAGCCGACCGAGACCTCGGACTTGTTGCCGGTGGTGATGACGATCGGCCCGAACTTGTTGGAGAGCGCCATCAGCAAGGTGCCGCGCGCGCGCGACTGGAGATTTTCTTCGGTCGCGTCGGGCTTGGTCCCGGCAAAGGCCTGCTCCAGGCCCTTGGTGAGGCCCTCGACAGCCGCGTGAATCGGCATCATCTCGTAGCGGATGTGAAGCGCCTCCGCCGTTGCCGCCGCGTCCGACAGGCTCTCATTGCTGGTATAGAGGTAAGGCAGCATCACCCCATGCACGCGCTTGGCGCCGAGCGCATCGACGGCAAGAGCCGCGCAGAGCGCCGAATCGATGCCGCCCGAGAGCCCAAGCACCACACCGGGGAAACCGTTCTTCTCCACATAATCACGCAAGCCAGTGACGCAGGCGAGATAGTTGGCCGCCTCTTTTCCCTCGACCTCGGCAATCTCGCCCGGCAAGCAGCGCCAGCGCCCCTCCTCCTTCTGCCACTCAGTGAGGCCAATCGCCTCCTCCCAGGCCGGGAGCTGCACGGCGAGCGCGCCATCCGCTTTCAGCACGAACGACGCGCCGTCGAACACCAGCTCATCCTGCCCGCCCACCTGATTGACATAGGCGAGCGGCAGACGCGTTTCCGCCACCCGGGCCTCCGCCACCTCGTAGCGCGTCTCCTGCTTGTCCATCCAATAGGGCGAGCCGTTCGGCACGATCAGCAGACCGGCGCCTTCGAGCGCCAGGCTCTCGCACACTTCCGTGCTCCAGATGTCTTCGCACACCGGCACGCCAAGCTTGACGCCACGGAACTCGAGCGGCTGCGGCAGCGGTCCGGGCGCGAACACGCGCTTCTCGTCGAACACGCCGTAATTCGGCAGATTGAACTTGTAGCGCACCGCCTCGATGCGGCCGCGATCGAGCAGCGCCACGGCATTATAGACGAACGGCCCCTCGCCCCAGGGCAGCCCCATCAGCAGCGCCGGGCCGCCGTCGCCTGTGTCATGCGCCAGCGCCTCGCAGGCCTCGCGCGCGGCACTCTGCAAGGCGGGCTTTAGCACCAGGTCTTCGATCGGGTAGCCGGTGAGATAAAGCTCGGTGAAGGCGACCAGGTCCGCGCCGTCGCGGGCTGCCCGCGCGCGCGCCGCGCGGGCCTTCTTGACATTGCCCTCGAGATCGCCCGCGACCGGGTTGAGCTGCGCCAGCGCGAGCTTGAAACTGTCTTTGATCGCTTTCGTCATGAGCGGAACTTAATCCGAAAGCCTCTAAATTGAATTCGTCATGGCCGGGCTTGTCCCGGCCATCCACGTCTTTCGCTATCTCGGAAATTCGTGGATGCCCGGCACTTCGGCCGGGCATGACGAGTCACCTGGGTCACTCGCCGGCGGCAATCGAGATCTCGGGCTCGGGGCGCCCTTCGCGCTCGCGCTTCAGCCGCTCCGCCACGATGAAGGCAAGCTCGAGCGATTGGTCGGCGTTCAGCCGCGGATCGCAATGCGTGTGGTAGCGGTCGCGCAGATCGGCGTCGGTCAGCGCCTTGGCCCCGCCGACACATTCGGTGACGTTCTGCCCGGTCATCTCCACGTGAATGCCGCCCGCATGCGTGCCCTCGGCCCGGTGGATATCGAAGAAGGTTTCCACCTCCGACAGGATCAGATCGAAGGGCCTGGTCTTGTAGCCGCTTCCCGCCTTGATCGTGTTGCCGTGCATCGGATCGCAGGCCCACACCACGCTCTTGCCCTCGCGCTTCACCGCGCGGATCAGGCCCGGCAGATGCTTGGCCACCTTGTCGGCGCCGAAGCGGCAAATCAAGCTCAGCCGTCCCGGCTCGTTCTGCGGGTTCAGCACGTCGATCAAGGTCAGCAGCGCCTCCGGCGCGAGCGACGGTCCGACTTTGGCGCCGATCGGATTCTTGACGCCGCGCAGATATTCGATATGCGCGTGGTCGAGCTGCCGCGTGCGGTCGCCGACCCACAGCATATGCCCTGAGGTCGCGTACCAGTCGCCCGAGGTGGAATCGACGCGGGTCAGCGCCTGCTCGTAGCCGAGCAGCAAAGCCTCGTGGCTCGTGTAGAAGCTCGTGGTTCTGAGCTGCGGCGTGTTATCGGCGTTGAGGCCGCAGGCGCGCATGAAGCGCAACGTCTCGGCGATGTGCTGGGCGAGTTCCTCGTAGCGGTGCCCGGCCGGGCTGTCCTTGACGAAGCCCAAATTCCAACGATGCACATGCTCCAGATTGGCGTAGCCGCCTTGCGCAAAAGCGCGCAGCAGATTAAGCGTCGCCGCCGCCTGACGGTAGGCCATCAGCATGCGCTGCGGGTCCGGCTGTCGCGCCGCCTCGTTGAAGTCGATGCCGTTGATGATGTCGCCGCGATAGCTCGGCAATTCCTTGCCGTCTTGCATCTCGGTCGGCGCCGAGCGCGGTTTGGCGAACTGTCCGGCGATGCGCCCGACCTTCACCACCGGCGAGCCGCCGGCATAAGTCAAGACCACCGCCATCTGCAGGAACACGCGGAAGAAGTCGCGGATCGTGTCGGCGCGATGCTCGGCGAAGCTCTCGGCGCAGTCCCCGCCTTGCAGCAGGAAGGACTCTCCCGCGGCCACCCGGGCGAGCTTCGCCTTCAGTTCGCGCGCCTCGCCGGCGAACACCAGCGGCGGAAAGGTCGCGAGCTGCTGCTCCACCGTCGCGACCTGGTCCGGGTCGGGGTAGACCGGGACCTGTTCGATCGGTTTCGATCGCCAGCTATCGGGGCTCCAACGCGGGGCCATTTCCAAGCACTCCTTGAGAAGTCAACGCTATATAGGCGATCGGCGGAACCAAGGCCAGAAGTCCCGGCTTGATTGCCGGGGCGCGTCGAGCGTGCCACATATCCGTTAAGAACCCCCGGAAGGAACCGATCTTGGACCGCCACCTCGAGCACGGCCATCACCCCGGCGAGATCGCCAGGCGCCTGGAGCAAGGGCCCAAGGCCAGCTATCTGCGCGACTGGGTCTATGGCGGCATCGACGGCACGGTGACCACTTTCGCCATCATGGCCGGCGTAGTCGGCGCCAGCCTCTCGGCGGGCGTGGTGATCATCCTCGGCATCGCCAATCTGCTCGCCGACGGCTTCTCCATGGCCGCCGCCAACTATACCGGCACCAAGGCCGAGCACGACGAATACGAGCAGCTGCGCCGCATGGAGGAGCGGCATGTGGACCTCGCGCCGGAAGGCGAGCGCGAGGAGGTCCGCCAGATCTTCGAGGCGAAGGGCTTCAAAGGCGAGGCGCTGGACACCGCCGTCGAGGTCATCACCGCGCGGCGCGAGCGCTGGATCGACACCATGATGGCCGAGGAGCACGGCATGCCGGCGGTGATCCGGTCTCCGTTCCGCGCGGCGCTGATGACCTTCATCGCCTTCGTGCTGTGCGGCAGCGTGCCGATCATCCCTTATGCCTTGGGGCTCGCCAATCCGATCTGGCCGGCCACGATCATGACCGGTCTCACCTTCTTCGGCATCGGCTCGTTCAGGAGCTATTGGTCGCCGACGCCCTGGTGGCGCGCGGGGCTCGAGACCTTCGCTATCGGCATGGGCGCCGCGGGCGTCGCCTACGCGGTCGGCGCCCTGCTCAAAGGGCTGGTTTAGCAGCCCGAGCTTTCGCTCTACCGCCCGCCATATCGTTTGTGCCACATTGCCGGCCATGGCGATCAAGGAACCAAGTTTCTCCATCGGCATCGAGGAGGAATATCTCCTCGTCGACAAGGAGAGCCGCGACCTCGCGGCCGAGCCGCCGCAGGCATTGTTCGCCAAATGCGAAGAGGCATTGCGCGGCCGCGTCAGCCCCGAATTCCTGCGCTCGCAGATCGAGGTCGGCACCAGCGTGTGCCGCTCCGTGCAGGAGGCGCGCGATCAGCTCGTCGAACTACGCAGCACGGTGGGCGCGATCGCCGGCGAGTTCGGCCTGGCGCCGATCGCCTCTTCCACCCATCCCTTCGCCGAATGGTCGCACCAGCAGCACACCGACAAGGAACGCTACAACGTGCTGGCGCAAGACCTCCAGCACGTGGCGCGGCGGCTGGTGATCTGCGGCATGCATGTGCATGTCGGCATTGAGGACAACGAGCTTCGCATCGACCTTCTGAGCCAGGCGGCCTATTTCCTGCCGCATCTGCTCGCGCTCTCCACCTCCTCGCCCTTCTGGCAGGGCGCACAGACCGGGCTCAAATCGTACCGCCTATCCGTGTTCGACGAGCTGCCCCGCACCGGCATTCCGCATCAATTCTCCAGTTGGAGCGAATATGAGCGCACCGTCGAGCTGCTGGTGCACGCCGGCTTGATCGAGGACGCGACCAAGCTCTGGTGGGATCTGCGTCCCTCGGCGCGCTTCCCGACCCTGGAAATGCGCATCACCGATGTCTGTCCGCTGATCGACGACGGCATTGCGATTGCTTCGCTTTATGTCTGCATCCTGCGCATGCTCTACCGCCTGCGCCGGCAAAATCAGCGCTGGCGGCATTACCCGCCCTTCCTCGTGCGCGAGAACCGCTGGCGCGCGCAGCGCTACGGCATCGAGCAGGGCATGGTCGATTTCGGCAAGGGCGAGGTCGTTCCCTTCGGCACGTTGCTGGAGGAATTGTTCGAGCTCATCGCCGAGGACGCCGCTTATTTCGGCTGCACCGCCGAGGTGACGCATGCGCGCACCATCGTCGCGCGCGGCACGAGCGCAGACCGCCAGCTCGCCCGCTACGATGCGATCAAGAAGCTTGGCGGCTCGGACAAGGCCGCGCTGGTCGCCGTGGTCGACGGCATCATCGAGGAAACCGTGATGCAGCCCGCCCTGGCCAAACAGCCCAGTGCGATTCCGGCCTAGAGCGTTGTCCCCATGCCGCCGTCGACATTGAGCGCGGCGCCGGTGACATAGGCCGCTTCGTCGGAGGCCAGAAACAGCGCCGCGTTGGCGATGTCCTGCGGCGTGCCGAAACGCCTGAGCGGCGTCTGCGTCAGCAACGCCTTGGCGATCATCGGATTTGAGATATAGCGCCCGATCAGCGCCGTCTCGACATAACCGGGCACCAGCGCGTTCACCCTGATGCCGTAAGGCGCATATTCGACCGCCAGGCTCCGCGTCAGCGCCGAGACCGCGCCTTTGGTCGCCGAATAGACCGCCATCTGCCGCGTATGCTTGGTCGCCATCACCGAGGAGAGATTGATCACCGACGCCTTGCCGGACGCCTTGAGCAGATCGAAGGCCTCGCGCGCGCAGCGCACCGTGCCGTCTAGATTGGTCCTCCACACCCGGTCCCAGGCCTCGTCGGAGAGATGGCGGAAGTCTGCGCGCTCGCCGACGCCCGCATTGTTGACGAGCACGTCGAGCCGGCCGTGCTGCGCGCCGATGTCCTCCATCAAGGCTTTGACTTGCGGCGTGTCGGTGACATCCACCGCATGCGCGCTCGCCGCGCCGTTCGCCTTGACGATGGCGTCGGCTACCTCCCGTGCCGCGGCCTCGTCGCGATCGGCCACGGCGACCACCGCGCCCTCCCGCGCGAAGGTCTCGGCAATGGCCCGGCCGATACCGGCGCCGGCGCCGGTGACCAGCGCGATTTTCTCCTCAAGCCGCCGCATCGGACCCCGCCACAGGCTTGGGCGGCTCCCAGCGATGCCGCATCGTCACCAGTTCCTCCGCCGCGCTCGGATGCAGCGCCATGGTCCTGTCGAGCTGCGCCTTGGTCACGCCGAGCTTGAGCGGGATCGCCATCATCTGCACGATTTCCGCGGCGTCTTCGCCGAGAATGTGGCAGCCCAGCACTTTGTCGGAGTCGGCGTCGATCACGAGCTTCATCAGCATCTTCTCGTCACGGCCGCTGATCATCGACTTCAGCGGCCGGAATCGCGATTTGTAGACGTCCACATTGGGATGCATCTCACGGGCCTTCTCCTCGGAGAGCCCGGCCGTGCCGATCTCAGGCTGGGCGAACACCGCCGTCGGAATGAACGTGTGATCGACCGGCGTCGGCGTGTCGTTGAACACCGTCTCGACGAAGGCGGTCGCTTCGTGGATCGCGACCGGCGTCAGTTGCACGCGGTCGGTCACGTCGCCGACGGCGTAGAGGCTGTCGACTGAGGATTTGGAGAACTCGTCGACGACGACGTGGCCATTCCAGCCGAGCTCGACGCCGAGCTGTTGGAGGCCGAAGCCCATCGTGTTGGGCGCGCGCCCCGTCGCTGCCATCACCAGCTCGGCGGCGACTGCATCGCCCCGCTTCAGATGCACGCGATATCCCCCGCCGTCCTTCTCCACCGAGGCGATATCGGTGTCCATGCGCAGATCGACGCCGCGATTGCGCATCGCCTCGGCAAGCCCGTCACGCAAATCCATGTCGAAATCGCGCAAGATTTGCTCGCCGCGATAGAGCACCGTCACCGCCACGCCGAGCCCGCGAAAGATCGAGGCGAACTCCATGCCGATATAGCCGGCGCCGATAATGACGATGCTGGCGGGCAGCTGCTCGAGCTCGAAACATTGGTTCGAGGTGATGAGGTGCTCCTTGCCGGGCACGTCCGGTAGGACCGGATGCCCGCCGGTCGCGACCAGGACGGTCCTGGCCGAGAGCGCCCCGTCGCGATCGGCGAGCTTAATCTGGTGCGGCCCGCCGACCGAAGCGCGGGTGAGGAATTTCGTTACCCCGGCATTTTCCAGGGTGCGGGTATAGACGCCGTTCAGCCGGTCGACCTCGCGCCTGACATTGCCGATCAGGGTCGGCCAGTCGAAGCGCAAATTCTCGCCGGTCCAGCCGAAGCCGACCGCGTCGGCAAGCTCGCTGGCGTAGCGGCTGCCATAGACGAGCAGCTTCTTCGGCACGCAGCCTCGGATGACGCAGGTGCCGCCGATGCGATATTCCTCGGCGATGCCGACCCGCGCGCCCAGTTCGGCGGCGAGCCGCGCCGCGCGCACTCCGCCCGAGCCCGCGCCGATCACGAACAGATCGTAGTCGTAT
The DNA here is from genome assembly GCA_052039105.1 of Methyloceanibacter sp. Lineage (GTDB taxonomy): Bacteria > Pseudomonadota > Alphaproteobacteria > Rhizobiales > Methyloligellaceae > Methyloceanibacter. The sequence goes on from JBQGDO010000100.1 coordinate 17,173, forward strand.
TTTGCCACTTGGCGTCAGGCTCCTGGGCGGCGCAAGGCCTTCACGCCGCTCTTGCCGGCCACGATAGCCAAATCGGCAAGCCCGAGAAACAAGCCATGCTCGACCACCCCCGGCACGCGTTTCAGCGAGAAGGCGAGCACTTCGGGCTCGGGGATCGAGCCGAAGGCGCAATCGAGAATGAGATTGCCCTGGTCGGTGACGAAGGGAGCGTCGCCCTGGCCGGGTCGCAGCGAGACGGCGCCATGACAACCGGTCTCGGCGGCGATGGCTTCGACCAGCCGCATCGTCGCCATCAGCCCGAAGCGCACCACCTCGACAGGAAGCGGAAACAGGCCGAGCGTGGAGACCACTTTGCTCTCGTCGACGATCGCCACCATGCGGTCGGACGCCGTGGCCACGATCTTCTCGCGCAACAGGGCGCCGCCGCCGCCCTTGATCATGCGCAGCTGGTCGTCGATCTCGTCGGCGCCGTCCACCGTCAGGTCGAGCTGCGGCGTCTCGTCGAGCGTGGTCAGCGGGATGCCGAGAGCCTCGGCCTGCGCGCGCGTCGCCTCCGAGGTGGGAACGCAAACGACCTTCAGGCCCTTGGCCACGCGCTCGCCAAGCGCGGCGACAAAGCGCGCGGCCGTCGATCCCGTGCCGAGCCCGAGCCGCATGCCGTCCTCGACCAGGTCGAGCGCGGCCCTCGCCGCACTTTCCTTGAGCTCATCGACGTTGAGCAAACATCCCTCCCCGCAGGGTCGTGGTGACAGCGGGCCCGATCGCTAGCTTGGCCTGCTCTCTACGCCCCCGCTTGCCAGGCCGCAAGGCGCGTGTGAGACACAGCCCATGCTGAAACAGGCCACCATCGTGTTCGATCTCGACGGCACCTTGGTCGATACCGCGCCCGACCTCTCCAACGCGCTGAACGACGTGATGACGAGGCGCGGCCATGCGCCGGTCCCGGCGGAGACCGTCCGCGCCTGCGTCGGCCATGGCGCAAGGGTGATGATCGAGCAGGCTCTGCGCCGGGCCGGGGCGAGCGACGACGTCGACCGCATGCTGGCCGAGTTCCTGGTCCACTACGAGGCGAATATCGCCGCCGAGAGCCGGCCGTTTCCCGGCGCGGTGGCCGCCTTGGAGACGCTTCTGGCCCAAGGCGCCACCCTCGCCGTCTGCACCAATAAGCGCGAATATCTATCCCGCAAGCTGCTTTCGGAGCTTGATCTCGCCCGGTATTTCTCGGGGCTCGCGGGGCGCGACACGTTCAGCGTATCGAAGCCCGACCCCCGCCATTTGACCCAGGTGATCGCTCTGGCCGGTGGCAATCCCTCTCGCGCCATCATGGTCGGCGACAGCGAAGTCGACATCGCCACGGCTGAGGCCGCGGCGATCCCCATGGTGCTCGTCAGCTTCGGCTACGCCAACAGCCCGCTCGACGCTCTCCGCGCGGCGGCGAGGATCGATCATTTCGACGAGCTGGAGGCCCAGGTCACGACGCTGCTAAACGGGCTGAGCGCAAACGCCTGACCCATTGAAACGCCCAAATCCCGCCGCAGATCGGGCTTAATTCCACCCGGCCCTTCCCAACGAAGAGCCATAGTCAAAGAACATTTTCAGTTGCCCTCCTGGGGGGACGGATGAAATGCCATTCAGGGAGAGACAGATGATCAGACATGCCGTGCTTGGCGTCGCGCTTCTATGCCTCATGGGCGGCGCGGCTTACGCGCAGGACGCCGAGGAGGACAATGCCTGCACCCAGCAGCTCACCGCGGTCGAAGAGAAAGTGCATGACAAGATCGAGTCGAATGCGCTGAGTGAGGCCGACGCCGATCAGGTCAATCTCATGCTCGACGAGGCCGACGCGCTTTGCACCGAGGGCAAATTCGACGAAGCCACCGCCACTCTGGCCGCCATCACCAAGATCGTCGGCAATTAGGCGCAAGTTTGGGGGATGGCGCGGCGTCCGGTCGCGCCGTCCGTTCAGCCCAAATTCGTCTGAGCGATTCGGGAACTGGGAGCCTCATTGGGGTCGAAGGACTCCGCGTATTCTCTATAGATCGCCAGGTACTCTTCGGGCACCGCCGGGTTGGCGTAGTGGTGGATAGAGTCGATCCAAGGCTCGTCCCAAGATGACGGAGCCGTCATTTGCTGCAGTTGGATGGCTCCCCTTTCCTGCGATCTCCGGATGATGGCTCGCATCTCGCGCGAGATAATTTCGCGGTGCCCACGATAGCCCCAATCCCCCTCGGCTGCGGCGAGCTGTTCCCGGGCGAAATTGTGGAGCAGCTCCAGAAAGCAATCGCCGTCGCAGCAATCGTCGAACGACAGTCCGTGATACAGCTTCAGCAGTGCGAGGTGCAGAGCCTTCTCGGTACGCTCGTTCTTCCTGACACTGACCTGACGCGCATAAAGCTCCGGATATCGAAACGCGAGGATCTTCTGGGTGACGTTATAGGGAAGCACACAAAGCGGAACCTCGAACGCGATCTCCAAGCCGATCGACTTGAATAACGCAGAGGTCTCGGCGAGCGCCACCGGAGAGGAGATGTCGAAATATTGGTGCCACGGCTCTCCTCGGGGCGAGAGGTGAACCTCACCCAGGCCGGAGCCGTGATAGATCGTCCTAGGCAAGAGCATCAGCCCCGGCACAATGCGGCTCGGCATGGAGCTGCTGATGGGCGTGACGCTCAGCACGTTTGGAAGGTCCGCCGCGTAGGTGGAGCCCCAAGCGCACAGGACGGCGGGATCGTGCCCGGTTTCCCGCAGCATTCCCAACAGCAGCCGGCTGTCCTTGCCGCCGCCGAACAGAAGCACGCTGCCGGCAGACTTGGCTTCATAGCCGACATCCGCGAGACTCGAGGTGACATCGAGTTCGAGTCCGAATTGACGCGCGCGCTTCTGAAAGTGGGCGACGACCTGACGCGAGGCCGCAAATTCGAAGTGAACTTCGGCCCGCTTGTGCTCGGTCTTGTAGAGAGGTCCGCCGTTCCGCGTGATGTGCATCAGCGGATAAAAGCTGTCCCAGATCTGGGCGTGAGGCACGGCAAAGTTGGCATCCTTGAAACCGATGACTCCCGCCTTCGTGCTGCCATCGGGCAAAGCGACCTCGATATCGAAGACATACGCGGTTTCATCTTTGAACGGCTTGGCGACTTTGATCTTCATTCGAGACCTGGCGTCATCAGCTGCGAACGTGCTCGGTCTCGCGGAGTCTGTCACAGCAGCGTGCCGGCAACAAAGCGGCAAAGCGGGCGGAACACGCGCGGCCCCCTGCGAAGGGCTCAAACAGGCCGCCGTCCCAATCCTCCGCCTGCCGCGCTTCCTTGACTTCACCGGGAGCCAATCGCTAAATCCACCAGGCCAGCACGGCGGGCGGTTAGCTCAGCTGGTAGAGCACTGTGTTCACATCGCAGGGGTCGCTGGTTCGAGTCCAGCACCGCCCACCATTAAAAGGCGTGGTTGCCGGCTCGCCAGGCGACACATTCGGGGAGGACTCTCGACAATGTCGATCTGGCGGAGGCTGGCCAAGGCCGTTCCCGATCTCTCGATCGAAGCGCAAATCAGCGCCCTATTGGGCGGCTCCAAAAACGAAGCCGGCCTTCGCGCCAAGCCCTCCCCCGCGCCTGACAGCGAAATCCCTTTCACCGTGGGGGTGATCGCGCTGAGCGCCAAGATGGCCAAGGCCGACGGCACGGTCAGCACCTACGAGGTGGGCGCGTTCAAGCAGGCGTTTAGAGTCTCGCCCGCCGAGATGCGGGAGGCCGCGCCCATCTTCAATGCGGCGAAGCGGGACGCCGGCGATCATGCCGCCTATGCGCAGCAGCTGGTCGCCGTGTTGCATGGAAACCGCAAGCTGCTGGAGGATGTGCTCGACGGCCTCTTTCATATCGCCAAGGCCGACGATCAGTTCCATCCGCAGGAGCTGCAGTTCCTGAGCGAGGTCGCCAGGCAGTTCGGCTTCAACGAGGCCCAGTTCAACTCAATCAAGGCGCGCCACGTCGCTGCCGCCGAGCGGAACCCCTATGAGGTGCTCGGTGTGGACCGATCCATTGGCGCTAAGGAGCTCGAGGCGCGCTACCGGTCGCTGCTTGCCGACTGCCAGCCCGATGCGCTTGTCGGCCGTGGCGTGCCCAGGGAGTTCGTCGATACTATCGCGAACGAGAAGCGGACGGCTCTCGTCGAGGCTTACGAGGCCATCGTCAAGGGCCGCAAATCCTAGTCGTGGGCTTGGGGGCTTCGGCGGTTAGTCAATTCTGCCACAAGAGAAAGCCCTGGCCGAGCAAGCTCGGCCAGGGTTGGCATTGCCGGAGAGATAGTTAGTGCAGAGATAAACGTTTGGGCTTCTCGCCGCTTAGCCGAGCTTCAAGGGCTCTGCCACGACGGCCTTCTCGTGATGACCGAAGCAGCCGCCAAGGCCGATAGTCGCCGAGATAGCGATCGCAATAGCTAGTAAGACACGCATAGCCAATCCCCCGTTTCGTTGCTTTATTCTTGGCCGAGTATAGAGATTCTTCTGGAAAAAGCTGTGACCCGCGGGCCACAGATGACAGCAAAATGCGGGTCTCGCGCCTGCGGTCAACCACGCAAATCCGCCGTTTTTTTATCCAGACCGCCCCCGAAGCCCGGCGCAAGGGCGATCAGGCGCGTGCCGTCTTCAGCGGCACCACCGCCTCGTCCGTCCCGGCGAACATCGACAGCATCGGCTCGTCGGTCAGAATCACCTCGTCATACTCGCCGAACCCGTTGAAACGATTCGCAAGTACACGGCCGTAGGCGCCGATCTGACCGATCTCGATATAGTCGCCCTCGCGCACGCAAGCCGGCAGCACGAACGGCCCCGGCAAATAGTCGGAGCTGTCGCAGGTCGGACCGTATAGGGCAAATTCCCCCACCGGCTTCGATCTGCGGCGCGAGGTCGCCACCAGCCGCGCCGGAAAACGGAAGGCTGCGTAGGCCGCGTCGAACAAAGTGCCGAACGCCCCGTCATTGACATAGAGCGCATTGCCACGACGGGCATCGACCCGAACGATCACCGATTCGGCTTCCGCCACCAGCGCGCGCCCCGGCTCGCACATCAGTTCGCAAGAATGCTTGACGGCAAGCTCGTCCGCCGCCCGCGCCACCTCGTCGATGAACACCTGCAAATCGGGAGGATCGGAATGGGGGTAGCGGCTCGGGAAGCCGCCGCCGATATCGATCGCGTCGACCAATACGCCGGAGGCAACGATCAGCTGGCCGACCTGGCGGATCGCTTCGCCGAACGCGGCCGGCACCACGGCCTGCGAACCGACATGGAAGGTGATGCCGAGCCGCCGCGCGATCTGCCGCGCGCGCAACAAAAGCGCCGGCGCCTCCTCGCTCGACACGCCGAACTTGCCTTCAAGCGGGATGAGGCTGTGCGTGTTGGGACAGGCGATGCGCAGAAAGAGGGTCAGATCCTTGGCTCCACCCGTCTCGGCGAGGATCTTGTCGAGCTCTTCGTCGCTGTCGAAGGCGAAGTTGCGGATGCCGAACTCCCGATAGGCGCGCGCGATAGCGCCGCGCGACTTGACCGGGTTCATGTAATAGAGCTCGGCGCCCGGAACGCTCGCCAGCCGCTCGATCTCCGTCAGCGATGCCACGTCGAAGGCGCGCACCCCCGCCTCGGCCAGTGCGCCGATGATCGGCGGCGCGTCGTTCGCCTTGGCGGCGTAGAGCACCCGGCCCGGGAAGTTCGCGAGAAACCACTTGGCCGCACGGCGCGCGGCGTGCGGTCTTAAGGCTAGGACCGGCCGCTCCGGGCGGCGATGACGCAGAAGCTCCGCGGCAGAAGTGAAAACGTCCATCCCATGTCTACTCCACACGAGATTGCCGATGTCAGTTGCCGCCCTCGAGCGAATTCGCCTCCGAGCGCGCGAGGTCCGTATGAAATCCTGACCCCAATGTAAAGCGGTTTTCGCGCGCACCCCCCACAAACTGCCCGAGCGCCCGCCTAGTTCGACGCCGGGGGGGCGGAGCGGGCGCTGGTGAGCACGCTGGCGGCGGCGCCGGAGTGGATCGGCTGCTGCAGCAGGCCGAAGCTCTTGCGAGCCGCGAGATCGGTAAAGGCGGCGGTGTAAACGTAGAGCTCGGCGGTATCGACCTTGCCGTCCCGGTTGCCGATCGGCGAGAGATCGGCGTTGCCGGCTAGCCCCTCGATCAGATAGCGCGTGAAGAGGCCAATATCATATGTGAGGTCCATCAGGCTGCGCTGCCCGCGGTCGGTTGCGGCGAGCACGGCGATTCCAGCCAGCGGCGTGCGAGGCAGCGCCGTTTGCAGCGTCTCCGGCAGGTTGGGCGGCAGCACGAAGGGGCTGTGGTCGCGCCCGTATTCTGTCTCCAGCAGCACGACCGTCGACCTGACCTTGAGCCGCGCGAGATTGGCGTAGAGCGTGGAAAGCTTGTAGCCGCCGATGTCCTCGCGATGAGGCACGCTGTCCACCGGCAGAAGGTAGACTTCATTCTGGCCTTCATCGGTCGCGCCGTGGCCCGAGTAATAGATCAGCAGCTTGGCGTTGGGTTGGCCCTCGACAAGACGCTCCAGATCCCCCTCGTCACCCGGCTCGGTGCCGAACACCCTGTCGAACTCGGCCTTGCTGGCGTCGCGTAGGTCGATGATGTTGTCCGGACGATAGCCGAGATGCTCGGTGAGGAAGGAATAGATTGCGTCGGCGTCATTATAGGAGCTGGCGCTGCGCGGCAGCTTGTCGTAGCTCCGGTTGCCGATCACCACGGCAAATGCGTCGGGATCGTCCTCCCCAGGCGGCAAACCGCGATAGAGCTCGCGCACCCGCATATAAGACCGCAGCCCGTCCGCCGCGCCCTCTCCATACCGCGCGAGCTTGCGCGGCGGCGTGGCGCAAAGCTGGAGGTTGCCGGCTTCCTCGATCCGGCGGACGTCCTCGAGCGCGAGCCTGCCCTCAATCGGCACACAGGCACGGCACCAAACCACGCCGTTCTTCGCCTGCAGCTCATCGAGGTGGCGTTGCGCAAGTCCCCTGGGGGACGGCAGGCAGCTCCGCTCGCAGGGCGTGACCCAACGTCCCGGACCTTGCGCGCGCTGCAGCACGGCGATCAGGTCCTGCGGCAGGCAGTCGATGTCGAGACGCGCACTCGGCGCCACAGGCACGACCGGTTCGTCCTCGGATTGAGGAAAAGCGAGAGCCGCCTCGTCGTCTTTCCCATCGTCGCCCTCGGCAGTCTCCTCAGTGGCCGCGGCCGCCGGAGCGGACGGCTCCCCGTCCTCAGGCTGGTACAGCGGATCGGCCCGCGCCGCCGCGGCCGCGACGGCTTCCGCGTGCGCCGCGCAAAGCTCGGTGAGCTTCTGCTGCACCGGCTCGGCAAGCAGATCGCTATAGGACTTCAGTCCGTGCTCCTGCTTGAAGTTCCAGAACGCGGTCCAGGTCTGCTTGCCCCGCTTGCCGTCGACCGCCCCTTGGTAATAGCCGAGATCTGCCAGGCATTTTTGCGTCTTGGCGATCGCTTCGACCTGCTCGGGTGTGGGAGCGTTGGTGGCGGGCGGCGGCGGCGGGATCTCAGCGCTGCGCGATGCGTCAGGCGGCTCGGCACGAGGGGCGCCTGGAAGCGCCACCACCCCCGCGACAAGACCAAGGCCCAGGATCAGGCCCCGAAAGCTCACCACACTCCCCGCCATGCCTCGACGCTCCGCCGCCAGCGGTTCACTCGAAGATCGGGCGTCACTCTAGCAGGGTGCGCGGCGCCTCGCATCGGCCATTTGGTTTTCGCGCTGCTAGTTTTCGCGCTTCTTGTCCTGCTCGGGCACCGCGCTTGGGCGTGGCGGCAGCGACTTCAAATAGGCGGCGATCGCCAGGCGATCCTCGGATGTGAGCTTCGCCATATTCTCCTGCACCGGGGCCATGAGGCCGCCCACCACGTCGAACTCGGGCGTGTTGCCGGTCTCGAGGAAATAAGCAATGTCCTCTTCGTCCCAATCGCCGATGCCATCGTCGCTCGGCGTGATGTTGGGCACCGTCCCCTCCTCCGCCGGGTTCGGCGCACCGGCGAACTCGGTCTCAGCCACGATGCCGCCGATCAGGTTGCGCGAGGAATGGCACTCGGCGCAATGGCCCGGTCCGCGCACGAGATAGGCGCCGCGATTGACCTCGGCGCTCGCGTCCGGGTCCGGCGTGAAGCTCTCGCCGTCGACATAGAGCCTATGCCAAAGCCCGAGCGCGCGGCGGAGACTGAACGGAAAGACAAGCTCATGCGCGGGCACCTCGTTCCTCACCGCCGGCAACATATCGAGATAGGCCTTGAGGTCGATCAGGTCCTCGATGCGCATGCGCTGATAGGAGGTGAAAGGGAAGGCCGGATAATAATGCGAGCCGTCCGGCGCCACGCCGCGCTTCATGGCGTTGATGAAATCGAGCGTACTCCAATGGCCGATGCCGGTCTCCTTGTCGGGAGAGATATTCGGCACATGGAAGGTGCCGAACGCCGTCTTGAGACAGCGTCCGCCGGCGAGCGCCTCTTTCGATTCAATATTGAGGTCGTCGCACCCCTTCACCGGCACGGCGTGACACTCGGCGCAGCCGCCGGCGATGAACATGTATTTGCCGTTGGCAATGTCGGGCGCATGCGCCGGCAGTGCGGAGGCCGGTAGCGTCACCGGCCGCGCAAGCAGATAGAGAACGATCGCGAGCGCGACTAGGAACACCAGGAGCGCGAGCACCGTCTTGCGCAAAGTTCTCCCTCCGCTCAGGGCATGGGTATCTGGCGGCCTTTGCTGGGCACGTCAAAGCCGCGTTGCACCGCCGGGCGCGCCGCGATCGCCAGATACCAGCGCTTCACCTGGGGATAGTCGGCGAAATCGATGGTCTGCCAGCCGAAGCGTGCGATCCACGGCCAGATGGCAATATCGGCAATGGAATAATCGCCTGCGACATATTCGACTTGCGCCAGCCTGCGGTCGAGCACGCCCCACAGCCGTTTCGCTTCCTTGAGGTAGCGCTCCTCGGCATAGACGCTCTTGCCGGGATTGAACTTCACGAAGTGATGCACCTGACCCAGGAACGGCCCGGGCCCACCCATCTGCCACATTAGCCACTCGACCACGCGCCATTTCGTCGGGAAATCCTGCGGCCACAGCTTTCCGGTCTTCTCGGCGAGATAGAGCAGGATCGCGCCCGACTCCATCAGCTGCAGCCCATTATCGGTGTCGATGATGGCCGGGATCTTGTTGTTCGGCGAGATCTTGAGGTGCTCCGCCGCGAACTGCTCGCCCTTGGTGATGTCGATCGAATGCACCCGGTACGGCAAGCCGACCTCTTCAAGCATGATCGAGACCTTCTGCCCGTTCGGCGTCCCCCAGGTGTAGAGCTCGATCATGATTCCTTGCTCTTCGCAGCGCAGCATCGCATGCCCTTGAACCGCGGCCGTGTCAAAGGGTCCTGCAACAAGCCCTTAGCAGTTGCGGAAAATTTGATTCACCAAGTGTTCATTCCTCGGCCTTCCTGTCGCCAAGAACCTGTCGCGCCTGCGCCATAGGTCGGTGCTAACCATTCGCGCATGAGCGCTGCCAATTCCGTGCGAGCGCCTTGGGAGGATTCGATGCTCAATTGTGCCCATCTCGATCATGAAGTGAAGGGCGCCGCTCCGTCCCGCGCGACTTACGCCCGCTATGCGATCTACTACACGCCGCAGCCCGGCACTGCGCTTGCGGCTTTCGGCCGCTCCTGGTTCGGCCGGGCCAATGACGGCGTCACCCTGCAAGCCTTCTCCGATGCGGGCCTGTCCGGCACGAGCTTCGCCAAGCTCGTCACCGCACCCGGCCGGTACACGGGTCTGCACGCGCTGTTCCGCGCGCCGTTCGCGTTGCGCGATGGCTTCGGCCCCGACGCGCTGAAGACGCGGCTGATCAATTTCACTGCGCGGCGCAAGCCCGTCGCGACCGGCCCGCTCACTTTGTCGCGCGCCGGACGCTACCTCGTGCTGCGCCCGGTGGAAGCCACGCCGGCGCTGGATTGGCTCGCGGCGCAATGCGTCGCTGCCTTCGAGGATTTCGCCGCGCCGACGACTGACCTCGAGCGTGCCGAGCACTCAAATCCCAAGCTGAGTGAATATCAGCGCCTGCTGCTCGAGAGCTTCGGCGATCCTTATGTGTTGAGCGAGTACCGCTTCTCCATCACCTTGACCGGCCCGCTCGATGCCGCCCATCTCGATCGTGTGGCGCAGGCGCTGTGGCCGGTGCTCGAGGAGATTTGCGCGGAAGGCGTGATCGTCGACGGCTTGTCGCTGTTCGGCGATTCAGGAGGTCCCTCGCCGATGCGGCTGATCGGCCGTTATCGCCTCGGCGCGCACGGCTAAGGCAAGGACCGTCCGGCCAGACAAAGTTTTGACACATGGGCTCGTCACCCTCGCCAAAACGGGGGTGACGATGCCTGACTACGAGGAAATCCTCACATTCCTTGCCGAAAATCCGCCAAAGCTCGCCGCCGAACGCGAGCTGCACGCGTCCTTGCTCGAACTGATCGCCAAAGGCCTGCGCTCTGGCGCGGCCGATGACGAAGAGGCGTTGCCCGAGGATACGCGCACGGGCTGCATTCGCTGGACGGACATCAATTGATGCGCCCCCCCTCAGTGGGATGGAGCAGCAGGCAATTTGTCGCGGAATCATTTGATTTGGGTCTGCGCCTGCGCGCCGGAAGATTTGCAGGCGAGGTCGGAAGGGTGCTATTGGAACTTAATAAGGGGTGAGGCCGCCTGGGCGCTGGATGGCCAGTATCTTCGTATCTTCAGAGGGAGTTGACCGGCATCATGCGGGAAAGCGTCGCGGTCAAGCATTCGGCCGAGCCTAAGAGCACCGCCGAGGACATCGTTCGGAGCTTCATCCGGAGCATCGACACCGCCAAGCGGTCGGAGCGGCCTTATCGCAATTGGGCGCTCACCGAGTGCTTTCCGGAGGACACGGTCGACGACATTTTGGCGCTGCCCTTCGAGGCGCCGTCATTGGAAGGCATTTCCGGCAAGCGCGAGCTGCACAACAACACGCGCAAATATTTCGACGTCGAGAACCGCGCGGCCTTCCCGGTCTGCGAGGCCGTGGCGCAAGCCTTCCAGGACAAGCGCATCATCAGCCACATCGAGAAGACGTTCGGCACCAAACTCGATGGAACCTATCTCCGCATCGAGTTCGCGCAGGATATCGACGGCTTCTGGCTCGAGCCGCATACCGATCTCGGCGTGAAGTCCTTCACCTTGCTGCTCTATCTGTCGAAGGACCCGAGCCATCACGATCTCGGCACCGACATTTACGACGCCGACAAGCGCCATGTCGGCCGTTCGCCCTTCGCCTCGAACGCCGCAATGGTGTTCGTGCCATCGAACAACACCTATCATGGCTTCGAGCAACGCCCGATCAAGGGCGTGCGCACTTCGCTGATCATCAATTACGTCACCAATGAGTGGCGCGCGCGCGAGCAGCTCGCCTTCCCCGAAGCGCCGATCGCTTAGCGCAATCCTAGCAACAGGATTTCAGTGTCGTGGCCGGGCTCGTCCCGCGCCCGCGCGGCCAAAGCCGCCTCGGCGCGGCGAAGGCCCGGTCACGACCAATTTGGCACCCTTTCCGTCGCCGTTGCGCTGTGCTGTAAGCATGCCCTGAAGCAAGCGGGCCAAAGCCAATGAGCAAAGTCGCGTGGATCGGGCTCGGCACCATGGGCTTTCCCATGGCCGGCCACCTCAAGACGCGTGGCGGCCACGATCTCGTCGTGTTCAACCGCACGCGCGCCAAGGCCGAGTGCTGGGTGGCGCGCTTCGGCGGCAGCGTCGCTGCGAGCCCTGCAGAGGCAAGCGAGGGTGCGGCCTACGTCTTTACCTGCGTCGGCAATGACGACGATCTCCGCCAGGTGACGCTTGGACCTGACGGCGCCTTCGCTTCGCTGGGCCAGGGCGCCATCTATGTCGACCATACCACGGCGTCCGCCCGCATCGCCCGCGAGCTTTATGCCGCGGCCGCGGCGCGAGGCGCAAACGCGCTCGATGCGCCCGTGTCGGGCGGCCAGTCGGGTGCGGAGACCGGCACATTGACGGTGATGGTGGGCGGCGACGAGGCCCCCTTCGCCGCGGCGAGGCCGGTGATCGAAGCTTACGCGCGCACTGTCAATCGCATCGGCCCGGCCGGCTCGGGCCAGCTCACCAAGATGGTCAATCAGATCTGCATCGGCGGCCTGATCGAGGGACTTGCCGAGGCGCTGCATTTCGCCGCCCGCGCCGGGCTCGACATCGAGAAGGTGATCGAAACGATCTCCAAGGGCGCCGCCCAGTCCTGGCAGATGGACCATCGCTGGGAGACCATGACCGAGGGCAAGTTCGATTTCGGCTTCGCCGTCGATTGGGTGCGCAAGGACTTCGGCATGATTTTCGAGGAAGCGCGGGCGAATGGCGCAAGCCTGCCCGTCACCGCTCTGGTCGACCAATTCTATGCCGAGATCCAGGAAATGGGCGGCGGAAGATGGGATACGTCGAGCCTGATCGCGCGGCTCGAGCGCAACGACAAAGGTGGGACATGACCGCAAAGATCATCGACGGCAAGGCCATCGCCGCGGAATTGAGCCAGAAGATCGCCGAGGCGGTGAAACGCGTCACCGCCGAGCACGGCCTCGAGCCGGGGCTTGCCGTGGTGCTGGTCGGCGACAACCCGGCGAGCGAGATTTATGTGCGCAGCAAGACCGCCAAGACGGCCGCCACCAATATGCGCTCGATGCTCTACAAGCTGCCGGCCACGGCCTCGGAGGCCGAGCTGTTGGAGGTGGTCGAGCGGCTCAATCAAGACCCGACGGTCCACGGCATCCTGGTGCAGTTGCCGCTGCCGCCACAGATCGATTCGCGGAAAGTGATCGAGGCGATTTCGCCTGCCAAGGACGTCGACGGCTTCCATCCGCTCACCGCGGGCCTGCTTTCCACCGGCCTCCCCGGCATCGTGCCTTGCACGCCGCTCGCCTGCATCATCCTCGCCAAGAAGGTGCATGGGTCGCTGACGGGCCTGGAGGCGGTGGTGATCGGCCGCTCCAACATCGTCGGCAAGCCGCTGGCGCAGCTCCTGCTGATGGAAAACGCGACGGTGACTATCGCGCATTCGAAGACGCGCGATCTCCCCGGCGTGTGCCGGCGCGGCGACCTCGTTTTCGCCGCCGTCGGTCAGCCGGAGATGGTTCGCGGGTCTTGGATCAAGCCTGGCGCCACCGTGATCGACGTCGGCATCAACCGTGTGGCGGCGGGTGACGGCAAGTCGAAGGTCGTGGGCGATGTGGCCTTCGACGAGGCGGCGCAAGTGGCCGGCGCCATCACGCCCGTGCCTGGCGGCGTCGGGCCGATGACTATTGCCTGTCTGATGCTCAATACTTTGACGGCGGCCTGCTTGCAGAACGGCCTGCCGGCGCCTTCCGTCGTCAGCTAGCGAGACGCTTCTCGGCGCGGTTCTCCTCGCGCTTGTCTCCCACCGCATAATCGAGCGGCAGCGCGGTGGTGTATTTGATCTGCTCCATGGCGAAGGCGGAGCTGACATCCGACAACTCGATCTTGGAGATGAGCTTCTTGTAGAAAATGTCGTAATGCTCGATGTCGGGCACGACCACGCGCAGGAGGTAGTCGACCTGCCCGCTCATGCGGTAGAGCTCGACCACTTCGGGAAAGTCCTTCAGCGTCGCGTGGAAGCGATCGAGCCATTCCTGCGTGTGATGGCTGGTGGTGATCGACACGAACACCGTCACCCCGACATTGATCTTCTTCGGATCGAGAATGGCGACGCGGCGTTGGATCACCCCGAGCTCCTCGAGCTTCTGGATGCGCCGCCAGCAGGGTGTGGTGGACAGCCCGATTTGCTTGCCGATCTCGGCTACGGGAAGCGTTGCATCCCGCTGCAGGATGTCGAGGATCTTCCGGTCCATTCTGTCGAGCATGGATCTCTCCGCAATTTCTTTCCGGTAGAACGCCCCTAGCGGAAACCAGTTTGCTCATGTTTGCAATCTCGACCAGACTGATAGATTATTTTTCTAAGGCCTGCAAGCTCGATTTCACAGCAGGCGCCGGACCGCGCGGCGCAGCACGGGCAGAAGCTCCGCCTCGAACCAGGGATTGTCGCGAAGCCAAGCATTGTTTCGCCAAGAGGGATGCGGCAGCGGCAGGACCCGCGGCCGCGCCTTGCGCCGCAAATGCGTCCTCCAGGAGAGCATCGTCTCCTGCAGGCTTGCGCCCGCCGCGTCTCCCAGGTGGAAATTCTGCGCATATGAGCCGACCGCGAGCACCAGCTCGATCTGGGGCAAGGCGGTAAACAGCTTCTCATGCCAGAGACGCGCGCATTCCTTGCGCGGCGGCAGGTCGGCGCCCTGCTCGTTCTGCCCCGGGAAGCAGAATCCCATCGGCACAATCGCGACCCGCGCCTCGTCGTAGAACTCCTCGCGCGTTACGCCCATCCAGTCGCGCAAGCGATCGCCCGATGCGTCGGTGAAGGGCGTGCCGGAGAGATGCACTTTGGTGCCCGGCGCCTGGCTGCAGACGGCCAGCCGCGCCCTGCAGCTCGCGCGCAATACGGGGCGCGGCTCATGCGGCAGCGGCTTGCCTTGCGGCGTCTCGACGCAAACTCGGCAGGCGCGGATGGCGGCGAGCATGGTCTCGAGCTCTGCCTGCTGCGCCGTCATAGGTCGAGGCTCATCCCGTCTTTGGCGATGAGATAGCGCGCGCGATCGACCTTGCCGGCATTGGCCAGCATCGCCTCGCCCATATGCGTGAGCAGTACGCGCCTCGCACCGAGCTTCTGATAATTGGCGTCGATCGTCAGATAGTCGAGATGAATAGGCAGCACCACGTCGTATTGGAAACACTCGGTGATGAAGAGGTCGGAGCCCTGCGCCACTTCGCACAAGACATCGACCCAGCCGGTATCGCCAGTGAAGGAAACCACTTTCCCGTCGATCTCGAATCTCAGCGCATAAGGCGGGGCGCCCGACGGATGCTTCACCTCGAACGGCGTGACCGTGACCCCGCCGGCTTCGAGCGGCGTGCGCTCCGCATATTCGACAAAGCGCAAATCGAAATCGCGCTTGGTCGTGGTGATATTGGGATAAAGACCCTCCGCAACGCTGAGGAAGCGCTGCTCGATGCCGCGCGGGCCGGTCACCACCAAAGGCCGCGTCCGCTTGCTGACATAAATCGCGTCGACCAGCAGCCAGGGCAGCCCGCCGAAATGATCGCCATGCAAATGCGAGACGAACACCGTGCCGATCCCGTTCACGTCGAGCCCGAGCCGGCGCATGCCGATCAGGGTCGTCGCCCCGCAATCGATCAGGAAGCCCCCGGCCCCCGCCTGCACGTGAAATGAGGTCTGCAAGCTGCCGCCGGCGCCGAACGCGTCGCCGCAGCCGATGATGGTCAGTCGCATGGCGCGCGCATCTTAGAGCCTCGTATCAGCACGGGGCGAGAGTAAACGCACCGTTAGGGATTTCCGCAGATAGTTTGAGCGGTGCCATCAGGGGGTTGGCCGGGGCCTGCCGCGGGCTAGGTCTCTGGCCGTTCTCGCTTTTTCGTCAGCCTAGGTCGTTTCGGGTCGAGCGGAGCATGTCAGTCAGCGCGTCAGCGGAGGCGGGAAGGGCCGCCCCGGCAGCCGCAAGCGGCAAGCGGCGCGCCTATCGCAGCGTGCAAGAGGCGCGCGAGCGGCTCACCTACAAATCCGGCGGCAAGCCAGAGTTCGAATACGAATTGCTGTTGATGTTCGTGCGGAACGAACTGTCCGCCGCCGTCACCACCCCGTTGCTCGCTATAATCGTCGCCATGGGCGCCATGTTCTGGGCGCCGCCGCGCGACCTGCTCATTTGGCTCGCCGCCGTGTTCGTCGCCAAAGGCATCGTCATCGCCCTTTGCCGCCAATTCGCCAATGCGCCGCGCGACGACAGTCAGACGCCGGTATGGCGTGCCAAGATCACCGCCGCGGAATTCCTCTACGGCGTGACTTGGGCGGCGGTCGCCTTCATCAGCCCCGACACGCAGAACGAGGCGGCCAACACCTTCATCTTCGCTTCGATGATCGTCGTCATCTCGATGCGCATGCTGTTCGCCTCGACCGTCATGCCCATCGTCTATGCCGGCACGATTCCGATGACCGTGGCGATCGTGCTCCGCTTCGCCCTGCTCGACAATCCGTTTTACTGGGCGATGGCGGCCATGGCGGTGGGCGTGCACATCTATTTCATCTGGCTGATGAACGGCCTCAACTCGACCGTCGTCGCCATGCTCGAGTTCCGCGCCGAGAAAGACGCGCTGATCGCCGAGCTCGAGCAATCGAAGGCGATCTCCGACGAGGCGCGGCTCAGAGCCGAAGAAGCCAATCACGCCAAGTCGCGCTTCCTCGCCACCATGAGCCATGAGCTGCGCACCCCGCTCAACGCCATTCTCGGCTTCTCCGAGATCATGCGTACCGAAATTCTCGGGCCGCACGCCAATCCGACCTACAAGGAATATGCCAACGACATCCACCAAAGCGGCCAGCATTTGCTCAACCTCATCAGCGAGATTCTCGACATCAGCCGCATCGAGGCCGGCCGCTACGAACTGCGCGAGGCGCCGGTTAACCTCCCCGAGGTGGTCGAGGACTGCCACCGCCTGATGCGGCTCCGCGCCGAGAACAAGCGATTGAAGATCGTCGAGAGCTTCGAAGCGTACCTGCCGCAGCTCTGGGCCGACGAGCGCGCCATCCGCCAGATCTGCCTCAACCTGCTCTCGAACGCGATCAAGTTCACCCCGGCCGGCGGCACGATCACCTTGAAGGTCGGGCGCACCCCGACCGGCGGCCAGTTCCTCAGCGTGAAGGACACCGGCCCCGGCATTCCCGAGAACGAGATCCCGCGCGTGCTGAGCAGCTTCGGCCAGGGCTCGCTCGCGCATCAGACCGCCGAAGGCGGTACCGGTCTCGGCCTGCCCATCACCAAGGGCCTGACCGAGCTGCATGACGGCACCTTCGAGCTGAAGAGCAAGCTCCGCTACGGCACCGAGGTGGTCATCGCCTTCCCCAAGAAGCGGGTGATGGAGGCGCTGCCCCGCGTGCCCGAGCCCGCCGAGATCAAGGCCGAGCAGCCGGGTGCGACCGCTTGGCGCGCCAGGGCGCGGCGTTAAACCGATCTCGCCAATCTCGTTCCCGCCATAAAGAGTACGTACTCCATCGTGCCAGCCGGTCGCGCAATTCCACTCTGCAACGGGGAGATTCCATGAGCTTCAACAAGAACGCGCAGTTCAATCGCCGGCGAGCGCCGGCCAAGCGGGTGTTGACCGGCGAGACACGCGAAGAGGAAGCCGCGCGCCTGGAACGCGAGATCGCCGCGCATCCCGTGACGAAATGCGAGCCCGGCAAGCGCAATCCTTCATCATCGCGGCCCGGCTGGAGCAGCGAGCCGTTCATCCCCCTTGCCGAGCGGATCGTCGCCGAGGACATCGCCAAGAAGATGCTGCACAAGCCCAAGCGGAAGGCTTGATTTTCTGCGCGGCCGCGACTGGGCCTATCAAACGGTGCGAGCGATGAGACGGATGCGCGGAGAGATGCCCGCTTGCA
The DNA here is from genome assembly GCA_052039105.1 of Methyloceanibacter sp. Taxonomy (GTDB): domain Bacteria; phylum Pseudomonadota; class Alphaproteobacteria; order Rhizobiales; family Methyloligellaceae; genus Methyloceanibacter. The sequence continues at coordinate 34,727 of JBQGDO010000100.1, forward strand.
GCCGCGCCTCGTCTATGACCGGTTCGATGGCGCCAAATCCCGCGCCTTCCAGCAGTCCGATGAGCTCGGGGAAGGAATAAAGCCTGAGCGAGAAGCTCGCGCGCCGCACACCGCCGTCCCGGATATAGACCCGGTCGTTGCGCATGCGGCTCGTCTGCGAGTCGTAGGACAGGCGGTCGATCATGAAATTGTCGCCGCGCTCGAACACCGCCGTCTCGCGGAAGTTGCGCACCAGAAAGTCCTTGTTGGTGACGTCGATGGCGAAACGCCCGCCCTGCCTGAGCTGGGCGCGGATGGCACACAAAACATCGCGATTGCCGGCATCGTCCTCATAGCCGAATGACGTGTACCAGGAGAACGCGCCGTCGCACGGCGCGTCCGCAGGCATGTTGCGTACATCGCCGTGGAAATAGGCGATTGCCGCAGCGCCGCGCCCCTTCGCCCTTGCCGCTTCGATCATGGTCTTGCTGCGATCGACGCCGGCCCCCCGATAGCCGCACGCCGCGAGCTCACGCAACAGCCTCCCCTCGCCGCAACCGACTTCAAGGATCGAGCTGCCGGGAGCAAGGTCGAGCATGCGCAGGATCGTGTCCGCGTCCCTCTTGACTGACGCCTCGGACGCATCCTCGGCATAGAAGAACAGGTAATCCTCGCCAAACAGGTCTTCGTCAGCCATCGACCATCGACCTTTGCAGAGCAGGCGAAGGCCCCGCCGCATGGACGAGGCCCTTGTGCCCGCTATCCTCTCCGGACTCCAGTGTCCGTCTTTTGCTGATTTCTCCGCATCTTTTCTTCCAGCGGATGAGAGTGCTCGTACGGCGATGCATGCGCAACCACAGTCGCCGACCCGCCGGCCATTCTGGTGTCGACCTTTTCCTTCCACGGGCAAGAACTGGGAGGACACTTATTATCGCGCTCCCCCGTCGCAACTTGCCACGTCCCCTGCGCGTCGGTGTAGCTGCCGCCGATCTCAGACACGCCAACCAGTGTCACCGCTGTCAGCACAAGCATGGTGGTTTTCAACATGATATTTCTCCTTCGGAGTTTCTTTCAGTCCGAATCGTTGGTCGCTGCCGGAGTAGGAGAAGGTTCACGAAATAGAAGCGCGCCCCCAAGGAGGAGGCGCGCCTCTTTTCTCTGAACCGCCTGCCGGCTAGCGGAGCGCGGACGACCCGTTGCCTTGCTTGGCGGTCTTGCCCTTGCCTTTGCCGCCCTTGTCTGCGTTGCCGGACTTCGGAGCGGCCGTCTTCTTCGGCGCGGTCTTCACCTCGAGCTTGGTCTTGTCCTTGTTGCGCGGCGGGTCGACCACGACCTTGACGCAGGCCCAGGCGTTCTTGCCGGTCTTTGTGAGCTTGTCCGTCTTGGCGCACTTGCAGGTGTCGTTCACCACCTTGCCGCGGGCGCAGCTGACCTTCGGCTCGGAGACGATCGGCGTCTCCGGCTTCGGATCGGCCGTCGAGCGTACGCAGCGCCAGGCATGCTTGCCGGCCTTGACCAGCTTGAAGTAGGGCTCGCACTCGCAAGCGCCGCCTTTGACCTTGCCGTTCGCGCAACTGATCTTCACCGGATCGACCACGGCCGTGCTTGGCTGCTCGGGCTTCACCGGATCGACGATGGCCGTACCGGGCTTTTGCGGATCGGAGGGCGTCTCGGGGGTCAAATCCTCCGGGCCGCCGACATCGGTGCGGTTCACGCACTGGAACACATGGCCCTTGAGCGTGTGCACCTTGGCCTTGCCGGGCGCCACCGTCTTCAGCGCGCATTTGGCATGCGTGGTCTGGTTGACGGCGAACGAGGCTATAGCCGGGGCGATGTAGCCGCCCTTCGGGCTCGGCGCGGTCTGCGCCACGCCGGAGAAATGCCCGTTGGTGCAGTCGAGCGACCAATGCACATTGTCCGGCTTGCTGGTCTTGAAGTTGATCAGCGCCTTGCCCTGGCGGGGGCAACGTGTGCCGCCGTTATCGACGAAGGAGAAATCGCCGGTCAGCGTCGGACCAACCACCGGCGGGTCTCCGGGTGGCAGCTCCGGCGCAAGATCGGAGGTGCCGGTGTCGATCGGCTTGTACTCGCACTCGATCTTCAACGGCTGCCAACCGGAATTGACTGCCGAATCGTTCGCATCCTCGGCGATCAGCATGGTGTCGATCGCGGTCATGTTGAACTTCTTTGTGAGGCGGCCGACATATTGATTTCCTTCGCGTTCGACCTTGATGCTTTCGATCGCCATGACCACACCGGCCTGGTTCTTGATCTTGGTCAGCACGCTGCCCGGGCGGTTGCCATTGATACGGACTGTGGCGTCGACATTTTTCGGACAGGTATCCTTGTCCTCCGTGTTGAGCGTCAGCCACATGCTGGTTGCTTGAAACGGCGGGCAGGTGATCTCGAGCGTCCTGACGGCGCTCTGCTTGCCGTCTTCCGCCTCGACGCGGAAATGATGCTGGCCCGGGTCGAGATGGTAGGTCTTGACGTGCTCGACCAGATAGACGGGCTTGGGCGGAGGCGAATTCGGCGGCTCTTTCCGCGCTTTGACGTTGAACCACTTCGACGGCTTGCCATCGACCTTGAAACGGAAACGCGACGTCGTCGGCACCTGATATTTGATGCGGGCCTTGACTTCCGTCTGTTTCGGGCAGGTCTGGCCGCCCTGCTGTACGAACACTTCGACGCTGAACGGCTTTGGCGCAGCCTGCAGCATGGCCACAGGGGCCAGACAGCGGACGATGACGGGGACACGGGCATAGTCAAACTCCTCCCGTCCGTAATCGCCCGGCTCATGAGCATCATTGGTTTCGCTCCGGCGCGGGATGCGGGCTTTGATGCCCACGCTGATTTCACTCGCGAATGGCGCTCTCTCTTTCGTAGGATCGTGATCACCCGCGTTGCACGCGTTGACGATGGCCTGCGCGTCCAAACCGCCGATATGGTCGGTGGAGAAGTCATACTCCCGGCCATCGAGTTTGACGTGTTTGGTCCTGCCGGAGTAAATGTTGGTGCACCCCTCCGTGGATTCGGGGGAGCAAAAGTCGGCACTGGGGAAGCCGAGATAGACCTTCACAACGCGCCAGCCGGAGCTGACTTTGACTTCGGTGCTGAGCTTGACTTTCTTCCAGTCGCTTTTGATGTCGGTCCATTCGTTGCCGCTGGAGTAAACCTCGATCGTAGGCGCGCCCGCCGGGCTGTTCTGGGGCGTGACTTTAACGGTCCATCCGGCGTTTGCCGGCTGATACAGCAGGCAGCTCGCGGCCATGGCGAGCGCCGTCTTCAGGAATATTGTCCGCATTTTTTCCTCCATCGGAATGCGTTGCCAAAGGCGGCATGCGCGGCCTCGCGGACGCCGCTCGGTTTGCTCGTCAGACGCTGTGAATGCGCGCGGGGTTCAAACCCGGGCCCCGCCGCCTCGATGGGCGGAAACCGGCCAGAGTTCGGTAAATTCACCGCCTTCCCGGCGCCTAAATCGGTGCTAAACTCCGGGATGCGCAGCCGCCTTGCGCGGCCGGCGCACGGGGCGTTTTGAGGGAAATCGCGAGCGATGCGGCTCCGGCTATTGGCTAGCGCATTCATTGCGGCAGGCTTGGCCTGCGCCGCCGCCGCGCCGGTTGCCGCGGCCGTTCTCATCCAGATCGACAAGCCGACCCAGGTGATGACCGTTACCGTCGACGGCCAGGTTGCCTATCGCTGGCGTGTCTCGACCGGCGCCACCAAATATTCGACCCCGGCCGGCTCCTACACGCCGTTCCGGCTCGAGGTGATGCATTACTCGCGTGAGTGGGATAATGCCGGCATGCCGCATTCGATTTTTTTCAGCTCGCGTGGCCACGCGATTCACGGCTCGGATCATCCGGGCCTCGGTACGCCCGCCTCGCATGGCTGTGTGCGGCTCTCGCTCGGCAATGCCGCGACCTTGTTCCAGCTCGTGTCGGCCCGCGGCCTAGGCAGCACCAAAGTCGTGGTGAGCGGATCCGATCCTCCCGGCTACCATGCCGCCACCCAGATCCCGACGCGGGGCAGGACCGTGCGGCGGGGTCCGGCGGTTACGCCCTTCGACTGGCTCTTTGGCGGACGCTGAGCCCCTCTTCGTCCCGGCCTGGAGGGGTTGCTTCTCTCTGCCCTCGCCGTGGCAAGGGATGATGCGATTGCCCGTGAACGTGGCAACGCCTACATAGGCGGGAGGGATCATTGGCGGGTGACGCGTGGAAAGCCCTTGCATCAATATTTGCCTGCTCGACGATGCGACCGGGCTTTGCCTCGGCTGCGCGCGCAGCCTCAAAGAGATCGCCGCCTGGGCGGCGATGACTGACGCCGAGCGCCGCGCCGTGATGCGCGCACTTCCGGCGCGCAAAGCGCGACTCGAGCAGGTGAAAGGCTAGACTGTGACCACCTGGGTTGCCCTGTTCATCCTCGCGCTCGCCGCCATGCTGCTGATCTCGAACGAGTCCGGCATGATCGCCGGCATCGACGCGACCACCTTCGGGTATGTCGCGCTCCTGCTCGCGCTGCTCGTCTTCATCGGCGGCGGCATGCTCGGCAGCTATCGCGGGCGCGTCGGCTCGATGGCGCGCGACGCCGTCACCTGGCTCGCGCTGGGGCTGGGGCTGGTCACCCTCTATGCCTACAAGGACGACCTGATGCCGATCGCCGCACGCGTGGTCGGCGAGCTGCTGCCCGGCAGCGCCATGACCGTGGAGCAAAGCTCGGGCGGCCTCACCGAGGTCAAGATCAGAAAGCGCCTCGACGGGCATTTCACCGCCAACACCAAGGTGAACGGCAAGACCATCTCGATGATCGTCGATACCGGCGCCTCGTCCATCGTGCTGCGGCCCGAGGACGCCAAGAAGGCCGGCATCGATGTGAAGAAGCTCACTTTTCGCGTGCCGGTGCTGACCGCCAATGGCCGCACCACCGCAGCTCGCGTGCGCCTCGAAAAAGTCTCGATCGGACCGCTCGACCGCGAGGGCGTCGATGCCCTGGTCGCCCCGCAAGGGGCGCTCACCCAGAGCCTGCTCGGTATGAGTTTCTTAAGCCGCCTGCGCTCCTATGAATTCTCCGGCGATTTCCTCACCTTGCGCGGCTAGCACCGAAAAAATCCGCAAAAGTCCGCAAAGAAACGCAAATCGCCGCCATTTCGGGAGCGTTGCGAGTCCATGGGTTCGGCGGCCAAGAATCTGCTGCAAGAGGGGCTGCTCTGGGGCGCCGTGGCGCTTGGCGGCTTCGCGCTCTTCTATTTTTTCGACGATCTAAAAGCGGCCCTCGCCCCGAACGCTGAAGCGCCAGCGATCGCCGAACTGAGTGCGCCGGAGCCCTCCGCCGCAAGCGGATGGAGCGGCGAGGTACGGCTCAAGGCCGATCCCATGGGGCACTTTATGGTTCCCGCCGAGGTCAATGGGCGGTCGGCGGATTTCATGGCCGACACCGGCGCCACCCTCGTCGTCCTGACCTACGAAGACGCCGTGCGGCTGGGCCTGTCGCCGCATAGCCTCGAATTCAACGGCATGGCGCAGACCGCCAACGGCATCGCCCGCGTGGCCCCGGTGAGCCTGGACCGCGTGCAGGTGGAGGACATCACCGTGCGCGATGTCCCCGCCGTGATCGCGGAGAAAGGCGCACTCGCCACCAACCTGCTCGGCATGAGCTTCCTGGGCCGGCTGAAAAGCTTCCAGATGCAAGGCAGCGAACTGGTTCTGATCAAGTAATTGGTCTGCGGAACCGCGGCCCACAGCTCGCTGTTGGTTGACAGACAAAAATCGCTTAAGAGGCAGCATGCTCCCCAAGCCCCGCCAAGACCTTGTGCCCAATACCGCCGAATTCGAGCGCCTGCCTTTCGTCAAGCAAACCGGTTTCCGCGAATACGACGCCCGCTGGCGCTACCCCGAGGAGATCAACCTGCTCGGGCTTCAGGCCGTCGGCCTCGGCCTTGCCACCTTGATGCGCGCGCGCGGCGTGCCGGTCAGGGTCGTGGTCGGCCACGATTACCGCTCCTATTCCGCGGCGGTGAAGGCAGCGCTCACCACCGGACTGATGTCCGGCGGCGCCGAGGTGCACGATATCGGGCTCGCACTGTCTCCGATGGCCTATTTCGCGCAATTCGCCCTCGGCGTCGAAGGCGTGGCCATGGTCACCGCGAGCCACAACGACAATGGCTGGACCGGCATCAAGATGGGCATGCAGAGGCCCCTCACCTTCGCGCCCGACGACATGACCGCGCTGAAGGAGATCGTATTGAACGCCGACTTCGGCCCGCAGAACGAAGGCGGGCGCTACATCTACGTGCCCGACCTGCCCGAGCGCTATATGGCCGACCTGCTCAAGCGCCCGAAATTCTTGCGCCCGATGAAGGCGGTCGTCTCTTGCGGCAATGGCACCGCCGGCGCATTCGTTCCGCGCGTGTTGAGCGAGCTTGGCATCGAAGTCATCCCGCTCAATTGCGAGCTCGACTACACCTTCCCGGCGCACAATCCCAATCCCGAGGATCTCGGCATGCTTGACGCCACCCGCGACGCGGTGCTTGCGCATAAAGCCGATCTCGGGCTTGCCTTCGACGGAGACGGCGACCGCTGCGGCGTGGTCGACAACGAAGGCGAAGCGATCTTCGCCGATAAGGTCGGTGTGATGCTCGCCCGCGACATTGCCGCGCGCAATCCCGGCGCGCTGTTCGTCGCCGACGTGAAATCGACCGGCCTGTTCCTCACCGATCCGGTGCTGAAGCAGCATGGTGCCAAGACCACGTTCTGGAAGACCGGACACTCCTACATCAAGCGCTATAGCCACGAGACCGGCGCGCTGGTCGGCTTCGAGAAGTCCGGCCATTTCTTCTTCAACCCGCCGCTCGGACGCGGCTACGATGACGGGCTTGTCGCGGCGCTCGCCGTGCTCGACATGCTCGACCGCAATCCCGGCAAGACGCTTGCCGAGCTGAAGCGCGAGCTGCCGCAGACTTGGCAATCGCCGACCATGTCGCCGCATTGCGACGACGAAAAGAAATATGGCGTGGTCGACCGCGTGGTGAAGCATTTCGAGAAGGTTGCCGCCAATGGCGGCGAGCTGGCCGGGCAGAAGATCCGCGAACTCATCACCGTCAACGGCATCCGCATCGTGCTTGAGGATGGAACCTGGGGCTTGGTCCGCGCGTCATCGAACAAGCCGGAGCTTGTGGTGGTCGTCGAAAGTCCGACCTCCGAGGCCAACATGCGGGCGATCTTCGCCGAGATCGACCGGCAACTCGCCAAGCAGCCGGAGGTGGGCGAATATAATCAGAAGATTTAGGCGGCCGGCACCGCCACAGAACCGTCAGCTGCCTGTCGCAAATTTGCAAAACGAATCTGCTTGTTTGCCCAAGCGCCATGACCGATTTCGTTCTCGCCAGTACCGTCTTCGCAGCAGGTTTCGCCGCCGGCGCCACGCTCGATCTCTTGCTGCTGCGCACCTATCTGGCTCCCCCCTTCCGCATCTGGCCGACTCCCGAGCCCGGAAGCTGGCAGAGCCTGACCTTCTGGGGATTGTTCCGCGGCGGCATGGTGCTCACCTTCGCCGTCGCGCTGTTGGATTGGAATAGCGCGGGCCTGCTCGCTGCGAGCCGCTATCTCATCGGCCTGCCGCTGTTCCTTGTTGGCTTCGGCATCACCGTGTTCGGCTATTTCAACCTCGGCCTCGGCAATACCTATTGCGGGGCCGATGGCCTCGTGAGACACGGGCTCTATCGCTTCAGCCGCAACCCGCAATATACCTCTTCCATCCTCGGCCTCATCGGGCTGGCGATCTGCGCCAATTCCTGGCTCACTCTGCCGCTCGCGTTTTTGATGAGCGCGGCCTATGTGCTGATGGCACTCACAGAAGAGGCGTGGCTCGAGCGGCATTACGGCGCGTCCTATCAGGAATATTGCCAGCGCACTGCCCGCTTCATCGACGTGCCGGAATTGCTGGCACTCATCGAGCGCAAAAAGCCTTCGCGCCAGACGAGCTAACTAGCGCTACTCGGCGGCAATAGCAGTCTGGCGCTCCTCGCCGGCGACGATGCGGCGCGCAGCTTCGAGCACCTCGAGCCCCGCACCATCAAGATGCGCATGCTCGGCGAGATGGCGGCGGAAGACCCGCGCGCGCGGCTGTCCGTGAAACAGACCGAGAATGTGCCGCGTCATCTGGTTGAGCCGCGCGCCGCCCGCGAGCTGTCGCTCCACATAGGGCGTGAAGCGATCGAGCACGTCGAGCCGCGACGGCGGAGTGTGCGGCTCGCCAAACAGAGCGCTATCGACTTCCGCCAGAAGATAAGGATCCGCATATGCGGCACGGCCGAGCATGACGCCGTCCACTTGCGGCAGATGCGCTTCCGCGGCGGCGAATGACTCGATCCCGCCATTCAGCACGATCTCGAGGTCGGGCCTGCGCTGCTTCAGCCGGGCCACGCGATCATAGTCGAGCGGCGGTACGGAGCGGTTGTCCTTGGGGCTCAGGCCCTGAAGCCAAGCCTTGCGTGCATGCACGATGAAGGTCTTGCAGCCGGCCTCCGCCACGCGGCCGACGAAGCGATCGAGGCTCGCTTCGGTATCCTGATCGTCGATGCCGATGCGGCATTTTACCGTGACCGGAACTTGCACCGCCTGGCCCATCGCCGCGACGCATTCCGCCACAAGATCGGGCTCTTCCATCAGACAGGCGCCGAACCGCCCGGACTGCACGCGGTCCGACGGGCAGCCGATATTCAGATTGATCTCGTCATAGCCGTAGTCCGCACCGATCTTCGCCGCCCGGGCGAGTTTGTCCGGATCGCTGCCGCCGAGCTGCAGCCCGACCGGAGTCTCCTCGGGCGAAAAGCCCAATACGCGCTCGCGATTGCCGTAAAGAACCGCGTCAGCCGTCACCATCTCGGTGTAGAGGAAAGTCCGCCGCGAAATCAGCCGCAGGAAATAGCGGCAGTGGCGGTCGGTCCACTCCATCATCGGCGCGACACAGAAACGGTGGGTCGAGTTGCTCGTCATGTGCATCACATGGCGTGGATAGGAGCCGAAGACAACCCGAAAATTCCCGGAAGAGCCTGCTAGTCCGGTACCACCGGCAAAGCCCGGATCGCCCGCAAGCCCGGCTGCCTGCGCCAACCGATTTCGGCGGGATCCACTGCAAGCCTGAGCTTCGGCCAGCGCGTGAACAGAGCCTTGAGGGCGCAGCGCGCCTCGATGCGTGCGAGCTGATGCCCGAGACAGAAATGGATGCCGGTGCCGAAGGCGATGTGCTTGTTCGGATGGCGCTCCAGATCGAGTGTTTCGGGATGTTCGTTGGCCGCCGGATCGTAATTCGCGGCGGTGATCATCGCCATGATGCGGTCGCCGCGCTTGAGCTTCACGCCGCACAACTCGAGGTCCCGTTGCACGAAGCGCGGCTTGGAGAATTGCACCGGCGAGACAAAGCGCAGGAACTCTTCGACACCGAGATCGGCCCGCCGCCAGTCCTCCTCAATCCAGTCGCGCAGCGCCGGATTCTTCAAAAGCTCAAACACCGAGCCGCTGATCAGATGCGTGGTGGTCTCGTGCCCGGCGAAAAGCAATAGAAAGACCATCGCCACCATCTCTTCGCGGCTGAGCTTGGCGCCGTCCTTCTCGACCTTGATCAACTCGGCGATCAGCCCCTCCCCGCCGCTTGCGCGCGCCGATTCGAGATGCTCGATCAGATAGCGCCGGATCGAACGGACGCCATAGGTCATGCGCCAGAGAAAGCCGATCGTGCTGCGTACATCGGTGAGATTGCCGGCCCAAGCCATGAATTTCGGCCGGTCGGTCGCAGGCAGTCCGAGCAATTCGCAGATGACGGAGAGTGGAAGGATGCGCGCGCAGCGCTGGACCAGATCCGCTGGGATGCCTTCGTCGAAGAGCTGGGCCGCAAGCGCGTCGGCAATGACGAGGATGCGCGGCTCCATCTCGAGGATGGCGCGGCGGCGGAAGGCCTCGTCGACGATGCTGCGCAGCCGCGTGTGATCCGGCTCATCATTCGTCAGCATGTTGCTGGCGACGACACGGAACAAGCTTGGCATCCACCAGCGCATGCCGGCCACCTTGCCGTCTTTGCGTAAAGTGAACGTCTCGTTGTCCTTGAGCATGCGGCCGGCCGCCTCTTGCGTCGTGGTAATCCAGACCTTGCCGATGATCGGGAAGCGCGTTTCGACCACCGGTCCCGCCGCGCGCAAGCGCACAATTCCGGCCGCCGGGTCGCGCAGGAAATCCTGACTCGTAAAATCGAATTTCAAGGTCATGGCTTAGGGAAGCGCAGGCGTTGGCGAATGCGTGTCGATCTACTGCCGGCAGGTGGTCTCAGTGTGACACGGTGCAGACGATTGCGGGGCGGCTATCCGTAGCGCTCGCCCCAATTGTAGAGAGCTTTCAGCACCGGACCGAGCGCTTTGCCTTTATCGGTGAGCAAATATTCGTAACGGGGCGGATGACTCTCATAGAGACGCGTCGCTATCACGCCTTTTGCCTCGAGCGTCTTCAGTCTCGCCGACAGCGTATTTGGCGCAACGCCGGGGAGACCCTCCTCGAGTGCCTGAAACCGCAGTGGTCCCTTGCGGAAGAGGTCGCGAAGGATCAGCAGCGACCATTTCTCGCCGATCACGTCGAGCGCCACCGCTACCGGGCATTCCTTCTGGCCGTATCCGCTTTTCATGTCGGCTCGATAACCCAAGAAGGCAAAACTTTCCAGTGACTACATATTGACAAGTCACTATCGAAATAATAATTGCTATCTAGGTCGCTTTCAAGAGGCGGGCATATGACCCTGGAAGGCCATCCGACTGTGAGACGCTTGGCGAGCGCGAAAGAGGCTGCAAGCGGTTCTTCCCTTTCGCAAATCGATGCTGCCGCTTTGCGTCAGCTTGCATTCGACTGCGGCGCCGACGATGTCGGCCTGGTCGAGATCGCCCGCCCCGCGCTCGCGCCCCAGCGCGACGAGATCGTCCGCCACTATCCCTGGACCAGAACCTTGATCAGCTTCGTGACGCGCATGGCCCGTGAGCCGGTTCGCGGCGCCCCCCGCTCTGTCGCCAATCTCGAATTTCATCGCGCCGGTCACGAGGTCACCGAAATCGGCGCGGAAATCGTGTCGCAGCTTGAGGCCCGCGGCATTCGCGCGGTCAATCCCGCCATGGGCTTTCCCATGGAGATGCATCAGACCGTGCCGTGGATCGTCTCGCACAAGCCGGTCGCGGTCGAGGCCGGGCTCGGCCATATGGGCATCCACCGCAATCTCATTCACCCGAAATTCGGCAACTTCGTCATCCTCGGCACGGTGCTCACCGATGTCGCGGTCGAGGCTTACGATCATCCGGTCGAATACAATCCTTGCCTCGAATGCAAGCTCTGCGTTTCGGCCTGTCCCGTCGGCGCCATTGCGCCCGACGGCTCGTTCAATTTCTCGGCTTGCTTCACGCATAATTATCGCGAGTTTCTCGGCGGCTTCTCGGATTGGGTCGAGCAAGTCGCGGACTCGCGGGATGCGCTCGACTATCGCGCCCGCATCAATGAGGGCGAGACCGCCTCGATGTGGCAAAGCCTAAGCTACGGGGCGAATTACAAATCCGCCTATTGCATGGCGGTCTGCCCGGCCGGCGAAGACGTGATCGGCCCCTATCTGCAAGACAAGCAGAAGCATCTCAAAGAGGTGGTCCGGCCGCTGCAGGAGCGCCCCGAGCCCGTCTATGTCGTCGAGGGCTCCGATGCCGAAGCGATCGCCAAGCGGAAATTCAAGAACAAGACGGTGAAGCCGGTCGGCAACGGGCTCCGGCCTCGCACCATCGCCGGGCTGTTACAGTTCATGCCCTATGTCTTCCAGCCGAACCAGTCGCGCGGTCTCGACGCCGTCTTCCATTTCAAATTCACCGGCGCGGAGGAGCGCGAGGCATCGGTTACGATCAAGAGTCGCACGATCGACGTCAAAGACGGTCTGGTCGGCAAAGCGAATATCCGCGTCACCGCCGATGCGAGGACCTGGCTCGGCTTCCTCGCCGGCGAAAAGAGCCTGCCGCTCGCTCTGCTCAGGCGAAAGATCAAGATCAAGGGCGATCCGCGCCTGCTGCTCGCCTTCGGCAAGTGCTTTCCGCAATCCCGCGTCCGCCACAAGAAGGTGCAGATCGTCCCCGAAACCTCGCGGCTCAAAGGCGAGCCTACCCGCTATCTCCGCAACGATCCCGCGACCGGCAAGATCAGATGGCTCGGCAAGCTTGTCCTGGCCGAGACGCAAGACGTCACCCGCCACGTGAAGACCTTCCGCTTCAAGCCTGCGGATGGGACGGAAATCCCATTCGATTACCTCCCCGGGCAGTTCTTGACCTTGCATGTCGCGCCGGGCGGTACTCCCACCAAACGCTCCTACACGATTGCCTCGACCCCGACTTGGCGCGACCGCGTCGAGATTACCGTGAAGCGCGAGGCGCACGGTCTCGTCTCGCGCTGGCTGCACGATGAGCTGCAACCGGGCGACGAGGTCGAGATCGAAGCCCCGAACGGCACGTTCTTCTTTACCGGCACGGAAGCGGAGAGCGTCGTTCTGATCGGCGGCGGTGTCGGCATTACGCCGATGATGAGCGCGGCGCGCTATCTAACGGATACCAATTGGCCGGGGGTCTTGCACCTCATCCTGGGGTTCCGCTCCCCCGACGATTTCATTTTCCGGGCGGAGATCGCCGCACTGCAAGCCCGTAATCCCAACCTTCATGTGACGGTGACGATGAGCCGGGCCGACGCTGGGACTTGGTCGGGCCGCAGCGGTCAGATCGACGCCGCGCTGCTGGCCGAGGCGGTCCCAGATCTCGCCTCCCAGCGCGCGCACCTTTGCGGACCCCCGCCAATGATGAACGCTGTGAAGACCGCGCTGATGTCGCTCGGCCTGCCCGAGATACAAATCCGCACCGAAGCTTTCGGCACCATCAAGCGCGATCCGACAGCAATGGGCGCCGCATCAACGCAGATCGCGGGAAAGGTGTACTTTCAGGCATCGAACCTCACAGCGCCCGTGTATGCAGGCGCGACGATCCTGGACACCGCAGATGCAGCGGGAGTCTTCATCGATAATGCGTGCCGCTCGGGAACTTGCGGCTCCTGCCGCGTTAAGCTCGCTTCGGGTCGTGTATCCATGCAGGTCGAGGATGCGCTTACGCGCGAAGATAAGACCGAGGGCTACATCCTCGCCTGCCAAGCCGAGATCAGCGGCGATGTCACCGTCGATGCCTAGGAGGATCTTCCAATGAATTGGTTTTTGTGGGTTCTCGCACTCTTTGTCGTTATCGGGATCGGAACTTGGCTCGTCTCTTTTGTCGCCGAGGCGCTGCGTCCGAAGCCGAAAACGCCCGCCAAGCTCCGTTGGGCACCCGACATTCCGATCCAGTCCGTGGAGATCGGGGGCAACAAAGTTCGCTACATCAAGACCGGCAAAGGTCCGGTACTCGTTCTTTTGCACACGCTCAGGACGCAGCTCGACCTGTTCGAGAAAGTCGTACCTGAACTCTCAAAGCGCTTTACCGTTTATGCGCTCGACTATCCCGGCCATGGCTATTCTGATATCCCAGAAGCCCGGTACGACGCTGGCTTTTTCGCCGATGCCGTTGAAGGTTTTCTCGACAAGCTCGACCTTCGCGACGTGACCTTGGCCGGCGTTTCGATCGGCGGATCGATCGCGCTGATCCTCGCCTCCCGGCGCAATCCGCGCGTCGCGCGCATCATCGCCATCAACCCTTATGACTATGCCAAGGGCCGCGGCATGGCGCGGAGCTCGATCTTCGGCCGCTTCATCACCTACGCATCGCTGCTCCCCCTCATTGGCGAGACGGTGATGCGGCTCAGAAATTCCTTCATCATGAGGCAGGTGCTCAACGGTGGCGTTGCCGATGCGAAGAGCATCCCGCCCGCGCTTTTGCAGGAGATGTATCTCGTCGGCAATCGGCCCGGCCATTACCGCGCCTTCCTGAGCCTGCTGCGCAACTCGCCGAGCTGGGAGGAAGCGACCAAAAACTATGGCCGCATTCAGATACCCGTGCTGCTCGTCTGGGGCGACCGGGACTGGGCCAAGCTGTCCGAGCGCGAGCATGATCGCAAGCTGATCCCCGGCGCCGAAATGACGACTATCTCCGGCGGCGGTCATTTCTTGCCGCTCGACCGCCCCCAAGACGTGGTCGGGGCGATCTCCCGCTTCGCCGGCGCGCCCGTTCCTGCGAGCGCTCGCTGATCGAGAGCCAACCGGCTGCACCCCGCGTTTACGGCAGCTCCGGTGAGGTTTCGGGCGGCGCGGGCGGGTGCGGGTTGGAGATCATATAAGCCGCGACGTCCCAGGCCTCCTGCACGCTGAGCACCGGCGCCAGATAGCTGACGCCGAACGGCATGTTGTCGCGGATATAGGACGCGGCGTAGGCGGTCTTGGCCATGCCCGCGCCCGCGTTGAAACTTGCCTCGCCCCAAAGCGGCGGGATGGCGTAGCCGATCCCGTCCTGAGCTCTCTCTCCTTGACCGTCCGGCTTATGGCAGCTGGCGCAAAGCCGCGCATAGACCGCCTCGCCCCGGCGGGCATCCGGCGGCAAATTGGGCTCGGCGATCGGCCGCAGGCCCATGCCGGGGAGTCGCACGCCTTCCGGCGTGCCTCTGCCGACGAACTGGAAATAGGCGACGAAGGCCTGCATCTCGCGGCTTTCATGCGGCAGGTCCTTGCCGTTGAGGCTCCGCCGCATGCAGCCGTTGATGCGCTCGGTCAACGTGATCACCTGGTCATCGACCATCATCGGGAAGGTGGCGAAGGTCGAGACGAACGGCGCGGCGAATGGCTGTAGTCCGGCATTCAAATGGCAGTTCTGGCAGGCGAGATTGTTGCCGGCATAACGCATGGCGGGGTCGGTCGCGTCCTTGCCGATATGGCGCGGCGTGTTGACGATCAGCTCCTTGCCATAGCGGATAAGGTCGTTCTCGGGCCCCTTGCCAAGCTTCGCGACATCGGGGACGGCTGCGTACCAGTTCGTCGGCGTTCCCCAAACGATGTAGCCGATGGCGATGCCCATTGCGACCGCGAGCACCAGCCCGATCTCGATCAACAATGCTCGCATGAGTGATCCCCCCAACCTGATCACGTTCACTTTATGCTAGGCCAGGTGTGTCAGGCAGCAGAAATCCTTATATGAGGAATGGATTACTGGGATTTGCCAACATGAATGAAAGAAGCGAGGCCCATCTCGCCATTGATCCGGTCTGCGGCATGAAGGTCGATCCTAAGGCCGGCAAGCCGTCTTTGGCGCATGGCGGCCACATCTATCATTTCTGCTCCGAAGGCTGCCGCAGCAAGTTCGCCGTCGATCCGGGGCGTTATCTCGACAAGAGGGGCGAGCCCGAGCCGCTGCCAAAAGGCACGCTCTACACCTGCCCGATGCATCCGGAGGTCGTGCAGGAGGGACCAGGGGCTTGCCCGAAATGCGGCATGGCGCTCGAGCCCATGGGCGTCCCCTCGGAGCACGACCATGGCGGCCATCCCGAGCTGGTCGACTTCACCCGCAGGCTGTGGGTTGGTGGACCCCTGTCGCTCGCGCTCTTACTGATTGACAGCGGCGAGCACGTTCTTGGCCTCAACGTCCTTCCCTTCCTCAACCCCTGGGCCAAGCAATGGCTGCAATTGGCGATTGCCTCCGTTGCCGTGCTCTGGTGCGGCTGGCCCTTCTTCGTGCGGGGGTTCCAGTCGGTGCGTACCGGCTGGCTCAATATGTTCACCCTGATCGCGCTCGGCACGGGAGCGGCGTTTCTGTACAGCGTCGTCGCCACGGTTGACCCCAGTCTCTTCCCGGAGGCGATGCGTGACGCGCACGGCCTCGTCCCAGTTTATTACGAGGTCGCTGCCGTCATCGTGGCACTGGTGCTGCTCGGTCAGGTTCTCGAATTGCGCGCGCGTGAGAAGACCGGCGGCGCCATCCGCGCGTTGCTCGATCTCGCCCCTAAAACCGCGCTGCGCGTCCTGAAAGACGGCAAGATCGAGACTATCCCGCTCGCCGAAGTCAAGGTCGGCGACGTGTTGCGGGTGAGACCTGGCGACAAGGTGCCGATCGACGGCACCGTCATCGAAGGGCGCAGCGCGGTCGACGAGTCGATGCTGACCGGCGAACCGATTCCGGTGGAGAAGACGGACGGCGACCGCGTCACCGGCGGCACCCTGAACGGCAGGGGCAGCTTCGACATGCGCGTCGATCGCACCGGCGCCGAGACGACACTTGCGCAAGTGGTCGAGTTGGTAGCCTCGGCGCAGCGCAGCCGCGCGCCAATCCAGGGCCTTGCCGACACCGTTTCCGGCTATTTCGTCCCGGCGGTCGTCGCCGTCGCCATCGTCGCCTTCATCGTCTGGTATTTCGTGGGCCCTGCGCCGCAACTCGCGCATGCGCTGGTCGCCGCAGTGGCGGTGCTCATCATCGCCTGTCCTTGCGCGCTCGGGCTGGCCACGCCGATCTCAATCATGGTGGCGACGGGTCGCGGCGCGCAGGCGGGCGTGCTGGTGCGCAACGCCGCCGCATTGGAGCGGCTTGCCGCCGTCGACACCTTGATCGCCGACAAGACTGGAACTCTGACCGAGGGCAAGCCCGCCTTGACCGGCGTTGAGGCCGCGCCCAGCTTCGACTCCGATGAGGTGCTGCGTCTTGCCGCGTCACTCGAGGCCGGCAGCGAACATCCGCTTGCCGCGGCGATCTTGCGCGGCGCCGAGGCGAAGGGGCTCAAGCCCGCCAAGGTCGACGGCTTCGAGGCGGTAACCGGTCAGGGCGTGAAGGGTACGGTCGATGGCCGCGCCGTCGCGCTCGGCAACGCGCGGCTCATGCAAAGCTTCGGCATCGATTCTGCGCCGCTGGCCAAGGCCGCGGAGACGAGACGCAAGGCAGGCGAGACGGTGATGTTCCTCGCCGCGGACGGCAAGCTCTCGGGCCTGGTCGCCGTCGCCGATCCGATCAAGCCCTCCGCCGCCGAGGCC
The DNA here is from genome assembly GCA_052039105.1 of Methyloceanibacter sp. Taxonomy (GTDB): domain Bacteria; phylum Pseudomonadota; class Alphaproteobacteria; order Rhizobiales; family Methyloligellaceae; genus Methyloceanibacter. Next base: position 51,686 of record JBQGDO010000100.1, read on the forward strand.
ATCGCCAAGCTGCACGCTCTGGGTCTCAAGGTGATCATGGCAACTGGCGACAACGAGACCACCGCCAAGGCTGTGGCCGCTCGCCTCGGCATCGACGAGATACGCGCCGGCCTCCGCCCCGAGGACAAGCTCAATCTGATCGCCGACCTGCAGCAGCAAGGCCGCGTCGTGGCCATGGCGGGCGACGGCATCAATGACGCGCCGGCGCTGGCCAAGGCCGACGTCGGCATCGCCATGGGCACCGGCGCCGACGTCGCCATGGAGAGCGCAGGGCTTACCTTGCTGAAAGGCGATCTTCGCGGCGTGGTGCGGGGCGTCAAGCTTGCCCGTGCCACCATGCGCAACATCAAGCAGAATCTGTTTTTCGCCTTCGTCTATAACGCGCTCGGCGTCCCGGTCGCCGCGGGCGTCCTCTATCCTTTCTTTGGCATCCTGCTGTCGCCGATCATCGCTGCTGCCGCCATGAGCCTCTCTTCGGTCTCGGTGGTGGGCAACGCGCTTCGCCTCCGCAACGTCGACCTCGACTGATCCGATTTATTCAACCAAATGGTTGACAATTATCTCACGCCGCGTTATTAAACCATATGGTTGAACAACACACCGCGAAATTGGACGCCGTTTTCCACGCCCTGTCGGACCCGACACGCCGGGCCATTCTCGCGCGCCTGGCGCAAGGCGAAAGCAGCATCGGCGCGCTTGCCTCCCCCTTCCACATGACCTTCGCCGGCGCCTCCAAGCACATCAAGGCGCTGGAGAAAGCGGGCTTGGTGCGGCGACGGGTCGAGGGCCGTACGCATCTCTGCCGCCTCGAACCAAAACGCCTCGCGGAAGCTTATGACTGGCTGGGGCACTACCAACGCTTCTGGGCGACACGGCTCGACGATCTGGAGCGGGAATTGCGCAACGCAGACAAGAAAGCGAAGAGGAGCAAGCGATGAACGAGTATGGCGTCATCACCCACCCCGACACCGTTCGGCTCGAGCGTCTCTTGCCGGGGCCGATCGAGCGCGTCTGGGATTATCTCACCGACTCGAAGAAGCGCGGCACCTGGTTGGCCACCGGCACGATGGATTTGCGCGTCGGCGGCAAGGTCGAGCTGAAGTTTCATCATGCTGATCTCTCCGCCGAGAAGGAAATCCCCGAGCGCTTCAAGCAGAAATGTGCGGGTGATGTGAGGATGAATGGTACCGTCACCGCCTGCGAGCCGCCTCGCCTCTTGAGCTACACCTTCGGTGACTCCGGCGAAGTCACCTTCGAGCTAACTCCCAAAGGCAAGGACATCCTGCTCGTGCTGACGCATCGCCGCCTCGCCGATCGCAAGACGATGGTCGGCGTGTCGACCGGCTGGCATAGCCACCTCGCCATCCTGACCGACGTGCTCAACGGTGGCGAACCTCGTCCCTTCTGGACCACCGTCAACAAGATGGAGGCTGAATACGAGAAGCGGATTCCGCCGTCGCTTGGCTAGGACATGATGCCGACACCGCCGCCGGCCGGTGGCCGCTCGGACGGCGCACGCCCGCGCGGCAGCCTCGGGCGGTAGGTGGAGAGCGCGGTCAGTCTCCGCCACGTGGCGAGCTCGTTGAGTGGCGAGCGCTCGATCAGCGCCAGTCCCACGGCGGCGAGGAACGGCAGACTCTGCACCAGAAGCACCGCACTGAAGATCGAGATCTCACGCACCTGGTTCACATTGGTGAGATAAAGCGTCAGCGCGCCGAGCAGAAGCAGACCGCCAAGCATGCCCTCCCAGAACGCCGGGAAGGCCTGGGCCGGTCCCGAACTCCCGCCCTTCGCCGTGCGCATGAAGGGCAGTCCGTCGCGGATCACGCCTTCGGCGACGGCACGGCTCACGGTGAATTGCAGAGCCATAGCCGACATGGCGGCGCCGATCGAGGCGAGCAGTGGCGCCTGCACGCGCACCCGATAAAGCAGCATGAAATGCAGCAAAGTGACGGCGAATGTAGCCAGCACGGGCACCGTCAGTACCGCCTCCGGCACGGCAATACCGAAAAACGCCACGAGCGGCATCCAGATCAGATTGAGGATGGCGATCAGGACACCGAGCGCCTCGGCGCCGAGCCAGGTCAGCCAGCCGAACATATATTCGCCGCGCTGCTCGGACGTAAGCCGGCTTCCGCCCGGCAGGAAGGCGCGCCAATGCTTCTTGATCAACTGCACGCCGCCATAGGCCCAGCGATGCCGCTGCCGCTTATAGGCCGCGAAGTCGGAGGGCAGCAGTCCCCAGCCGTAGCGGGTCTGCGTATAATGCGCCCGCCACCCTTGCGCGAGCAGGGAAAGCCCAAGATCGCTGTCCTCGACGATCGTGTCGCTCGACCAGCCGCCAGCGTCGATCAGCGCCTCGCGACGGATCAGGCACATCGTGCCGTGCACGATGATGGCGTTGGCCTCGTTCCGCTCCACCATGCCGATGTCGAAGAAGCCGGCATATTCGCCGTTCATGGCGACCTGGGTGACGCGGCGGGAGGCATCGCGATGGTCCTGCGGCGCCTGCACTAGGCCCACCGCCGGGTCGGCAAAGGCAGGCACGAGGTCCTTCAACCAATCGGGATGCACCGCATAGTCGGCGTCCAGCACGCCAATGATCTCCGCCTCGGGCGCGGTATGTTCGAGCGCAAGCCTGAGCGCACCCGCCTTGAAGCCCGCAAGCGTGTCGGCGCGCACGAATTTGAAGCGGGCACCGAGCAGCCGGCAATGATCCTCGATCGGTTGCCAGAATGCGGGATCGGGCGTGTTGTTGATGACCACGACGCATTCGAGATTGGGCCAATCGAGCTGCGCCACGCTGTCCAGCGTCTGCCGCAACATCTCGGGCGGTTCGCGATAGGCGGGAATATGGATCGAGACCAGCGGCGTGCGTTCCGGCAGCGCGCCCCCTTGCGGCAGCAATCGGCGCGACTTCCGGCCGAAGACGATAGCGGCAAGCTCCTCGATGCGCCGTGTCATGATAATGATGAGGGGAATAAGCAGCCCGGCGCCGACCAGCATGGCGATCTGCGAGCCCAGCACGAAATAGTGCGTCGCCCAGTAGTCGACGACATTGGCCGACCAGGCGCCGATCACCTGCGCCGTGAGCGCAAGCACCCCGGCCTGCGCCGCAGTCACGCGTGGAATGGCGAAGATCGGGATTGAGAGCAAGAGCCCGATGACCAGAGCTGCCATCAGGGTCGGCAGGAAATTGGGCGTCTCCACCGTGCCGGTGAAGGCGAATTTCGGTTCTCGGTCGGCGTTGAAGATACCCCAATAGGGGCCCACGCTTCCTTCGGCCGTCTTCCAAGGCTGGTCGAACGCCTCGACGATCGAATAGTCGATGCCCATCGCGTCCGCGCGGGCCACGAAATCGCGCACCACCTCGGCTTGTGCCGTGGGCGCAGGCACCGCGGCATGGCGGTTGAGGCCGGCGCTCGGCCAGCCAAACTCGGCGATGACGATGCGCTTGCCGGGATAGGCCTGCCGCAGTTGCTCGTAGACCTTGATCGCGTGATCGACGGCCGCGCTAGCCGGCATCCCCTCCCAGTAGGGCAGGATATGCACGGCAAGGAAGTCCACGGCGGAGACCAGCTCGGGGTGGTCGAGCCAAACGTCCCAGACCTCTGCTGTCGAGACCGGCTTGCGCGCGCTGCGCTTCACATATTGAATCTTGTCGATGAGCGCTCGGATGTCGTCGCTGAGGTCGGTCTTCGTGAGTCTGTTGCGGTAGATCGTTTCATTGCCGACGATGACGCCGTCGACGTTCCGATGGCTGTTGGCGAGCGCAATGACGCGCTCGATTTCCTTCTTGTCGTGCGCTTCACGTCCGTCGATCCAGGCGCCCAATGTCACGCGCAAGCCGTATTCGGCGGCAAGCCCGGGGACGAGCTCGAGCCCGCTGTTCACGCTATAGGTTCTGACCGTGCGGGTGTAAGGCGCGATAGCTTCGAGATCCGAGCGGATTTGCGCCTCGGTGGTGGCGTGTTCTTCCGCGTCCTGCTTCGGATCGATAGGTGAGAAAGACACCGATGCGAGCGCGCCATTGGTATTGGGAGGCGACACCCGCTCGTGCAACACGAACCACACTGAAGCATGCATCGTGGTCGCAAGGACGACCACAACGGCGACGAGGACGTTGCGCATTTACCTGGGATTCTCGACTAGAGTTGACCTGCCCTGTCCCCCTCGGCCGCCAAGCCGCGGACAAATTCCGCAGTCCCTCCCCTAACTTTTCTTATTGGGAATTGTTCCGGCTGATCAGTTTGGGATTGTCTTTTGCTTTGCGCCTGAGCCTTCTGTCGCTTGGCTCGCGGCTGTCGTCTCCCCCTGTGGTGCGATCCAGCAGCTATGGACGCGCGAAGCGAGCCGGTCAGCCGCCTTCGGATCGAGTGGTCCCTGTTCAATCACGCAGCGAAACACCAGCTTCAGATGTTGCGATGAGCAGTTGAAGCGATCGTAGAGATCGATGTAGCGGCGGGCGGTGTCGATGTCGTCGCGCCACAACAGGCTGGCGATGCGCCGCCCGGTCCAGACGCATTCGGGCGCGCCCGCAGATTGCGAGAGCTTCGCCGCGGCTTCCTTGAACTCGGCGATGGCCCGCGCCGCAGCTTCTTGCTCGGCCTTTTCCTGTTCGGCCGCCTTTTGATTGCCTTCGGCCCCTTGTTCGGGCTTCTGCTCTCCCTGTTGCGCCTGCTCCGGAGGCTTCTCCTCATTCCCCGGCTGCTGAGCTAGGGCGACGGCAGGCAAAACGAGAATAGCGCCCGCCAGGAGAGCGGCGGCCGGAACGAGAGTGCAGCGCAACATGGGAAAGGGCCCGACGGTCCTAGTCATTTTCAACCGTTAGACCATGAGATTTTGTCAGCCCAACGGCAGACCGACTCAATATCATTTCGCATGCGCACAATCCAGGGGGATCGGTTCAACGAGGCGCCACAAGCTGCTATTCGTCGCATCCCCCCCACTCGAAGTCTCACCATGCTCCGCTCCCTTGCCATTTTCGGGCTGATTGCCAGCGTCATCGCCGCTGCCTGGTATGGGCTGGGCAGACCGGTCGCCCTGCCGCCCTCCCCGCTTGGGTCCGGGGAGAGAATAACGTGCATGTCCTATGCGCCGTTCCACGGGGATCAGGCCCCGTACACGCCAAATCTGAGGATTTCCGACCGCCAAATCGAGGCCGACCTGGAACGGCTCGCCAAGGTGACGTCCTGCATCCGGACCTACTCCGCCAGGGGCTCGCAGAGCCGGATCGTCAGGCTCGCCGGCAAACATGGCCTGCAAGTTCTGCAAGGGGTTTGGCTCAACCGCAACCGGGCGGAGAACCGGCGCGAGATCGAGGCGGCCATGCGCTTGGCGCGGCACCACCCCGGCACGATCAAGGCGCTGATCGTCGGCAACGAGACATTACTCAGGGGCGAGCTCGCGCCCGAGACAATCAAGGCCAATCTCGAGGAGGTCCGGCGCCGTTCGGCTCATCCCGTGACCTATGCCGACGTGTGGGAGTTTTGGCTCAAAGCGCCCGAGCTCGCCTCCACCGTCGACTTCGTCACCATCCACATTCTCCCTTATTGGGAGGACGATCCCGTGCGCGAGGCTGACGCTGTCGCGCATGTGCGGGAGGTGCGGGAGAAGATGGCGGCGGCCTTCCCCGGCAAGGACATCGTGATCGGAGAAGTGGGGTGGCCGAGCCACGGCCGGATGCGGGAAGGCGCACTGCCCTCTCCCGTCAATCAAGCACGCTTCGTGAGCGGCATGGTGCGGTTGGCTGAGGCCGAGAACTGGCAGGTGAATATCGTCGAGGCTTTCGACCAGCCGTGGAAGCGCGTGCTCGAGGGAACCGCGGGTGGCAATTGGGGAATCTATGACGACGCGAGCCGCGAGCCGAAATTTCGCCTTGGCGATCCCGTGTCGAACCATCCCGATTGGCGCTTGAAGGCTGGCCTCGGCATCGCTGCGGCGTTTCTCGTCTGGCTCGCCTATTGGCTAGGTCGACACGACAGCGCGGCGCGGGAGATGTCTTGGCGAAGCGATGCGGGCTTCGCCGCCATGGCGCTCGCGTCGGGTCTCGTGTTTGGGCTCGCTGCGGCCAACCTGCCGATCGAGGGCGAAATTCCCGCCGACCGGCTGCGCGCCGCGTTCCTGCTGGTTCTCAGCCTGGTCGTGCCCATGGCCGCCGCCTACGCGCTTGCGCGCGGCGACCGTCTCACCGGTTTCGCCAAAGCGCTCGATCCGGCGCATTGGCGCGCAGGCGACCTGGTCGCCGTGACCTTGTCGCTCTTGCTCGCCATGACGGTCGTTGCCGCCATCCATGTGGCGCTCGGGCTCGTCGTCGATCCGCGCTACAAGGATTTCCCGCTTGCCGCGCTGACCGGTCCGGTCATCGCCCTCGCCGTGCTCGCCTTCGCAGGCGACCCACTACACTCTCCTCACGGAGCCGCAGAAAGGATGGCCGCGGCGGTCCTCGCCGGCTCCGCGCTGTTCATCGCCCTCAATGAAGGACTCGCCAATTGGCAGGCGATGCTATTTGCCGCCTTGCTCTTGGTCCTGGCGCTCACCTGCCTGCGGGCCAAGGCCGCGCCAGGCTGAGCACGAGCAGCGCCGCGGCGAGCGCGGCGAGGCGCGTGTTGTAGAGCACGAGACCGAGTAGCGCGAAGACGATGCCCACTCCGAACATGACCGCGTTCGGCCGCCACAACTGTATCAGCGCGGCAATCAGCGCCACCGAACCATAGACGCCATATACGAACAGCATGATCACGCCGAGCCGAAGCCGGCAGCCGAGGTCCCCCTCTTCCGCGGCTTCGCAGGCGATGCCGATTTCGCTGTTTTGGATGATGCCGTAGCGGAGCCAAAGCGCGGCACCAAGCGCCGCAAGGCCGAGACCGGCGGTGACCGCAGCGGCGCGCTTGGAAGGCAAAAATAGCTTTGCGGCGGCGGGTTGAGACTTCGTGCTCGGGTCCATGGTGAAGCGCCTCTTAAGCCAGGAACGCGCTTCCGTCACCTGCCGGACCCATCATCGTTAGGAAGCTCTTTGAACCATTACAAAAAAGGACCAGAATGGGCCTAGACCTTGAGATGGGGAGGCGCGCCCATGGCGAGCACCACTGCAAGGCTCCAGCGGCAGGTGCAGTTGCCGCAATATGTCGTTGACCTCGTCGCGGATGAATTGCGGACCGCGAAGGGGGAGCATGTGGAGTTGCGCCCGCGCTCCTTGGCCGTACTGCGTCTCCTCGCCGAACACGCCGGCCGCCTCGTCACCAAAGACGACCTCATCGCCAAGGTCTGGGACGACGTCGCCGTCACTGAGGATTCCCTCACCCAATGCATCGCCGATATTCGCAGGGCCATCGGCGACGAGGAGCGGCGCGTGCTGCGCACCATGCCGCGCAAGGGATACATGTTGGTGCCGGCGCAACGCCGTGCGCTTCTTCCCGGCCGTGCGCCGGATTTTCCTTCCCTCGCCATCATGCCTTTCCTGTCGATCGGAGAAGATTGCGGACCCGTGATGCTGGGTACAGGCGTGGCGAGCGAAATCATCAACGAACTGGCTCGCAATCGGGACCTCCGCTTGATTGGCCGCGATTCCTCCTTCGCATTGGGCGATCAGAATCTGATGGCGCAGGAGGTCGGCGAGCAGCTTGGCGCACGCTATCTGGTCGAAGGCACGACCCAGCGTATCGAGGACACAATTACCGTCGACGTGCAGCTTGTCGACACGCGCGACGGCAGCATCGCCTGGGGCGATCGCTTCTCCGCTGAAGCGCCGAACGTGCTTCACGTGCAGCACGAGATCGCAACCAGGATCGCCGTAAGCGTGCATTCTGGCATACGCGCAGTTGAGAAGCAGGCCATCCTGGGGGCACCCCCGCGCGACCTCGACGTCTACGAACTGACACTGCGCGGTATCGCGCGCAAGCACTTATTCAGTGGCGAGGCGACACGCGCCGGAAGAGCCGATCTCGAAGAGGCGATCCGCCGCGATCCAAACTACGCGCCGGCCTATGCCTATCTCGGCTGGCTCAACCTGATCGACTTGTTGCTGGGACTGACCGGCGAATGGGGCCCTTCCAGGCTCGGCGAGGTGATCGGTCAATTCAATCGCGCCATCGAGCTCGATTCCAGCTTGTCGTCGGCCCATCAAGGCTTGAGCCAGGCCCTGATCCACGCGGGCGACATCGAGCGAGCGGTCGCGGTGGGACGGCGCGGAGTCGAACTCGGGCCAAGCGATGCCGATGCGCTTTTGTTCCTCGCAGTTGTCCTGTTCGAGTCGGGAGCGCTCGGCGAGGCGCTGGAGCTGGCCGACAAGGCAATCAATCTCAATCCGCTCAGACCGGCCTACTACTGCTTCTTCCACGCCATGATCCTGTGGGGCAATAAGCGCTATCAGGAGTCGTTGGGAGAATTTGAGGAGTGCCTGCGCAGCGCGCCGAACTTCCGCGGCGCGGACACCTACCGCGTGATGTGCCTTGCCGGACTCCGTCGCCTCGACGAGGCCAAGAAGCTGCTGGCGCGATTGATGGCAAGTCCCAGTGGACTCCTGGTGCTTGCGCCGAAGCCGCCCGAGCTCGCCAGCCGCGCGCTGGCTCAGCTGCACGAGGCCGGCTGGCGGCCAACCCTGGCGACGGAACGCAAAGCCGTCTAACCCGTCGGCGCCGGCTTTCCCCCAACTTCAGAAACTTTCAGCGGCCTTTCAGGACCTTGGGCGAGGTCTTTTCTAGACTCGTGCTCATGGCGCGGGCCCGTGCCTCTCATAAGCCCTCCATCCCGGCGGGCTCAGCAATGTGAGGACACCGCCATGAAAACGCTTGTTACCGCCATCGCTCTGGTTGTCGGCATCATCGCCGCCAACGGATCGGCCTCGGCTCGTTCTGACAGCCCGTTCTATCCGGAGAATTTCACCAATCAGCACCCTCCCGTTCCGGTCATCGGCGCGGGCAGCGGAATCCCGGCGCCATACCGCCTGGGCGACTAACGACATGGGGAGCCTTTGGCGCCAATCCGCAGCGCCTCGGGCTCCCCTTTTCCGCCAAGTAAACCCGAGGAGCTTGGCCATGCCGTCCGCGATTGTGGCCGCCCTTCTTGCCTTTATGGCTTGCGCGCTTGGGGCCTCCGTCGAGGCTGAGGCGGCAGTGAAAAGTGCTTGCCCTGAGTTCGGGCGTCCCTGTGAGTGCTCGTGGCACGTCCGCGATTGCCTGCCGGTGTGTTACATCGACCTACGGATCGAATGCTCACCGATTTAGCGGCTTGGGGCACACGAGCGGCTGTCGAATTCAGAAAATTTCAGACCTCCTTCAGGACCTTCTTCGGCAGCGTCCCTATCGTCGGATGTGGCGCGAGAAGCGCCGCAAGGGTCGCCAATCTCGGGACCCGCGTCAGAGGAGGAAGCTCAATGCCCACGCTCATGAAAACAATTCCACTTCTCGCCGCAATGGCGATCATTGGTCTGACCCCGTCCGGAGCGCTCGCAGGTGATGTCAAAGACTCCGGCAGCATCGATGCCGCTTACGTCAAACGCGATGCCCAGCCCATTTCGGAAGGCCACATGCTCGTTCTGAGCGAGTCGAGTGGCACTAGCGCCAATCCAGGAGGCCTCGTTGATGGTTTCGCAGTGAGCATCAAGGATGTCGTCGACCTTCGCCAAGGCAACGGCCCCCAGCAGGGCTATGTGATTTACACCAACGGATCGCACCGGCAGGTCGTCAAAATTGACGGCATGGTGACCACTGTCATGCAGGACGGGCAGCCGAAAACCACCTTTAAGGGCAAATACACCATCGCTCCCAGCGACGGGACCTTGGGCATCGAGGGCAGTGGCACCTATTCCGGTTATTTCAAGTCGGAGAACGACTACCACGTCGACTGGGAAGGCACGCGCGCGGTCCAGAAGGACGCCATGAACTCCCCCGGCAAGAACTGACCCAAAGCGTGGAAAAAACGGCCTTTCTCCGCTTCCTTTGGCCCCCTCGTCCCAGTGGCAGGGGGCCAAATTTTAACATTTCGCCCCTAGCCTTCCGGGCGGAGCGCAAGCTCCCAAAACCGGGCGTCAAATCATGGCAAAGGCGAAGTTTCACAAGTCGCAGCGCGTCTTCGTCAAGCCAGTCGGCACTTGGGCTTATGTCGAAGCCGTCGTGCCGACCTGGGTTAAGGGCAGCACCGAGCCGTCCAAGATTACCTATGACTGCGGCATGGGGCGGGAATTCGAGCAAGAGGAGCTCGAGGAAGAATCTCTCGCGCTGCAAAGCAACGCCGCGAATGGCGTCGGCAGCTGGCGCATCCTGCGAGGCCACAACCGCTGGAAGGGTGCCGAACAATGCGGGCATCACCCGCACCCTGGCACCCACCCCCTGGTCGTGACCACCGAACGCGATTGGGGCGGCTGGCGAGTTCCCGGCGCCGAATACGATCTCGATCCCTATCGCATCGAGCGTCAGGCCGAGATCATCGTGCGCGCGCCGGTCTTCATGAAGCTTATCGAGGAATTCGTCGAACGGGCCGAGCAGGAACCTGAAAATCTCAGCGACGACATGATTAAGCTCGCGCAGCTCGCCCGCCGCATCGTCAGCGAAGTTGCCAGCTAGCCGCCTCGCAGCAAGAAAAATTCCGGTCAGGACTTGGCATCCCGCGCGCCCTTGTCTAAGAGCGAAGGCAAGGGGGATGTTCCAAGTTCCATGCAAGAGTCCGTCCGCCAGCCCAAACTCCTCAAGGACTACGCCCCGCCGGCCTATCTGATCGACGAGGTCGCACTTGACGTGGCGCTCGACCCGAAAGCAAGCCGCGTCGCCTCCAGCCTCAAGATCCGGCCGAACCCTGAAGCGCCACGCGGCGCGCCTCTCGTCCTCGACGGCGAAAGTCTTGCCCTGCAAAGCGTAACGCTCGACGGCAAACCCCTGGGGCCGGACGATTACACTTTGACGGACCGCTCGCTCACCATAGCGCGGGTCCCGTCCGGACCATTCACGCTCGACGTCGTCACGACTTGCGACCCGGAGGCCAACACCGCGCTCTCCGGGCTCTACCGCTCGAGCGGCACCTATTGCACCCAATGCGAGCCGGAAGGTTTCCGCCGCATCACCTGTTTTGTCGACCGGCCCGACGTGCTGTCCGTCTACACGGTGCGCATCGAAGCAGACCGCGCGACCGCGCCGGTGCTGCTGTCGAACGGCAATCCGGTGTCGCGAGGAGACATTGCCGACACCGGGCGCCACTTCGCCGTCTGGCACGATCCCTTTCCCAAGCCCTCATATCTTTTCGCCTTGGTCGGCGGCGACTTGGCGCGGGTGCCGGATCGCTTCGTCACCGCCTCCGGCCGCGAGGTCGATCTCAATATCTATGTCGAGCACGGCAAAGAGGACCGCTGCGCCTGGGCCATGGAGTCGCTGAAGCGCGCCATGCGCTGGGATGAGGAGCGCTTCGGCCGGGAATATGATCTCGACGTGTTCAACATCGTCGCCGTCAGCGATTTCTATATGGGGGCGATGGAGAACAAGGGCCTCAACTTCTTCAACGACAAGCTCGTGCTGGCGCGGCCCGACACGGCAAGCGACGCCGACTACGCCTCGATCGAGAGCGTGATCGCCCATGAATATTTCCACAACTGGACCGGCGACCGCGTCACCTGCCGCGATTGGTTCCAACTTTGTCTGAAAGAAGGGCTGACGGTGTTCCGCGACGAGGAGTTCACCGCTGACACGCGGCTCGGCCCGGTGCAGCGTGTGGTCGATGTGCGCCTGCTGAAGACGCATCAATTTCCGGAGGACGCAGGGCCCCTCGCCCATCCCGTGCGGCCCGCCTCCTATATCGAGATCAACAACTTCTACACCTCGACGGTCTATGAGAAGGGTGCCGAGCTTTGCCGCATGTTGCAGACCCTACTCGGCCGCGAGGGTTTTCGCAAAGGCCTCGATCTCTATTTCGAGCGGCATGACGGCCAAGCCGTGACCGTCGAGGATTTCATCGCGGCCATGGCGGATGCCAACGCGCGCGATCTCTCCCAATTCATGCTCTGGTACACCCAAGCCGGCACGCCAGAACTTGCCTGCTCGCTCGACTATGACCCGCGCGCCAAGACCGCGCGGCTCTCGGTCAGCCAGGTCGTGCCGCCGACACCGGGCCAGACCAAGAAAGAGCCGATGCTGATCCCGCTGAAAGTCGGCCTGATCGGAGCGAACGGCGACGAGCTTCCTTTGAAGCTCGAGGACGGCAAGCCACTCGCCGATGGGCTGCTCGAAGTTACCGGGCGCGAGCAGGTGTTCGCCTTCCGCGATATTCCCTCTCCGCCGACGCCATCCCTGCTGCGCGCCTTCTCCGCACCGGTCAGGCTCACCACCAATCTCGATCCCGCTCAGATCGAGTTCCTGATGATGCACGACACCGACCCGTTCAACCGCTGGCAAGCTGCGCAGACCTGTGCGACCGACCTGCTTACTTCCGCGGCGAAGAATGGCGGCGATGTCTCGAGGGTCCGAGGCAAGGAGGCGGTGCGTCTCGCCCAGGCGCTCGGCGCCACGGCGAGCGACGAGACCCTGCGTGAAGCCTATCGCGCCGAGTTCCTCAAACTCCCAAGCGAGTCCGACATCGCGCGCGAGCTTGCCCGCAACGTCGATACCGATGCCGTGCATGGCGCGCGCGAGACATTGCGCGCCGCCATCGGTAAAGAGATCCGCGGGACCTTGGCCGAACTCTACGCGCGTACCGCGCCGCGCGGACCCTTCTCGCCCGACCCGCAAAGCGCCGGCCAGCGCGCGTTACAGAGTGCCGTGCTCGATCTCCTCGTCGGAACCGGTGACCCCGTGGAAATCGCCCGTGCCGAGCGTCATTACCGCGACGCGACCAACATGACCGACGCCATTGCCGCGCTGTCCATCCTCTCGCATCTCGATGGGCCGGCGCGCGGCGCGCTCGACGATTTCTACGCACGATGGCAGGACGAGCCCCTGGTGCTCGACAAATGGTTCGCCGTACAGGCGCGGGCGGCACGCCCGCAAGCGGTCGAGACCGTCCAGGCCCTGCTCGCCCACCCGAAATTCTCGCTGAAGAATCCGAACCGCGTCCGCGCTCTGCTCGGCGGTTTCGCCCACGGCAACCCGACCGCCTTCAATCGCCCGGACGGCGCCGGTTACCGGCTGCTGGCGGAGCAAGCCCTGCAAATCGACGGCTTCAATCCCCATGTCGCTGCGCGCCTGCTCGGCGCGTTCGAAAGCTGGCACACGCTCGAGCCCAAAAGGCAGGCCCACGCCAAGGCCGTGCTGGAAGATCTCGCCGCGCAAAAGCTGTCCACCGACAGCTACGAGATCGTCACGAAGACCCTGGGAGCCAATTAGAGTCTCGCTCTGTCAACGGGTTATTAACCGATTTTCCACAGCTTTGCTCTGGACAGACCCCGCCTTCATCGATTCCAATGAGATGCGGGCGATTCGGAGATGCGGCACTTCTCCGGCTCGATGCAGGGGAAGTCAGAGGGGGACCGAATGGCGCGGGCGCATTCTGCGCGTGAGGGATTCGCGTTTGCGGGGCCGAACTGGCAGGATTTCCGCGCGGTTATCGGCCGTCATCTGTCCAATACGCAACGTCTGCGACGGCTTGTGCCGCTTCTGCTCGCGGGCTTTGCCGCCGTCGCCATCCTCGGCTTCACCACGCAATTGACGATGGGCAAGCGGGCCGCTCTGGATGCGGCCCGCCAGCAACTCGCCCTGATCGCCGATAACGCCGCACTGAGCCTCAAGGACAAGACGCTCAGTTCGAGCACCGATTGGCAGAGCGCACTCGCTTCAAGCCTGCCCAAGGGTGCCACCACCGAGAACCGCGTTGCGCTGCTTGCCGACGCGGAGGGGTATATCCGGGGTCGCGCGCCGCTCGATGCTTCGCGCTCCGGCAATCTTCTGAACATTCTCGGCCCACAGCAACCGCTGACCACCTTCGGGGCCGAGGCTGGCGTGCTGCGGCTCACCTTGCTCGACGGCACCGACGCGATCGTGACGGTGCGCAACGTTCCGCAAACCGACGCGCAATTGGCTTTCCTGCAACCGGTCGATGCTGCGCTTGCAGACTGGCGCAACGCCGCGCGTCTGGAGATTACGCTGCTCTTCTTCGCCGGACTTATTCTGGCGCTGCTCGCCGGCGGCCTCTGGTACCTCGTCCCCGCCGCCTCGCGCGAGAAGGACGGCGTGCTTGCCAAGGAGCTAAGCGAAGCTCTGCCCGGCTGCGGTGTCTGGCGCTGGAACCTCGCTCGCGGCCATGTGCAATGGTCCGCGCCCATGTACCGCATGCTCGGACTTGAGCCGCGCGATAAGGCCATGGCCTTTGGCACGATCGCCCGCACCCTCCATCCCGACGACGATCTGCGTGGCGTGATCGACCGGCATTTGCGCGAAGGCGCGTCTTTGTTCGACGGATGCTTCCGCCTGCGCCACGCCCAGGGGCAGTGGGTCGCCCTGCGACTGCGTGGCCACATCACTCGCGTCTCAGGCGAACCATGTCTCACCGGAATCGCCGTCATGGCCGAGCATGAGATCGTATCCGGCTCGCCGGACGAGAATGCGAGACTGCGCGATGCCGTCGAGACCATCTCCGAGGCCTTCGTGCTATGGAACCGAGAGAACCGGCTGGTGATGTGCAACAGCAAATACCAGCAGTTCCACGGCCTGCCGGACGATATGGTGCGCCCGGGCAGCCCCTATGACGAGGTGATCGCCGCCGCATCCGAGCCGATCGTTTCCAAGCGCGTGGCGGTGACCGGTGGCAACGACGATGACAGCCGCACCTACGAGGCGCAACTCGACGATGGCCGTTGGCTGCACATCAACGAGCGCCGCACGCGAGACGGCGGCTATGTCAGCGTCGGCACCGACATCACCGTGCTCAAGGAGAGCCAACAGCTTCTCGCCGACAGCGAACAGCAGCTTCGCGCGAGCGTCGCCGAGCTCAGGCTCTCGCGCCGCGAGCTCGAGCAGCAGAAGCAACAGCTGGTCGACCTCGCCGAGAAATACGCGTTGGAAAAGAATCGCGCTGAGGCCGCCAACCGCGCCAAGTCTGAATTCCTTGCCAATATCAGCCACGAGCTGCGCACGCCGCTCAACGCGGTGATCGGCTTCTCCGAGGTGATGCAGCAGGCTTTATTCGGCCCGCTCGGTCATCCCAAATATCAGGAATATGCCCGCGATATCTACGCGAGCGGCGCATATCTGTTGGAAGTCATCAACGACATTCTCGACATGTCCAAGATCGAAGCCGGCCGCATGTCGCTCGACGTCGGTACGGTCGACCTCGCCGACATCGTCGAGGACAGCATGAAGGTCGTCGGCCAAGCCGCGGCCGAACGCAATATCGCGCTCGGGCGCCACGGTCCGCAGCATCTGGTGCTCGAAGCCGACCGGCGCGCGCTCAAGCAGGTGTTCCTCAACCTGCTCTCCAACGCCGTCAAGTTCACCCGCGACGGCGGCAGCGTCGACGTGCATCTCTCGCGCTCGCGGGGGCATGTGAAGATCGCCATCAAGGACACGGGCATTGGCATCCCCGAGACGGATATCGCCAAGCTCGGTCGTCCTTTCGAGCAGGTCGAGAACCAATTCTCCAAGAGCCATCAGGGCAGCGGCCTCGGCCTCGCCATCTCCCGCGCGTTGGTCGAACTGCACGGCGGCACATTGCGCATCACCAGCCGCGAAGGACACGGCACGACCGTCACCTGTACCCTGCCGGCGCGGCCGGTGATCGCCGACGAAGAGCCGCAGTTCGCCGCCAGCGCCTGACAGTCCGCCGCGCGAAAACTTAGCTAAGTTTTTGATATAGTTTTAGATATTAACCGTCGCGGTGAGTTTCTTCGCCCGGCCACGCCGTCTCCTTAATTACGAACCCTTCACCTTCGCAACATGGCCGCCTCGTCAATGACGGAGGGGACCATGGACGAGCGAGAGCCCGGACGGGCCGCGCCTTTAGTCTGCATCACCGACGGCAAGCATCACATCCGCCAGTTCCTGCGCGAGGCTCTGGGCGAATACAATTTCACTCTCTACGAATGCGTGGAAACCGCCGACCTGGACGCAGCGCTCGACGCCCGCGCGCCCGACCTCATCGTTCTCGGCTTGACGGCGGGCTACGTCGCCGCGGGCGAGCTGCTTGAAGCGCTCGCCGCCAAGAATTTCGACGGCAGCGTATTGCCCTTCGCCGAACGCGACTCGGCGGCGCTGGAAACCATCCAAGAAATCGCCGAGCGATTCGGCATAAGGCTCCTGCCCCCGCTGCTCATGCCCTTCACCAGGGAGCGGCTGCGCGAGAGCATCGCCATCCTGCTGCCCGAGGGCGCCACGGGGCCCCTGGTGGACATGGCCGAGGCGGTGCGCGGAGGCTGGCTCGAGCTTTGGTATCAGCCGAAGATCGACGCCCGCGCCGTCGTCATGCGCGGCGTCGAGGCGCTGCTGCGCATTCGGCATCCGGCCTGGGGCATCGTGCCCCCCGCCTATCTCGTGCCGAATGACGGCGATCCGCGTTTTGCACCGCTCTCGGAGCAGGTGATCAGCCAGGCGGTCGACGACTGGTACTATTTCTTCGCCCAGCGCGGCCCGATCGAGACGGCCATCAATCTGCCGATCGCTTTTCTTCAGGAACGCGACTCGCTCGCGCGGCTTTGCCGCAAATTGCCGCAAAGCTCCGCCTTCCAAGGACTCATCGTCGAGATCAACGGCACGGAGATCGTGCGCAATCTGCGCCTGGCGCGCGAGGTGGCCGATGAGCTCCGGCTGCATAAGATCGCGATCTCGATCGACGATCTCGGCGCGGAATGGCTTTCGCTTACCGGCCTGTGCCACTTCCCCTTTGTCGAGCTGAAAGTCGACCGCAAATTCGTCACCGGTTGCGCCAAGGACCGGCTGAAGCAATCGATCTGTCGGCGCATCCTCGACCTTGCCGGCAGCTATGGCGCTCGCACCGTCGCCGAAGGGGTGGAGACCTGGGCGGATTTTCTCGCCGTGCGGGAGATGGGCTTCGACCTTGCTCAAGGTTTCTTGTTCGCCAAGCCGATGAGCGCGCAGAAATTCGTGCAGACCTGCTGGTCGTCCTCCCAACCCTCACTCGCCTCGCCGCACAACGGCTCGCGCCCCGCGCTTGCCTTCGCCGCGCCCGAACCAAGCCTCGATGAGCCGCCCCACCTGCCCAACCTGGTGCGCTTGGGGCAGAATTTGCGGCGGCGCGAGGCGCTGTGAGGCTTAAGCCACGATGCGCTCGAAGGCCGCATGAACCGCCGCGAGCGTGTCCTTGAGCGAAGCTTCCAGCGTGGGGAAATCGGGCATCTCCGAGGCCCGCGCCAACAGATCCTTCAGCGCGCGCGGCGCCTCCTCCGCCGCGAATGGCTTGTCGAGACAGAGCCTGAGCACCTGCGTCAGCGTGTGGTAAAGCCGCGCCGCCGGCACCAGGATTTCGGCATTGCCAGCCGACAGCACGCCGGTCGCCGAAAGCTTGGACAGTGCCAGCTCGGTATTTTGCTCGAGCACGTCTGGGTGTTCTGCGGCGCTCACGATTTGCAGAAACTGCGCGATGAACTCAAGATCGATCAGCCCGCCGCGGGCGTGCTTCAAATCCCAGAGATCCGCGCTCCCCTTCTCCTCGGCGATCTTGGTCCGCATCGCCCTGACATCTTCCGCCACCTTGGCCCGGTCGCGCGGGGCGCAAAGCACTTCATTGGTCGTGTCGACGATTTGCCGCCGCAACGGCGCCGGCCCGGTCACCACGCGCGCGCGCGACAGCGCAAGGCGCTCCCAGGTCCAGGCCGAGCCCTTTTGGTAGTCGATGAAGCTGGAGAGTTTGGTGGCGACCGGCCCTTGGCTGCCCGAAGGCCTAAGCCGCATGTCCACTTGATAGAGAGAGCCCTCGGCGGTCTCGGCCGAAAGCGCGGCGATCAGGCGCTGGGTGAATCGCGAGTAGTATTGCGGCCCGGGCAGGCTTCTCGGCCCATCGGAGTGGGCGCCGTCGCCCTCGTAATCGTAGACGATGATCAGATCGAGATCGGACCCCGCCGTCATCTCGCGCCCGCCGAGCTTGCCCATGGCGATGATGGCGGCTTGCCCTCCCGGCATGCGGCCATGCGCCCGGACGAGCTCCTCCTCGACGCGGGCGGCGAGCGCCTCGATCAGGGTCTCGGCATGGGCCGCATAGGCCGCGCCCGCTTGCCGGGCCGAAAGCGTGCCCGAGATCACACGCACCCCGATAAGAAAGCCCTGTTCCCGGCCGACAATGCGCGCACGGTCGAGCGCGTCTTGATAGTCGTTTGCCTCGGCGATCGCGCCGGTGACCAATTCCTTCAATCTGGCGGGAGTCGGCACCGCGCCGAAGAATCCAGGATCGAGCACCGCGTCGAGCAGGCGGGGCCTGCGGCCGATGATGCGCGCCAGCCGCGGCGCCGTCCCCATGATGTCGGCGACAAGCCGCAATAGACTCGGATTGGCCGCAAGCAGCGAGAAGAGTTGCAGCCCCGCCGGCATCCCGGCGATCACCCGGTCGAAGGTGGCGAGCGCGAGATCCGGCTCGGCCGTACGGCCGAACGCATCGAGCAGCGAGGGAAGGAATTCGGTCAGCCGCTCGCGCGCCTTCAGGCTGCGCGTCGCCGCGTAGCGCCCCGACTGCCATGCCCTGATGGCGGCGACGGCCGCATCCGGATTGCGGAAGCCGAGCCGCTCCAGGCTGGCGAGCGCCGCCGGATCGCCCTCATCGGCCGAGACGACGATCGTTGGCGCTGCATTCGGCAGATCGGGCAACTTCTCGAACAGCGCGCCGTAATGCGCCTCGACCCGCTTGAACCGCGACAGCAGCGCTTCGCCGAAGGCGTTGGCGTCGGCAAATCCCGAGAGCCTCGCCACGCGGTCAAGCTCATCGCGCTCAGCCGGAATTATGTGGGTCTGCTGATCGCCGATCATTTGCAGCCGATTTTCGATGCGGCGCAGGAAGAGATAGGCTTCGCTGAGGTCTTTCTCCGCGTCGGGCGCGATCCAGCCGCCAGCCGCCAGCCGTTGCAAGGTCTCGATCGTGCCACGGGTTCTGAGCTCGGGGTGCCGCCCGCCGGCGATCAGTTGCTGCGTCTGTGCGAAGAACTCGATGTCGCGGATGCCGCCGCGTCCGAGCTTGACGTCGTGGCCCTCCACGGCAATGGCGCCATGCCCCTTGAAGGCATGCACCCGCCGCTTCATGGCGTGAATATCGGCGATCGCCGCGAAGTCTAGATATTTGCGCCAAATGAACGGGCCGAGCTGGCTCAGGAATTCATCGCCGAGCGCGATGTCCCCGGCGGCGGCCCGCGCCTTGATCAAGGCGGCGCGCTCCCAGTTCTGGCCGAAGCTCTCGTAATAGGTGAGTCCCGCCTCGACCGAGAGCGCGATCTGGGTGGCGCCGGGATCGGGCCTCAGCCTCAGATCGGTGCGGAACACATAACCGTCGGCGGTGTGCTCTTGAAGCAGGCGCACGATCTCGCGCGTCAGCCGCACGAAAAAAGTCGACGGCTCGACCCCCGGCGCAAGCCCGGCGCGCTCCGCGTCATAAAAGACGATGATGTCGATATCGCTGGAATAATTCAGCTCGCGCGCGCCGAGCTTGCCCATGGCGATGATGAAATAGCCCGGAGCGGGCCCGGCATTCTCCGACTGCGGCACGAGCTGGCCGGATTCGCGTGCCTTGCGAAAGAGAAAAGCTGTCGCCTGCTGCAAAACCGCATCGGCGCCGGCGCTCATCGCCTTGAAGGTCGCTTCGGTCGTCCAGACGCCGCCAAGATCGGCGAGTCCGGTGAGCAAAGCGATCCGGCGCTTGAAGCGCCGCATCAGGCTCATGGCCTCGGCGGCTGTCGATGTTTGTGCCACGTCCGCGGCAAGCGCCCGGCACGCGTCATCGAGATGCGCATCCGGATCGCGGGTGACGCACTCGGCAAACAGAGCCGGATCGCGCGAGGCAAGCGAGGTGAGATAGGGGGAGCCGGCAAACACGCCGAGCAGCAGCTCTCTGAGCTGCGGCGTTTCGCCCAGGAGTGCGGCTGCGGGAGCATGGCCGGGCGTTTTGGCGAGGGAGTCGCTGAGGGATTGGAGCGACTCGGCGCCCCGCGGCTCGTCGTGGACGCGGGGGGCCTGGGTGATGCGCTCGAAGAACGCCGTCACGCCGATCCGATCTCTGCTCCGGAGGGCGGTTGGTGGGCCGCCCCGTTGACAAGCGCCTCGCCGTTCACCGGCAAGGCGAGGATGACTTTTAGCCCGGGCGCGTTGTCCTCGAGCTTCAGGCTGCCACCATGCAGCCGCGCCACCGCCGCGACAAGACTTAAACCGAGCCCGCTGCCGGGCTCCGACCGGCTGGCCTCGAGCCTGACGAAGCGGTCGAGCACGCGTTCCCGGTCCGCCTGGGGCACGCCCGGGCCCCGGTCGGTGACCACTATTTCCGCAACGCCGTTCTTGGCCACGGCACTCACCGTGACCTCCGGTCGTGCGGGTTCGTTGCCGGGACCCGTCTCCGCCGTGCCGTACTTGATCGCGTTGTCCACGAGATTGGCGATGGCCTGCCCGATGAGCTGGCGGTCCGCCTTGATGAAGACCGGGGACTCCGCTTGCGCCTTGAGCTCGAGCCCGCGCTCTTCGGCCACGGGTTCGTAAAGCTCGGCCACATCGCGCAGCAGCGCCGACACATCGAGCGTCTCGCGGTTCTCGGAGCCGGCGCCGGCCTCGATGCGCGCGATCGAGAGCAGCGCATTGAAGGTCTTGATCAGACCGTCCGCCTCTTCAATGGTTCGCTCCAGCGCCTCGCGGTAGACCGGCTCGCCATAGGGCTCGTGCAACGCCGCCTCGACGCGATTGCGCAAGCGGCTGAGCGGCGTTTTGAGATCGTGGGCGATGTTGTCGGAGACTTCGCGCAAGCCCGCCATCAACTGCTCGATGCGCGCCAGCATGAGATTGAGACTTTGTGCCAGGCGATCGAGTTCGTCGCCCGAGCCGTTGATCGGCAAGCGTCCGGTGAGATCGCCTTCCATGATGGTTCGCGTCGTATCCGACAGGGAATCGATCCGCGCCAGCAGCCTGCGGCTGACCCAATAGCCGCCGCCGATCCCAAACAGCGCCATGACCCCGAGTCCCCACAGCATCGTGGTGCGCACCATGCGGGCGAGCTGACGCCGGTCCTCGATATCGCGACCGACGATCAGCCGATAGCCGCTCGGCAGCCTGAACACATTGGCAAAGGCGAGGCGGTTCTCCACCCCGCCTTGCGCCGGACGCCGATAGACGAATTCCACCGGGCCAAGGCTGTTCCAAAGATCGGGCGTAACCGCGCTCAAATTGCCGGCGAGCCTGCGGCCTTCCTTGTCGGCCACGAGATAGAGACTGTTGCCGGGCGTTCCGCTGCGCTCGGCGACGGTGCGCACCAACTGCTGCAATCCCCCCGCCCGATATTGCTCGGCGAGCCCCTTGAGTTCGGCATCGATCGTCTGGCTGAGCTGCTGCGACAGCAGCACCGTCGTGTTCCAGTAGATATAGACGATGGCGAGGATGGCGGCTGCGCTGAACAGCGCAAGATAAGTCAGCGATAGGCGAAAGGTCGTGGTCCGGAACAGCTTAGTGAGCGCTGTCACGGATGGTATAGCCGGCGCCGCGGACCGTGTGCAGGAGGGGGTTTCCGAAATTCTTGTCGATCTTGGACCGGAGCCGGGAAATGTGGACGTCGATGACATTCGTCTGGGGATCGAAATGGTAGTCCCAAACATTCTCGAGCAGCATGGTGCGCGTGACCACCTGACCCGCATGCTTCATCAAATATTCGAGCAAGCGAAACTCGCGCGGCTGCAAGGTAATCGGTTCCCCGGCCCGCGTCACCTTGTGTGAAAGCCGGTCCAGCACGAGGTCACCGACCTGGAAGCGCGTGCTGCCCTCCTCGGGGGATTTGCGCCGCGCCAGGGCTTCGATGCGCGCCAAAAGCTCGCTGAAGGCATAAGGCTTGGTGAGATAGTCGTCGCCGCCCGACCGAAGGCCTTTGACCCGGTCATCGACCTCGCCGAGCGCGCTTAAGATTAACGCGGGTGTGCCGATCTCCTCGGAACGCAACGCGCCGATCACGCTCAGTCCGTCGCATTTCGGCAGCATGCGGTCGACAATGAGCACGTCGTAGGCGTTGGCTCGCGCCAGTTCGAGCCCGGCATGGCCGTCGCCAGCATGTTCGGCGACATGACCGGACTCCTTAAGCGCCCGCTTCAAGAAGCTGGCAGTCTCTTGATCGTCCTCAATGACCAGCACACGCATGCTTGTATCTCCCTGGCGTCACTCTCTTGCTATGGACCGGAGCTTTAGCCTTAAGAGGATGGCGGGCGGCGCGGCGGGGGGAAAACCGCGCCGCCCTCCGGCGTCGAAAGCGACTTAGGCCGCCTTCTTCAGGGAAAGCGCCACGAAGCGCGTCTGGTCGCCGGACTTAACCTGCATCAGCACCTTGACGGTATCCTTGTCGGTCTTGGCGCCGTCCATCGCCTTTTTGATGCCGGCGGTGATGTCTGACGGCTTGGACACGGTAACGCCGGCGACCTGCAAGATCACGTCGCCGGGCTTCAGGCCTTTGTCGGCGGCGTCGCTTGCCGGATCGACATCGGTGATCACCACGCCCTCGTCGCCGGCGCCTGGAAAGTTTGCAGCCGGCGCCACCGATAGGCCGAGATTCTTCATCTGCTCGCCGGTTTCCGGCTTCTTTTCCTCCTCGAGCGCGGCAAGCTTCTTGCTGCTCGGGAAGGTGCCCAGTTTCATGGTGAGCTGACGCTGATCGCCATAGCGGACGATGGACAGCTTCACATCCGTATTCGGATGCAGCTCGGCGATCTTCCGCGCGAGGTCGCGCGAATCGTTAATCTTCTCGCCATTCACCTCGACGATGACGTCACCGGGCTTGAGGTCTTCCTTGGCCGCGGGACCGTCCTCGGTCACCTTGGTGATCATGGCGCCCTTGGCCTCGGCCATGCCAATCGAGTCGGCGATGTCGTCGCTCACGTTCTGGATGACGACGCCGAGCCAGCCGCGATCGACCGTGCCGGTCTCCTTGAGCTGCTCGACGACCTCCTGCACCAGCTCCGCCGGAACCGCAAACGCAATACCGACATTGCCGCCGGAGGGCGAAAAGATGGCGGTGTTCATGCCTACCACCTCGCCATCGAGATTGAAGGACGGTCCGCCGGAATTGCCGCGATTCACCGCCGCGTCGATCTGTAGGTAGTCGTAGGGGCCCGAGCCGATATCGCGGTTATGCGCCGAGATGATGCCGGCCGTGACCGTGCCGCCGAGGCCGAACGGATTGCCAACCGCAAGCACCCAGTCGCCGACACGCGGGTCCTTCTTCGAGAATTTCACGAAGGGAAACGCCTCTTTCGGCGCGGTGACCTTGACCAGCGCGACGTCGGTGCGCGGATCCGTGCCGACCAGCTTGGCGGGGTGCTTCTCG